>JBDUED010000234.1:0-2513 GCA_040002595.1 Dokdonella sp. | reverse complement strand
GGTTTGAAATGGTCGTTCATGCACAAGGGCACGATGCAGAAATACATCCTGTGCAACTCGGACGAGTCCGAGCCCGGCACGTGCAAGGACCGCGACATCCTCCGCTTCAATCCGCATGCGGTTATCGAAGGTATGGCGATTGCGTGCTACGCGACGGGTTCGACGGTTGCCTACAACTACCTGCGCGGAGAATTTCATCACGAGCCGTTCGAGCATATCGAGCTGGCGTTGAAAGATGCTTACGCAGCGGGCCTGCTCGGCAAGAACATCCTGGGTAGCGGCGTCGACGTCGATATCCACAACGCGCTCGGTGCCGGCGCCTACATCTGTGGCGAAGAAACCGCGCTGATGGAATCGCTGGAAGGCAAAAAGGGCCAGCCGCGCTTCAAGCCGCCGTTTCCGGCCAACTTCGGGCTGTACGGCAAGCCGACCACGATCAACAACACGGAAACGTATGCTTCTGTACCGGCGATCCTCAACAAGGGTGCCGACTGGTTTCTCAATGTCGGCAAGCCGAACAATGGCGGCCCGAAAATATTTTCGGTGTCCGGTCATGTCAACAAGCCGGGCAACTACGAGATCAAGCTCGGCACACCGTTTTCGGAACTGCTCGCGATGGCCGGCGGCGTGCGCAACGGCCATACGCTGAAGGCGGTGATTCCTGGCGGTTCGTCGATGCCGGTGCTGCCAGCCGAGATGATGATGGGCTTGACGATGGACTACGACGCTATTCAGAAGGCGGGTTCCGGCCTCGGCTCGGGCGCAGTCATCGTGATGGATGAAACCACCTGCATGGTGCGTGCCTGCCAACGCATCTCGCGTTTCTATTTCGCCGAATCGTGCGGTCAGTGCACGCCGTGCCGCGAAGGTACCGGCTGGATGTATCGCATGCTCACGCGCATCGTCGAAGGCACGGCGGAACTCGGCGACCTCGACATGCTCAAGCAGGCCGCAGGTCAGATCGAAGGTCACACGATCTGCGCATTCGGCGAAGCAGCCGCGTGGCCGGTGCAGGGCATGCTGCGGCACTACTGGAGCGAGTTCGAGTACTTCATCAAGAACGGCCGTTCGATGGTCGATTCGCGATTGGAGGTTGCCGCATGAACCTGCGCTCTGTTGTCGCGAATCGGGAATCGGGAATAGGGAATAGGGATTGGGAAAGGCAGGAGGTCGCGCTTCGCCGATTCCCGATTCCCGATTCCCGATTCCCGGCTCCGGCAGGAGCCCAACCATGAGCGCGCAGCCCGCAGTGCCTGGCGTTCCGCCCGATCATGTCACCGTCGAGATCGACGGCAAATCGTTGGTCGTTCCGAAGAACTCGATGATCATCCAGGCTGCGGACAAGGCCGGTATTGCGATCCCGCGTTTCTGCTATCACGAAAAACTCCCGATCGCCGCGAACTGCCGCATGTGCATGGTCGAGGTCGAAATGGGCGGACGGCCGATGCCCAAGCCGCAGCCGGCTTGTGCGACCCCAGTCGCCGAGGGCATGAAGATCCAGACGCAGTCGCAGCGCGCGTTGTCGGCGCAGCGCAATGTGATGGAATTCCTGCTGATCAATCATCCGCTCGATTGCCCGATCTGCGATCAGGGTGGCGAATGCGAATTGCAGGATCTGTCGATGGGCTACGGGCGCTCGGTATCGCGCTTCGTTGAACAAAAGCGCGTCGTGCCCGACGAAGACCTCGGACCGCTGGTCGAAACAGAAATGACGCGCTGCATCCAGTGCACGCGTTGCGTGCGCGTGATGGCGGACGTCGCCGGCACCTATGAACTGGGCGGCATGGAACGTGGTGAACGCCTGCAGATCGGCACCTACGTCGGCAAGCCGCTGATGAGTGAATTGTCCGGCAACGTGATCGATGTCTGCCCGGTTGGCGCGCTGACCAACAAGCCTTTCCGTTTCAAGGCACGCGCGTGGGAACTACTCGCTCGTGAGTCGATCGGTTACCACGATGCGCTCGGCTCGAACCTGTGGCTGCATACGCGTCGCGGTGAAGCCTTGCGCGCGGTGCCGCGCGACAACGAAGCAATCAACGAATGCTGGTTGTCTGATCGCGATCGTTACTCCAACGACGCACTGCGCGCGGCGGATCGCGCGCTCAAACCCATGGTCCGCAAGAACGGCGAGCTGGTCGAGACAAGTTGGGCGGATGCACTCGCATTCGCTGCCGACCATCTGCGTGCCGCTGGTGGCGACGTTGGCGCGCTGGTCGCGCCGCTGACCTCGAATGAGGAAGGCCATCTGCTGGGCAAGCTGTTGCGTGCGCTCGGCAGCGACAACATTGATCACCGTCTGCGCCTGCTCGATGGTGCCGATGCGCCGACCGCAGCTCCTTTCGAGATGGCGGTGGCTGACATCGAGAAGGCAAACGCGATCCTCTTGATAGGTTGCAATCCACGCCATGAAATTCCGTTGCTTAATCACCGCATCCGCAAGGCGGCGAGTCGCGGTGCGAAGGTCTACGCGCTCAATCCGCTCGACTTCGATTTCAATTTCGAGCTTGCCGGCA
>JBDUED010000233.1:0-2529 GCA_040002595.1 Dokdonella sp. | reverse complement strand
CAGTACAAGGAAGAGGTTGCCGACGACGGCGAAGCGCTGCCCCTCGATGTGTGCTTCGTGTTGCGCGATGGCAGCGACGTGACTCTGGTGACGTGGGGAGCGCAGGTCAAGGAAACACTGGAAGCGGCCGATGCGCTGGCCGAGGAAGGCATCAGCGCCGAGGTCATCGATGTCGCCACCCTGACCCCGCTCGATTTCGACACGATCCACGAATCGGTGAAGAAAACCGGCCGCTGCGTGATCGTGCACGAAGCACCGCGCACCGCCGGATTCGGCGCCGAGATTGCCGCACGCCTCGCCGATGAAGCGCTCTATGATCTGGTTGCGCCGGTGATCCGCGTGACCGGCTACGACACGCATATCCCGCTGTATCGGCTGGAGATGAAATATCTGCCCAGCGTCGAGCGTATTGTGGCGGCGGTGCAGCGCACCTTGGCGGCAAGCTGACAACCAACTTGGGAGCCGGACATGCATGCCGTTGCAAACCTCTTCATCGGCCTGGTCGCCCTGCTTCACATTTACTTTCTCGTGCTCGAAATGTTTTTGTGGGATACACCGTACGGCCGCAAGACGTTTGCTCTCACGCCTCAATTCGCCGCAGCATCCAAGGCGCTGGCTGCCAATCAAGGCCTCTACAACGGTTTTCTCGCCGCTGGGCTGATCTGGGGTCTCTGCCTCGGTGCCGACGGCTGGCATGTGAAGATATTCTTTCTTTCCTGCGTGATCATCGCCGGCCTTTATGGCGGGTGGACGGTCAGCCGCAAGATTTTTTTTGTGCAGGCGCTTCCGGCATTCATTGCTCTGGTGCTGCTGCATTTTAATTGATCCGGGCTGCCATCCTGCACGCCCGCAAACCAAGAGTTCACTCATGGCCGACATCAAGACATTCCATCTGCCCGACCTTGGCGAAGGCCTGCCCGACGCCACGATCGTCGAATGGCTCGTCAAGGAAGGCGGTACCGTCACGCTCGATGAGCCGATGGTCTCCATGGAGACAGCCAAGGCCATCGTAGAAGTGCCCTCGCCGTATTCCGGAAAGCTCGCCAAAGTGCACGGCGGCGCCGGGGATGTAATCGCGACCGGCGCGGCGTTGGCGGAATTCGAGATCGACCCAAAGAAGCCGCAGCGCGCCGAAGCCGAAGCGACCGGACATCACCATGCACCGCCGCCGAAAGCGGCCGCGAGCGGCAAAGGCGCCGGCAGCGAAGCGCCCGATGGCAAGGGCGTTGTCGCATCGGACGAGGGCGGCGAAATTGTCGAGAACGACAACGCCGGCCGCGCCGACGAAGGTACCGTGGTTGGCGCGATGCAATCGAGCAATCGCGTGCACGCGGAAACGGCAACGAGTGTCGGCGGCGTCAAGGCCGTACCCGCGGTGCGAGCCTTGGCGAAAAAGCTCGGCGTCGATCTTGCACGCGTGAAACCGAGCGGCGCGGGCAGCGTGGTGACGATCAAGGATGTGAAGGACGCTGCGGCAGCGGGCACTGCGCGCACCGGCGGTCCTGCTTCCGTGAGAGCGCCGCAATCCAGTGCAACTTCCACCACCGCAACATCAGCCATTCCGGCCGCAGCCCATACTTCTGCACAGCGGACGACGGTTTCCGCCGCAGGCAAACCCATGCGCACGACCCCGCATTCGGTCGTCGCCACCGGCCAGCCGGAACAATTGAAAGGCGTGCGCCGCAACATGGCACGCGTGATGGCCGCCGCGCATGCGCAGGTCGTGCCGACCACGTTGAGCGACGATGCCGATATCCACGCCTGGGTATCCGGCAACGACATCACCGGGCGACTCGTGCGCGCAATCGTGCATGCGTGCAAGGCCGTGCCCGCGCTCAACGCGTGGTTCGACGGTGAGAACCTGACCCGCACGCTGCATCCGCATGTCGACATCGGCATCGCGGTCGATACCGATGACGGCTTGTTCGTGCCAGCCCTGCGCAACGCCGATGTGCTTGACATGATGGGTGTGCGAGCGGCGGTGAAGCGCCTGCGCACGCAAGTCGAAGAGCGAAGCATTCCCCCGTCGGAACTTTCCGGCTACACGATTTCGCTGTCGAATTTCGGAATGTTTGCCGGTCGCTACGCGACGCCCGTGGTGGTGCCGCCGTGCGTCGCGATCATTGCCGCCGGCAAGGGTCGCCATCAGATGACGCCGGTAATGGGTGGTTTCGCGGCCCACCGCGTGATTCCGCTATCGGTGACCTTCGATCACCGCGCCGCGACCGGCGGCGAAGCGGCGCGTTTTCTGAAAGCCATGCTTGACGATCTCGCGCTGCCTGCGTAGGCCGGACGCGCTCAGCGCGTCCGGTTCGTCGTGTCGACAGCGCTGGCTGCTCAGCCTTCGTCGTCGTCATTCGGCGGCGTTTTTTCCTTTGGCTCCGCGGTCGCGTTTTCCTTGCGTTCCACTTCAATCGGACTGTCGCCGACATCGTGCAACTGCAAGGGATTGTCCAGCAGCGGTTGTGGATCGACGCGCTGGCCGACCCAACGCAAACCCAGATGCAGATGCGGGCCGGTCGCGCGACC
>JBDUED010000232.1:0-2575 GCA_040002595.1 Dokdonella sp. | reverse complement strand
CGGACGCCGTAGCATCGACGATTACCCGCCGCGCCGCCCCGCTGCCATCGAGCGCCGCGAGCAATGACGAATCATTTCGATGCGCGCTCGCAGTCGCCAGCGATGCCCGAACCTGCGTCGACACAAGGCCGCGCGCGTTGGCGATCTCACGTGTCGAATTGGCAACGCCGACCAGATTCAAGTTCGATGCGGCCGGTGTCGCCAGCAGACGCAGCAAGGCACTGCCGACGACGCCAGTGCCGAGCAGCACCAGCGCGGTGTCGCTGAGCGGCGCAACGAATTTTGGCAGTGCGCTCATGCGCGAGCCTTGTGCGGCGTGGACAATCCCTGCGCACGCTGCAGCGCCGCGTACACATCCGAACACAGATCCGCGCCGTCCTCGATGCCTACCGATACACGCAACAGCGAATCGCCAATGCCTGCCATGCGCCGCGCCTCGGGCGCCATGGATGCGTGCGTCATGGTCGCCGGATGCGCGATTAGACTTTCGACACCCCCCAGCGATTCGGCCAGCGAGAAATACTGCAAACCATCGAGAAATGCCTCGATCGCAGGAATGCCGCCGGCAAGTTCGAAGCTCAACATCGCGCCGAAGCCGCTTTGCTGCCTCGCCGCCAGCGCATGTCCTGGATGCGTCGGCAAGCCGGGCCAGTACACTCGCGTCACCGCTGCATGATCCTCCAGCAACGCAGCGACGCGCGCTGCATTCTCCTCGTGTGTGCGCAAACGCGGCACCAGCGTACGCAACCCGCGCAGGGTCAAAAAACTGTCGAACGGCGCACCGGTGAGGCCGAGACAATTGGCCCACCACGACAATTGCTGCGCGGTCTCGGCGTCCCTGGCGATGACGGCGCCGCCGACGACATCGCTGTGACCATTGATGTACTTGGTGGTCGAATGCACGACGATGTCCGCACCGAGCGTCAACGGCCGCTGCAAAGCCGGCGAGAGGAACGTGTTGTCCACCACGCAGCACGCACCGATCTCGCGCGCTGCGTGCGCCACACGACGTACGTCCGTGATGCGCAGTAAAGGATTGGATGGCGTCTCGATCCACACCAAATCGGGTTTGTTTGCGAACACTTCGGCAATCCCGGCGGCATCGGTGAGGTCGGCAAACAACACTCGAAAGCGGCCTTTCCTCGCCCACGCGTCAAGCAATCGCCACGTGCCGCCATAGCAATCGTGCGACGCCAGCACAAGGCCGCCCGCCGGCACCAGTTCGAGCACCAGTGCGACGGCGGCCATGCCGCTCGCGGTGACGACAGCGCCGGCACCCTCTTCGAGATCGGCAAGCGCGCGGCCCAGTTGGTCACGCGTGGGATTACCACTGCGCGAATAGTCGTACGGGCGTTTGCACCCAAATCCTGCGAAGGCATAGTTGGTGCTCAGATGCAGCGGCGGCACTACGGCCCCATGCTGCGTATCCGATTCGATGCCGGCGCGTACCGCGCGCGTGCTCGGGGCCGCGCTCATGCGTGGCGTCCGCAGCTGACTACAGCCTCGCGCAGCAACGCGCCGATCTGCGCGGTCTCCTTGAGAAAGGCATCGTGGCCGTAGCGGGAATCGATCACGTGCAGGGTCGCCGCGGCACCACAGCGGCGCTGCAATTCGCACATGTCCGCGAGCGGCACGACGCGGTCGGACGCGATGCCAATCAAGATGGTGGGCGCGCGAACCGCCTCCGGCGCGATAGTGTGCAGGTCGATGGATTCTGACAGCGCCAGAAAGCGCTCCGCGTTGAAACGCTGCGCGAAGTTTGCGCCGGAAGCCTTCAACCACGCCTCCTCGGCAAAATGAAAACGTCCGTCCGCGAACACCGGCGCGTCGCCACAGCGTTCGGCGAACTCGCGCTCGCCTCGATACGTCGTCATTGCCAGACGGCGGGCAAGGTCGAGCCCGACCGCCGTATCGTTGTGACCTGATCCCAAACGCACAATCTCGCGCTGAAGGTTGCGCAGCGCGATGCTGAGTGGATGTGCACGATGTGCACCGGCAATCGCGACAAGCTGATGCAGGCGTTGCGGATGGCGCGCGGCAAATGCGAGCCCGACCATCGCGCCATATGAGGCACCCACAAACGCGCACGCGCTGCGGATACCGAACGTGTCCAGCAGCGCGGCGAGGGCGTCGGCCTGATCGGCGCTGGCGACCGCCAGTGCGTCGCCGAGATCGCTGGCTTCGAGCCAGTCGATAGACAGCACGCGAAAGCGGTTGGTATCGATCGCGCGGTCGGCGCCGACAATCGCATCCCACCATCCGGCATTGCCGTTCGTCGCGGCCGCCGCATGGCGATCGGCGGAGATCCCGCCCTGCACAATCACCAGCGGGCCATCGACCGCCCCGTACAACGCCCAGCGCACGCGCACGGTGCGCGCACTGTCGGCGTACTTGGGCTGCATGCGGAGGGTCCGTTCGCCCGTTTCAGCGCCGGATGCAGGGCCTGGCTCGATGCATGCCGACACGCGGGCAGCACGATCACGGCCCGATTGAGTGAGTAGCGATGTGGTTTGCAGCGTCATGCCAGTTCTCCGGTTCGCCCACAACACCTGCGAAGTACCGGAAACGAATTGCA
>JBDUED010000231.1:0-2590 GCA_040002595.1 Dokdonella sp. | reverse complement strand
AACGGATAATCGGCAATGAGGAATCGCAAGGGCAACCCGGTATTGGCTGCGAGCCTGCCGAATCCCATTCCCGATTCTCTAGGCCCGGTCCCTCACTCCGAATAACCGAATTGCCTCAGAGCGTTCGCATCATCGCTCCACGATTCACGCACACGCACCCACAATTCGAGAAAGACGTGCCGGGCAAGCACTTTTTCCATAGAACGTCGCGCGGAGCTGCCGATCTTCTTGAGCTGCGCGCCTCCCGCACCGATCACGATCCCCTTCTGACTGTCGCGCTCGACCCAGATCACCGCGCCGATCCGCGTAATGTCCGGATCGTCCTGGAAACGCTCAATCTCTACTGCGGTCGAATACGGCAACTCAGCCGCAAGCTGCAGCATCACCTGTTCGCGAATCAGCTCCGCGACAAGAAAACGTTCGCTGCGGTCGGTGAACTCGTCGGCGCCATATTCGGCGGGCGCAACGGGCAGCAATTCGACCAGTTCGTCGAACAAAGCGGATACACCATCGCCCCGTCGCGCCGCCACAAAGTGCACTGATGCGTATGCGCGCTCACGCGTGATTTGCGCCGCGAACGGCAATAGCGATTTCTTGTCGGCGAGCTTGTCGACCTTGTTGATCACGAGTAAACACGGTGCGGGCTGCGCTGCGACGAGTTTCCAGACGTCTTCGTCTTCGTCGCGCCAACGCACCCCATCGATCACATGCACGAGCACGTTGGCTTCATCCGGCACCTGACGTGCGATGCGGTTGAGTTGACGATTCAACGCGCGCTTGCCGCCTTGATGCAATCCTGGGGTGTCAATGAAGACAATTTGCGCCTGCGGCTGTGTGGCGATACCCAGAATGCGATGACGCGTGGTCTGCGGCTTGGGGGTGACAATGCTGAGCTTGGTACCGAGAAATGCATTGAGCAGCGTGGACTTGCCGACGTTCGGACGGCCGATCAACGCCACTCGGCCGTATCGATGCGCGGGCTGGGAGGGGTCGACGCTCATGGACAAACTTTCTTCTCCAAATCAATCAAGGCGCGTTCCGCCGCGGCCTGCTCGGCGACGCGCCGGCTGGAACCGCTTCCGCGAGTAGCAATATCCAGTTCAACCACATGACAGTCGACGTCAAATATTCGCGCATGTTCCTCACCCTTGACGGCGACGAGTTCGTAGACCGGCAACGGCAGGCTGCGCCCCTGCAGCCATTCCTGCAAGCGCGTTTTCGCATCCTTGGGAGTGTTAGCTCCTGACGCAACACGCTCGGCGAAGATGCGGCGCACGATGTCGCGACAAGTCATCCATCCGGCATCAGCGTAGATCGCCGCAATCAGCGCTTCGAACGTGTCGGCGAGTATCGAATCGCGTCGATGGCCGCCGCTCTTGAGTTCTCCGGGACCGAGCAACAGGTGCGATCCGATTTCCTCGGCGCGCGCTATTTCAGCCAGCGCCGGGCCATTTACCAGGGCCGCGCGCAGACGCGTCATCTCGCCTTCGTCCGCGCGAGGATGGCGCTCGAACACCAACTCGGCAACAAACAGGTTGACCAATGCATCGCCCAGAAACTCAAGCCGCTCGTTGTTCGCGTGGCTCACGCTGCGATGCGTGAGCGCCTGTTCGAGCAGGCGCGCATCCGCAAACGCGTGTCCGAGCAGCGTGTTATTCGGCACCAGCGTTGGTCAGGCTCATTGACTTGTCAAACTTGCCGACCAGCTCGAGGTTATAAACGAACGGCACACGTTTTTCGTAGGCAATGCGCAGAATCGACGTTCCACCTTCGCGCTTGAGCATGATGGCGGACATCGGTACGTCAGCTTCGTCAACGTATTGGGTGTCGAACTTGATGCTCATGCCACGACGGATTTCCTCCAGCGATTTTGTCGATGCGCCCGGTTCGTGGCGCACCTGTTCCATCGCCTTCACCACCCCGAAATATTCGGTGTACATCGGGATCAGGCGCATCGCCATGTAAGCGAAAAATCCGAGTACGCACATCACCATGGCGAACCCGATCAGCGTGATTCCCTTGATCTTGCGATGCATCTTCATGCGCTTTCCCCTTCGCCTGTTTACCTGACTCCGCGGTGATCAAAAACCACGGATCACTTGATTATGGTACCGATCCGGCTGAAATCGCCAAAATTCATCCAGACGAAAAATGCCTTGCCGACCAGATTTTCCTGCGGCACGAAACCCCAGAAGCGGCTGTCCGCGCTGTTGTCGCGATTATCTCCCATGGCGAAATAATGCCCTTCGGGCACTTTCCAGGTGCCATCATGGCCTACCCAGGCACCAGGGAATTCCATGATCCGGTGTTCGACACCTAGCAGATCCTCCTGCTTGACCTCGGCGTCGACCGGCCGGCGATCAGGTTCAGGTGCCCCGGTGTACGCCCCCAGGCTGGTTTCCGCAATTTCCTTGCCATTGACGAACAATGTCTTGTTGCGATACGTGATCTCGTCACCCGGCAGCCCGATTACCCGCTTGATGTAGTCCTCTTTGGGATTCATCGGATAGCGGAACACGAACACATCGCCGCGCCTGGGTTCGCCGACGCCAAGAACCTTCGTATTCAACACCGGCAGGCGCAAGCCGTA
>JBDUED010000230.1:0-2606 GCA_040002595.1 Dokdonella sp. | reverse complement strand
ATCGGGTTGGCGAACTCATTACCGGCATCGTCAAGCGGGTCGAGCGCGGCAGCGTATTTCTCGATCTTGGTGGTAACGCCGAGGCATTCGTGCCGCGCGACCGCAGCATTCCGCGCGAGACCGTGCGCGCCGGCGATCGGCTGCGCGGCTATCTGTATGAAGTGCGTTCGGAGCTGCGCGGGCCGCAGCTTTTCGTCTCGCGCACCGCACCAGAACTGATGATGGAGTTGTTCAAGCTGGAAGTGCCGGAAGTTGGCCAGGGCCTGGTCGAGATCAAGGCCTGCGCGCGCGATGCCGGCGACCGGGCCAAGATCGCCGTGCTCGCACACGACCATCGCACGGATCCGATCGGCGCCTGCATCGGCATGCGCGGATCGCGCGTGCAGGCCGTGTCGAACGAATTGAACGGCGAGCGCATCGACATCGTTTTGTGGAACGACAGTTCGGCGCAATTCGTGATCAATGCGATGGCACCGGCCGAAGTGCAGTCGATCATTGTCGATGAGGAAAAGCACTCGATGGATATCGCGGTTGCCGAAGACAAGCTGTCGCAGGCGATCGGTCGCGGCGGCCAGAACGTGCGCCTCGCCAGCAAGCTCAGTGGCTGGCAGCTCAATGTAATGACCGCTGATCAGGTGCGTCAGAAGAGCGAATCGGAACAGGAAGCGGCACGCGAATTGTTCGTCGCGAAGCTCGAAGTCGATAGCGAGATTGCACAGATCCTGGTGCAGGAAGGTTTTTCGACGGTCGAGGAAATCGCCTATGTGCCGACGGCCGAACTGCTTGGCATCGAGGGCTTCGACGAGGACATCGTCGAGGAACTGCGCGCGCGTGCGCGCGATGCGTTGCTGACGGATGCGCTCGCGGTCGAGGAAGGCATCGACGAACACAAACCGGCACAGGATTTGCTGGCGATCGAAGGCATGGATGAAGGCCTCGCGTTCGAGCTGGCGTCGCACAATATAGTGACGCGCGAAAATCTTGCGGACCTGGCAACGGTCGAATTCATGGAGCTGGGTATTGAAGGCATTGATGAGGATGCCGCTGCCGCCCTGATCATGAGAGCGCGCCAAGCCTCGGACGAGACAACCGCGACGTAAGTAATGGTTAGGTTGTTCCCTGCGTTGCGGGGCAGGCGAAATCCGTCGATCTTGACGGGATTTGCCGGGAATTGGTGAAGCAATAGGCTGCTTTGCGCGGCTCTTCAGGAAAATTGCCGCAAGCGCTGCACGGCCACGGAGTACGCAATCGATGTCGGACGTCACGATCAAACAATTGTCCACGGTCCTCGGCACGCCGATCGACAAGTTGCTCACGCAGCTTGCCGAGGCCGGCATGAAGTTTTCCGGGCCGGAGCAAGTCATCAGCAGCACTGAAAAGGTGAAGCTGCTCGGTTTCCTGCGACGCACGCATGGCAAGCAGGAAGCGCCTGTCGAGGCTGCGTCTTCGCCGCGTCAGATTACGCTCAAGCGGCGAACGGTCAGCGAAATCACGGTGGTGCCGGGTCAGCGTGGGGCGATGGCAAAGACGGTCAACGTCGAGGTACGCCAGAAGCGCACGTACGTCAAGCGCAGCGTGGTCGAGGAAGAAGCAAACGCGCACGTCGATCCGGAACGCGAAGATGCGATCCGCAAACTGGGCGAATCGCAGCTCAAGCGTGACACCGAAGAATCGACGCGCAACGAAGTGGAACGCCGGCGTCAGGAAGAGGAAGCCCAGGTGCGCGCCGACGAGGATGCCCGTCGCGCCGCTGCGGAGGAGGAAATCCAGAGCAAGAGCGCCGAGCTGCGGACGCCAGCGATCGAGACCAAGCCCGAAGCCGTTGCCAAGGAAGCCGTGGTGCCGGCGCGCGAAACGGCGCACGCACGTCCGGACCGTGCCCGCGAAAATGTCGCTGCGCCCGGCGCGCCGGACCATCGTCACAAGCCCAAGCACGGCTCGCATCGGATGCGCGAGGATGGCACCGCCGAAGAGGCAGGGGGCAAACGCTATTTTGGCAACGAGCTGCATCTGTCGCAGGAAGGTGCCGCGCGCCGCACCGGTCGCAAGCGACCGAAGACGCGTCAGGTCGAGCAGTCGCGTTCAGGTCCCGCGCATGGATTTTCACGTCCGACCGCACCGGTTACCCGCGAGATCGCGGTGGGCGAAACAATCACCGTCGCCGACCTTGCGCAGAAGCTTGCGGTCAAGGGTGTCGATGTGGTCAAGGCGTTGTTCAAGATGGGCGTGATGGTCACGATCAATCAGGTTATCGAACACGACACGGCGGTACTGGTCGCCGAGGAACTGGGCCACAAGGTTGTCGCGGCCGAGGACACGAGCGCGGAAAGCACGCTGCTCGCGCATCAGGCCGGCGCCGAGGGCGAACAGGCCACGCGCCCGCCCGTCGTCACGATCATGGGGCACGTCGATCATGGCAAGACTTCGTTGCTCGATTACATTCGACGCGCCAAGGTGGCATCGGGCGAAGCAGGGGGCATCACACAGCATATCGGCGCGTACCACGTCGCCACCGAGAAGGGCGTGATCACGTTCCTCGATACGCCCGGTCACGCTGCGTTTTCATCGATGCGCGCACGCGGCGCGCAGTCGACCGATATCGTGGT
>JBDUED010000229.1:0-2613 GCA_040002595.1 Dokdonella sp. | reverse complement strand
CAGGCGCTGGTTGCGCGGCACATGGGCAAGCGCCGCATCATCGCTGAAACCGGCGCCGGCCAGCACGGCGTCGCGACGGCAACAGTGTGCGCGCGCTTCGGGCTCGACTGCGTCGTCTACATGGGCGCAGTCGACATCGAGCGCCAGGCCATCAACGTGTATCGCATGAAGCTGCTTGGCGCGACGGTGGTGCCGGTTACATCGGGTTCGAAGACGCTGAAGGACGCGCTCAACGAAGCGATGCGCGATTGGGTCACGAATGTCGCCGATACGTTCTACATCATCGGCACGGTTGCCGGTCCGCATCCGTATCCGCAGATGGTGCGCGATTTCAACGCGGTCGTCGGGCGCGAGGCGCGCGTGCAGATGCAGGAGCAATTCGGACGCCTGCCGGACACGCTGGTCGCCTGCGTTGGCGGAGGCTCCAATGCGATCGGCTTGTTCCATGCGTTCTTGAACGATCGCGACGTTGCAATTGTCGGCGCCGAGGCAGCGGGGGAGGGGATCGCCAGTGGCCGTCATGCCGCGTCGCTCAGTGCCGGACGCCCCGGTGTGTTGCACGGCAATCGCACCTATGTGTTGTGCGACGACAATGGCCAGATCACCGAGACGCATTCGGTTTCCGCCGGCCTCGATTATCCCGGTGTTGGCCCCGAGCACGCGTTCCTGAAAGATTGCGGCCGCGCGCACTACGTCGGCATCACCGATGATGAAGCGCTCGCTGCCTTTCATGAACTGGCGCGCACCGAAGGCATCCTTGCCGCACTTGAATCGAGTCATGCGGTCGCGCAAGCGATCAAGCTCGCTCGCGAAATGCCAAAAGACAAATTGATCCTGTGCAACTTGTCCGGTCGCGGCGACAAGGACGTGCACACGATTGCGGCGCGCGAGGGAATCAAGCTGTGAACCTCGGTGGCGTCATTCTTGAGAAAGCGCACTCCCGGTTTTTCGCCGGGACGATGAGTGTCACCTGCGGCGTGAGCAGTCCATGAACCGCATCGACGTCCGCTTTGCCGAGCTCACAGGCAAAGGCCGCACCGGGTTGATTCCGTTCGTCACCGGGGGCGATCCGCTGCCGGACGCGATGGTCGATTTGATGCATGCACTGGTCGCAGCCGGAGCGGATTTGATCGAACTCGGCGTACCGTTTTCCGACCCGATGGCCGATGGCCCGAGCATTCAGCACGCCAGTGAACGCGCGCTTCTCAAGGGCATCGGACTGAAGCAGGTTTTCGGCTGGGTACGCGAGTTTCGTGCCGGCGATGGCGACACGCCTGTTGTGCTGATGGGTTACATGAATCCGGTGGAGATCCACGGCGCCGAACGCTTCGCGCGCGACGCGCTGGACGCGGGTGTCGATGGCGTCTTGCTGGTCGATTGCCCGATCGAGGAAAGCGAAGCGGTGGCGGTGTTGCGCAATGCCGGATTGCGCCAGATCCTGCTGGCGGCACCGACTACCTCGGACGAGCGATTGGCGCGAATTGGCGAGGCAGCGCAGGGATTCTTGTATTATGTTTCCTTCGCTGGCATCACTGGCGCGCAAAGGCTGCGCACGGACGACGTTCGCGTGCGGGTAGAAGCGATCAAGCAACGCGCGAAAGTGCCGGTCGCAGTAGGCTTCGGCGTGCGCGACGCAGCGACTGCGGCGGCGATCGGCGAATTCGCCGATGCGGTGGTGATCGGCAGCGCGCTGGTCGATTGTCTTGCCGGTGCTGACGATGCAAATGAAGTCTGCGTCCGAGCGCAGGCATTCTTGGCGCCCATACGCGACGCGCTTGATGCGCATGCCGGACATGAGCGCTAACCACGAATCGGAATCAAACCCGGATGCGCTGCCTCCGGAGCTGCGGCCGCCGATCGATACGGGAGAGGTCTACGACATGAACTGGTTGCAGAAATTGGTCGGTCCGCGTACGCGCGCAACCACGCCAAGCAAGGGCAAGGTACCCGAAGGCCTGTGGGAAAAGTGCGACGGCTGCGGCGCGGTGCTGTATCAGCCCGAGCTCGAAGCTGCATTGATGGTGTGTCCCAAATGCGGTCATCACCATGGGATCCGCGCGCGCGCGCGCCTGGCGGCGTTCTTCGACGAGGGCAGCACACGGGAACTTTTCGCTGATCTTGCGCCGGCCGACCCGTTGAAATTTCGCGATTCAAAAAAATACAAGGATCGCATCGTCGCGTCGCAAAAGCAGACGGGCGAGAAAGACGCGCTGATCGCGATGCGCGGCACGCTCAAATCCAATCCACTCGCTGCCGTCGCGTTCGATTTCGCCTTCATGGGCGGCTCGATGGGCTCGGTCGTGGGCGAGAAATTCACGCGTGCCGCAGAACTGTCATTGGCCGAGCGCATGCCGCTCGTCTGCTTTGCCGCAACCGGTGGCGCACGCATGCAGGAAGGCCTTTTTTCCTTGCTGCAGATGGCCAAGACCTCGGCTGCACTCGCGCGTCTGCGCGAAGTGGGTGTGCCGTATATTTCCGTGCTGACCCATCCAACCACCGGCGGCGTATCGGCCAGCCTCGGCATGCTCGGCGACATCAACATCGGCGAGCCGAAAGCACTGATCGGCTTTGCCGGCCCGCGCGTGATCGAGCAGACCGTGCGCGAGACCTTGC
>JBDUED010000228.1:0-2645 GCA_040002595.1 Dokdonella sp. | reverse complement strand
GCGCGAAGCCGAACAGCGCACGCGCGAAAAGAAGGAACGCCGGCAGAAACTCGCAACTGTGCTGAGCGGCAACGCCCTTAACGATGCCAACGCGGAAATTCCCCGGCATTTTCCGCACACCAACAAGATCCGTCGCATCTATGTGACGGCCGAACAACTGCCACGCCTCAACGGCGGCGAACTGGCGGTTGCACAATTGGCGGGGCGCTATCTGCTGGTCACGCGCGAAACGGCGCTGGCTGCGCAGGCGATCGATCCCGACGCCTTGGTGCTGCTGTGCGATCCGCAGGCGCAGATCGAGGACGATATACCGCCTGATCTCGTGTGGTAGCGTGCAACCGTGACACAGGCACGTTCTTCGAAGCGCATCGGCTGTTCGCGTTTGCCCGCTTCCGGGAGATTGAGATGATGCTCCAATCCACGATCCGTGGCGTTGCCGGCACTGCGTTGCTGGTGCTGGCGATTTCAAGTCACGCGCAGACGCCGCCGTCGCGCAGCGCGCCACGCTTTCCGCCGGCTGCCATCTGGAACAAGGACATTTCCGCGCAGACAGCCGATCCCGCTTCCGCGACGATGATCGCGAGCAGCATCGCGTGGGGTACCGGCGGCACCAATTTCCAGCTCGATTTTTCCATGCATGTCTTGTACACGTCGTGGGGCAATGCGACCGACACGCCGCTGCTGCCCAACAGCGACTATTACACGGGCGAATGCGACGCCGACACCAGCGTGCCGATTCCTGCAATCGGGGCGATCGAAGCTCAGCCCGACTATTCATGCGACTACGCAAACAACGATTGCCATTTGCTGATTGTGCACGGCGATACGCTGTTCGAGTCGTACAAGAGCGCAGTCGACACCGGTGGCCTGCACTCATCGTGCCTGGTCAAATGGCATCTCAATCTCGTCTATCCGCCCGCCGGACGCGGCGATGGTTGCACCAGCGCGGACGCGGCGGGTTTTCCGATCGCACCACTGCTATTCAATCCGGATGATGTGCATGCCGCCATGCAGAGCGGCACGACGCTCGGCCACGCTTTTCGTTTCACCCTGCCCAACTCGCGCATACGTGCGGGCTATTACGTGTACCCGGCCAGTCACATCGGCGCGCCGGGCGGATCCGCCGACGCGATTCCGTATGGTGCGCGCCTTCGCCTCAAATCCGCGTTCAACATCAGCGGCTACAACGCGGCGGCTCAGGTCATTTTGAAAACGCTGAAGCAATACGGCATGTTCCTTTCCGATGGTGGCAACATTCCGTTGATTGCCGACGATGGCCTGTTCACGGCGCACAAATGGGACGACGCGGATATTGCGATTGATACCCACTCGCTGTATCAGATTGCTCTCGGCGATTTTGAAGTGATGCCTATCGGTACGTCGATCGCGATGAACGACTGCGTGCGCAACGGCTTCGGTGAAGACGTGATTTTTGCCGATGGGGTGGACTGGTAGTGAGCGTACTTCACCGGTCCGCGTGGTGGCGCCACGAGTGAAGTGCTTGCCGAAATAATATTCGATACGGTCAAAAATCCATGAAGTAGCCACCATTGACCGGGATATTCGCGCCCGTGATGAAGCCCGCATCGTCGGCGGTGAGGAAATCGACCGTACGTGCAATTTCGTGAGGCTCGCCGAGGCGGCCGACGGGAATGTTGGCGATGATTTGCTTGCGGATGTCCTCGGGTACAGCCTGCACCAGTGCGGTGTTGCAATAGCCCGGCGATACGCTGTTGACGGTCACGCCCTTTCTCGCCACTTCGCGCGCAAGCGCCATGGCGAAGCCGTGCATGCCAGCCTTGGCGGCGGAGTAATTGGTTTGCCCAAACTGGCCGGTTTGCCCGTTGACGGACGAGATGTTGACGATGCGGCCAAAGCCCTGCGCGGTCATGCCGTCAACAACATGGCGGCACAAATTGAACACGCCGTCCAGGTTCACGCGCAACACGTCGCCCCATTGTTCCGGCGTCATCTTGCGCAGGGACGTATCGCGGGTGATGCCAGCGCCGTTGACGAGAATCGAGATGGTGCCGCGTGTGTGCTCGACATGCTCAACGAAGGTGGCGCAGGCATTGAAATCAGCGACATCCAGCGGCTCGAAAACGATGGCATCACCGAACTCGCGCATATCGGCGCGGAACGCGTCGACGCGCTCGCTGCGCGAGGCGAGGTCGGCGGCGATGACCTTGCGCCCGGCACGCGCGAGAGATTTGCATATTTCGCTTCCCAATCCTCCGATTCCGCCCGTGACGACGGCGACGCGCTGGCTCATCGATTGTCCCCTATGGTTGAATTCGCTCGTGCGCTGCCGCATGGTCCGCTGCGCGAATCTGTTGCGGCGCAGCGTCGTGCGGTGGCGGATTGCTGCAACGACTGAATCGAGAAACGGTTCAGGATTTGGCGTCTTTCTTCGGCTTGGCAGGGTCTGGCGAACCCTCGCGAACGGTGTTCGCCGCAGCGGTCAGGAATCCCTGCTGCACCGACTTCCACAGATCCACATTGCGCTCGGTCAATCCATTCAACATCGACCATGGCGTCTGGCCGAGGATGTTGTTGAGCTGGCTGCGGAACTGCTGCTGCTGATCCATGAAGATCTGCAGACTGCGTTCCAGATAGCCGCCCATGAATCCCTGCAGGGAATCACC
>JBDUED010000227.1:0-2714 GCA_040002595.1 Dokdonella sp. | reverse complement strand
AACTACATCTCGCATGGCATCGCGAAAATCGGCAATGAGTCCGGCGCGCAGCCAAGCGGCGGCGAAGCCGGGCGCGAAGCGGAAGGCGGCGAAGAACCGCGCGGCAACCCGCTGACCGAATTCGCGAACAATCTCAATGAACTGGCGCGCCAGGGCAAGATCGATCCGCTGATTGGCCGGCAGGAGGAAATCGAACGCACGATCCAGGTGCTGTGTCGCCGGCGCAAGAACAATCCGCTGTACGTAGGCGAGGCGGGCGTGGGCAAGACCGCGTTGGCTGAGGGCCTGGCCAAGCGCATCGTCGAAGGTGACGTCCCGGCAGTGCTCGCGGACTGCACGATCTGGGCGCTTGATCTGGGCGCGCTGGTCGCGGGCACCAAATACCGCGGCGATTTCGAAAAGCGCCTCAAGGGCGTCATCAATCAGCTCAAGAAGGAGCCGGGCGCGATCCTGTTCATCGACGAAATCCACACCATCATTGGCGCGGGTTCCGCCTCGGGCGGCACGATGGATGCGTCCAATTTGATCAAACCCGTGCTGGCCAATGGTGAATTGCGCTGCATCGGCTCGACCACGTTTCAGGAATATCGCGGCGTGTTCGAAAAGGATCGCGCGCTGGCGCGGCGTTTCCAGAAAATCGATATTGTCGAGCCATCGATTGCCGACAGCATTGAAATTCTCAAAGGCTTGAGGTCGCGCTTCGAAGAGCACCACAAGGTCGAATACACCAATGACGCGTTGAAAGCGGCGGTCGATCTTTCGGTCAAGCATATCGCCGACCGTTTATTGCCGGACAAGGCGATCGACGTGATCGACGAGGCGGGCGCGCGCCAGCGGCTACTGCCCGAAGACGAGCGCAGCGGTCTGGTCGACGTACCCGATATCGAGTTCATCGTTGCCCGCATGGCGCGGATCCCGGCCAAGCAGGTGTCGGCGTCCGATCGCGACGTGCTGCGCAATCTCGATCGCAACCTCAAGATGGTCGTGTTCGGCCAGGACACGGCGATCGATTCGTTGACCAGTGCGATCAAGATGGCCCGCTCGGGCCTCGGCGATCCAGCCAAGCCGATAGGATGTTTTGTGCTGACCGGACCGACGGGCGTCGGCAAAACCGAAGTCACGCGCCAGCTCGCGATGCAGCTTGGTATCGAACTGGTGCGTTTTGACATGTCCGAATACATGGAAGCGCATTCGGTATCGCGGTTGATCGGTGCGCCTCCGGGTTATGTCGGTTTCGATCAGGGCGGCTTGCTGACCGAACAGATCGTCAAGCATCCGCACTGCGTGCTGTTGCTCGACGAGATCGAGAAAGCGCATCCGGATGTCTACAACGTGTTGCTGCAGATCATGGATCACGGCGCATTGACCGACACCAATGGGCGCGAGGCTAACTTCAAGAACGTGATCATGGTGATGACCACCAACGCGGGCGCGCAGATGGCGGCGCGGCGAACGATGGGTTTCGTCGAGCAGAATCATGCGTCCGACGCGATGGAAGTGCTGAAACGAAATTTCAGTCCGGAGTTCCGCAATCGGCTGGATGCGATCATCCAGTTCAATGCGCTCGATTTCGAGCACATCCTGCGCGTGGTCGACAAGTTCCTGATCGAGCTGGAGACCCAGTTGCAGGAGAAGCATGTCGCGTTGCATGTCGACGCCGACGCGCGCCGCTGGCTGGCCGAACACGGCTTCGATCCGCAGATGGGTGCGCGGCCGATGGCGCGCGTGATCCAGGAAAACGTCAAGCGCGCACTGGCGGACGAATTGTTGTTCGGCAAGCTCGCCGATGGCGGCAAGGTCAGGCTATCGGTCAAGGACGGCAAGCTCGACGTCGCAACCGAAATGGCGGAAAAGATGCCGGCAGTTGTGCTCGAATGAGGTGTGCCACGAATGTCCATCAGGACATTCGTGCGTCTCATTCGGCAAGCCGTGGACGGCGATCGGAAGACGTTACAGCGATGGATGCCTGCAAATACGCGCGCTCGAATCAGACAGCGACCATCACCCCTTTTGCACCAGATGAGCGCTTGCTGCGCTCACTTCATGCGGTAGGTGATGCGGCCCTTGGTCAGGTCGTAAGGCGTCATTTCAACCTTGACCTTGTCGCCCGTCAGGATGCGGATGTAGTTCTTGCGCATGCGCCCCGAAATGTGCGCGGTGACCACATGCCCGTTTTCGAGCTTCACGCGGAAAATCGTGTTGGGAAGGGTTTCGAGAATCGCGCCTTCCATCTCGATGACATCGTCTTTGGACATTTTTCCTTGGGGCTTTGAGCGGCTGCGGAGCCGGGAACGGCGCGCGATTCTGTCACGTTAACGCGGTCGCGGGAAGCAAAAGCGTCCCATCTCTCCTGCCCTGAGGCCTGCTGAAGCCGCTTCTGCATCGTTTCAACGGGTCAGATCCGTCACACAAAGCCTTGCAAAGAATTCCTGCCAGGAGCCGTCAACGCCCTCCATTTGCGCCAATTGGGCGACGCGTGCGCAGAACGTGGTCCGCAACATTTCGCGCGCACCGAGCGTAAACAGGTGATCCGAGGCGATCTGAGCATCGAGCAGGGGAAAATTCCAGCCCCGCAGCGCGTGGCATAGCGCAAATAGCGCGACCTTCGATCCGTTCGTTGCCGCACTGAACATCGACTCGCCGAAAAACATGCGTCCGATGGCGACGCCGTAGATGCCACCGACAAGGCGCTCGCCATTCCATACTTCGACACA
>JBDUED010000226.1:0-2742 GCA_040002595.1 Dokdonella sp. | reverse complement strand
GACTTTCCAGCCTGCTCGATACGATCAAGGCGGTGCGCATGCGCCTCAACCCGCAACTGGAAGTGGAAGGTTTGCTGCGCACGATGTACGACGCGCGCAACAACCTCGGCAATGAAGTCTCGCTGCAGCTGACCAAACATTTTGGCGACAAGGTGCTGCGCTCGATCATTCCACGCAACGTGCGCCTGGCCGAAGCACCCAGTCACGGCAAGCCGATCAATCTCTACGACCGCGAATCACGCGGCGCAATCGCGTACCTCGGCCTCGCCGGCGAGATGTTGCGGCGCGCGAAAGCGACCGCGTCAGCCGCGCATTCCAATTGAATAGTTCGGCCAGGATGGCCGCTCTTGCTTTCGCGATCAGGGACGAGCGCAAAAGGGAACATCACATGGCAGCGAAGAAACGCGGACTTGGACTCGGGCGCGGGCTTGATGCGCTGCTTGGCGGCGATATCGGCCCCGGCACGGCGCAGGACATCGAAGGCGAACTGCGCTCGCTCGCCATCGATGCCATTGTGCCGGGCAAATACCAGCCGCGGCAGGCATTCGATCCGGAAAAAATCGAGGAACTGGCTGCCTCGATCAAATCGCAGGGGGTTATCCAGCCGATCGTCGTGCGCGCGATCGGGCCGGGCCGCTATGAACTGATTGCCGGCGAACGCCGCTGGCGCGCGGCGCGCCAGGCCGGTCTCTACGAAATTCCAGCGCTCGTGAAAGTCGTCGCTGATCAAGCCGTCGTCGCGATGGCCCTGATCGAGAACATCCAGCGCGAAGACCTGTCGCCGCTGGAGGAAGCGCAAGCCTTGTCGCGCCTGATCGATCAATTTGAACTGACCCATCAGCAAGCTGCCGATGCGGTCGGTCGTTCGCGCGCAGCGGTATCGAACCTGTTGCGTCTGCTCGACCTTCCGGCCGAGGTCAAGCGCCTGCTCGACGCCGGCAAACTCGACATGGGTCACGCGCGCGCGCTGGCAACCTTGCCGGAAAAGCGCGCCATTGCGCTGGCGCGCGAGGCTGCCGCAAAGAACTGGTCGGTACGCGAGCTGGAAGAAGCGGTGCGCCGCGGCGAGGTCGGCGTGTCCAAAGGCACCAAAGCGGCCGTGAAACAAGACCCGAATATCGCCGCGCTTGAGCGTGATCTGGCCGCGAAGCTGGCGACACGCGTAAGCGTGGCGCATGCGCGCAACGGACGCGGCAAACTGGTGATTCACTATCACAGCCTCGACGAACTCGACGGTATCCTGGGTCGCATTCGCTGATCGCGCGATGATGCGCGCGCGACGTGGCAAGGCGGTATTGAAGGCAGGTCTCGTACCATGACCGATGCTGCAAGCAATCACGGCAACGCCCGGTCTGTTCACCCTGTGAGCAACCGCCAGCAACAGTTCGAGGCTTTGGTGCGGGCGCATTCGGGCGAACTGTATCGCTACGCGTACTGGTTGTGCGGCCAGGATGCGCTGGCACAGGATCTGGTCCAGGAAACGTTTCTGCGCGCCTGGCGATCGCTCGATGCGCTGCGCGAAAACGTCGCAGCCAAAGCCTGGCTGACCACAATCCTGCGCCGCGAGAATGCCCGTCTGTACGAACGCAAACCGATGCCGACCACCGATATCAGCGATCTTGAGATTTGCGACCCCTCCGCAGGCCCCGAACATCTCGGTGAGGATTCGGTCGTGCGCGCCGCAATCGCCAAGCTCGACCCGAAATATCGGGAGCCGTTGGTACTGCAGGTACTCGGCGGTTTCTCGTGCACCGAAATCGCGCGCCAGCTCGGCACCAGTGAAGCGGCGGTGATGACCCAAGTGTTCCGCGCACGCCAGAAACTCAAAGCGCTGCTCGATGGCGGCGACAAGGAGGCGGTGTTGTATGGATTGCCTTGAGTTCCGCCGCCAGCTCGGCAGCGATCCGCGTGTACCGGATCCTGCAGCGCGTGAGCATCTGGAAAGTTGCGCATTCTGCGCTGACGCGCGCGCGCGCGCGCACGCCTTCGAAACGCGCCTTGCCAGCGCGCTGGCGGTGCCGGTTCCGGCCGGTCTTGCCGACCGCATCCTGCTCGCGCAGTTGACCGGCGCGCGCAACCACGAACGCAGCACGCATCGCCGGTTTGCATGGATCGCACTGGCTGCGGCCGCGTCCATCGCGTTGGTCGTCGGTATCGTGCGCGTCCAATCGTCGACGACACTGCCCGCTCTGGTCGTCGCGCACGTCACGGGCGAGGAACGTGATGCGTTGAATCTGCGCGCGCCGGTGCCGGCCGAAAAAGTGCAACAAGCGTTTTCCGATCGCGCTGTGCGTCTGGCCGCAGCGGTTCCCGGCGACGTTGCCTATGTGAACGAATGCCCGATCGGCCCCTACAAGAGCGTGCACATGGTGATGCCCGAAAACGGCGCGCCGGTCAGCGTTGTTTACGTGGTCGATCATCGCGTCAAGGCCAGCGAAGACTTCCATCGCGATGGTTTTGCCGGCCGCGAGGTGCCGATCGCGCAAGGCACGCTGGTATTGCTGGCGCAAACCGCGGATCGATTCGACGCGCTTGAGCACATGTGGCGCGGCGCAATCGAAGGCTCGCCTGAGGTCGCCGCCGGCAGCCGCTGAGTTCGCCCAAACCCTTTCCGCCGCGCTGGCCCTTGTTCCGCGATCGGCGATAATGCGCGCCTTCCGCGAATTCCCGAAGCGCCATGTCCGAACTTTCCGTCGTCGTGCCCGTGTTCAACGAGCAGGACAATATTCCGCCGCTGCTGGC
>JBDUED010000225.1:0-2768 GCA_040002595.1 Dokdonella sp. | reverse complement strand
GCCGGCGCTCAGGCGTTGATGGTGTTCGACACCTGGGGCGGCTTGCTGGCACCGGCGCAGTTCCGCGAATTCTCGCTGCGCTGGCTGGCCGACATCGTCGCGCGATTGAAAGCCGACCCGCGCGCACGCGAGGTGCCGGTCATCGTGTTTTCCAAAGGCGCCAACAGCCATCTCGAAGCGCTGGCCGACACCGGCTGCACAGCGCTCGGGCTAGATTGGACCATCGCGATCGGCGACGCGCGTGCAAGGGTCGGCGATCGCGTCGCGCTGCAAGGCAATCTAGATCCGGTCGTGCTTGCCGCGTCGCCCGACGCGATCCGCGCTGAAGCACGCGTCGTGCTCGACAGTTTCGGCGCGCATCCGGGCCACATTTTCAACCTCGGTCACGGCATCACACCGGATATCAAACCCGATCATGTTGCTGTACTGGTCGATGCGGTGCACGCCTTCAGTCGCCGCGATTGAGCGGCAACCGCCCGCGCCATCGCGGGATCGTTTTCTCCCGCTGACGCGGGCGACACCCTGACAAGAAAACGCCGCGGACAGGCCGCGGCGTCGAGATCATTCTCAATCAAGATGCACCTCTCCCCGCGTTGCGCGAGGAGAGGGCTGTTTCGTCAATCGAAGCCGTTCTTGAAGATGGTGTCGTCGCACGTGACGGTGATGGCGGAGTCCGTGCCAGCCAGCGTGCCGCTTCCGTTGCTAACCGTGCATACCTGGACCGGACCGCTCGGCTGCGCGCTCACCGTGACCACGTAAGCGGTTCCGTCCGCGAATTGGCCAAATGTGAACGTGCCATCCGCGCTGATCGGCAAATTGGTGCTCCCGTTGAGCTGCAGCACCAACCCGCTGCCCAGCAAGCCGCTGACCGTACCGCCAATCGAATGCGTGTTGGCTACGCAGGTGACGAGAACATTGGTGACGTCTGCCCCGGCCACGGTGCCAGTGCCATTGGCGACCGAGCAGGTTTGCGCAGGTGTGCCCGGCTGGGTGAGGACGGTCACCGCATACGCGCTGCCGTCGGCTAGTGGAAGGAAGGTGAATTGGCCATTCACACTGACCGTCACCGTCGCGCCGCCGTTGAGTTGCAGCGACACGCTACCACCCACAAGACCCGTCACGTCGCCGCCAACCGTGTAGGTGTTGGTTGTGCAGGTCACGTCAACATTGGTCACGTTGGCACCGGCAATCATGCCGCTGTCATTGCTGACCGTGCAGGTCTGCGTGCTCGGCTGCGTGCCGACCGAGACCGCATAAGACGTTCCATTGGTGAGCCCGGTCGGGAACGTGAAACTGCCGTCTGCCGAGACTGGCAGAGTCTGCGCGCCGCTGTTGAGCGACAGCACCAGACCACTGCCCGCAAGTCCGCTGACCGTGCCGCCCACCGTATAAGTCGGCGGCGCCAGTTGCGCTACCAGACACCATTCGTCCAGCGTGCCGGTATCGCCGGCGACCGCGTCGCTCGCGGTCAACGTCCACGTGCCGGCAAACGACGATCCGGCAAACACCGAGTTGATCGGATTGTTTGGCTTTTGCGTTCCGCCAATGGCCGGCGGTGTCGGATTGCACTGGTTCTCGACCAGGGTGCCAGCGGCATCATCCAGCAGGACATCGACGTTGTCGCCGGAACATCCGTACGTGCTTGCCGGCACGCCGGGGCGATCGATCAGAATCGAACTGGCCGCGCTCTTGGTCAGCTTGAATGCCAGATCGCCGACCCAGGTATGCCTCGCCTTGACATAGACCTTGAGGCTGTTGACGACCAACGGGTCGCTGATCACGAGCGAATCGCTGACACCAGTCGCATTGTTGTCCGGAATCGGCGCGCCCGGCGAGCTGCAGACCGCATTTTGCGTGGTGAACGTGAACACCGCCGAGGTGCTGCCGGTGCCGCAGATATTGGTCGGGGTGACGCGCCAGAAATAGGTCGTATTGGCGAGCAGGTCAGTCGTCATGCTGACCGACGTGCCGCTCAGCGTCTGCGTGAAGACGATGTTCGTAAACGCCGGGTCGCTGGCCACTTCGATCGTGTACGACTGCGTATCGCTGCCACTCCACGAGAACGTCGGCCTCAATGCGGGGATCGACGCGGTATCTGCTGGACTAAGCAGCGTCGGCGCCACGGGTACTGCCGCGGACACGTCCAATTCGAGGTTGGTCAGTTGCGCCGCCGCGCCTGACGCCGTGCCGTCAATTTCGATCGGGTAGGCGCCTGTCGCGACACCCGTCGTGTCGATTGTCAGCGTGCTCGCGCCGGGAGTCGAAGGGATCGGATTAGGCGAAAAGGCCAGCGTCGATGGCGCCGGATTGCCACTGCCGGACAAGGTTACCGCGCCGCTGAAGCCGGAAATCGAGGCGGCGTTGACGGTGAAGTTGGCCGACGTTCCAGCACACACGTTCGCGCTGGATGGCACCGTGGTCAAATCGAATCCGGGCGGCGGCGAGCAGCTCGGGAACTTGAAACTCGCGATGCGCGTTTTCCAGTTGAAAGCGCCCGTCGTCGAGTAGTACTCGTTGGTGTACCAGAAGGTGCAATCGTCGACTGGATCGACGGTCAGATCGCTGTAGTCTCCCCAGCGATTGCCAGTGCCGGTCTGATGGCCGCTGCCATCGAACAAATGCGATTCGCCTTGCGGCAACGTGTTGAGTGGATCAGTCGCCAGACGTCCGGCATAGCGAAGCTGCGGGTTGGTACCGGCATCTGACGCACTGTAACCGAGCGCCAGATTGCCCTGCCTGTCCATTGCGGCACTGCCCATCCAGCGCCA
>JBDUED010000224.1:0-2851 GCA_040002595.1 Dokdonella sp. | reverse complement strand
GGCGCTTGCCGCCGCCGAGCACGGCGTAGCGCATCGCGCGGTGCAGTTCGATGGGTGGTTGGTCGGCACTGGGCAGTGCGCGCGCGAGCGCGGCATCGGCGCGCGCGGACAGCGCCAGCAAGACGGGGCTCAGGTCCACGGATTACGGCGTATCGGGATCGAACGGCTGCGCGGTTTCCGGCGCGGCCGGATCGAGCAACTGACTGACGCGCAGCTTGGCCTGGTCGAGCGCGCCCTGGCAGTTGCGGTACAGCGCGATGCCGCGCTCAAACGACTGCAGCGAATCGTCCAGGCTCAGTTCGCCGTGTTCCATGCGCACGACCAGTTGTTCCAGTTCGTCGAGGGATTTCTCGAACTCGGCGACCTGCGAAGTCTCGGTGGCGGATTTGGGTTTTACCATGGACGCGAACGCTAGCTCAGGCGACGGGCAAGATCAATGCTGCTATCGGAATTGTGTTCATTCGGCGAAGTGCCAGGCGTGATCCATTCCAGGCGCAAACCGTGGCTGACGAGCAATTGTGCGCCTGCTTCGCTGAGCCACAAATCGGCGACCGCAAGCAATGAGCCATCGGGTTCGAACACCAGCGGCAAGCGTCCGCGTTGCCACGGAGGAATGCCCGCTTCCTGGAACAGGTCGCGCAGTTCGCGCGTGCGTCCCCCGGTGGACAGGCGCAGGCTTTCGCCACCGCGGCGAAAACGTACGTGCAATCGCGGTGCGATGTTCGGCGTCGGCGCTGTACCAACCAGGCGCAGGACGCCAAGGTCGACCGGCAGCGACAAGTCTGCGCCGTCGAGTTCGGCAACCCAATCGGACGGCGGCAATTGCAACGGTGGCAATGCATGCAGCAAGTCGCGGTAGCGACGTACTTCGGTGCCGGGCCAACGCACGCAGGGCTGGCGATCCTCGCCAGCTTCGGCAAGCTGACGCACCAGTTCGGCTTCCTGGAAATGTGTCGGCTCGGGCAGATCGAGCGCGCGCAGCCAGCGACGCAAGACCGGATCGCGCAACGCGGCCGGCAACGCAAGCCATTCGCGAACATGCAGCGTGGACGGGTCGAGTCCTCGCGTGCGCGCGAGGGCTCGGTCAGCTTCGACATCGATGAATTCGGCCGCCGCTCTCGACCACGCCGCACTCTGCGCGATGCTGCTTTCCGCTTCAGGCCAGCGCGCAATGATGCGCGGCATCACTTGCATGCGCAGATAGTTGCGATCGATCGCGGCATCGGAATTGCTGGGGTCGCGGACCCATGTGAGTTCGTAGTATTCGGCGTATTCGCGCAGCGCCGCGCGCGGCAGCGCGAGCAGTGGACGCCAGGCAAATCCGCGTCCGAGCTTGCGCAGCGGGCGCATGGCACCGATGCCTTCGGGACCAGCTCCCCGCAGCAGTTTCAGCAGCACGGTTTCGGCCTGGTCGTCGCGATGATGGGCCAAGGCAACGATTTCGCCTGGTGCAAGCAGAGTTTCGATCTCCGCATAGCGCGCAAGCCGCGCACTTGCTTCAAGACCGAGGCCGCGCGCGCGCGCGCCGTGGACCTTGCGCACGACAAGTTCGACGTCCATCGCCGCGGCAAATCGCGCGCACTTCTGCGCCCAGCCCGCGCTCTCGTCGCTGAGGCCGTGATCGATATGTACCGCGCGCAGGCCGCGCTCACGCACAGCCGGCGATTGCGCCAGAGCGTGCAGCAGGACGGTTGAATCAAGGCCACCGCTGAAGGCGGCCAGCAGCGGTGCAGCCGGAAGTTCCGCAAGCGTGGTTTCGATCAGCTCGCGAATGCGGCGGACGGGCATGGACGGCACTACTCGTTCAGAGGCAGCGATTCAGGCGATTTGCGTTGTCCGCGCTGCAACGGACGCACCATCGAAAACGCATGCGTGGATGGAAGACGGCGCGAGGGGTATCGCTGATGCCATGCTGTCGATCAATTCCACGAACACACGACCTTGCCGCAATTGCCCGAATCCATCAGGTCGAAACCTTTCTGGAAATCGTCGATGTGGATCTGGTGCGTAAGAACCTTCTGCAACGGGAAGCCGGTTAGTACCATTTGCGTCATTTTATACCATGTCTCATACATGCGTCGCCCGTAGATGCCCTGCAGGGTGAGACCCTTGAAAATGATCTTGTCCCACTCGACACCGGTGCCATTGGGCATGAGGCCGAGCATGGCGACCTTGCCGCCGTGGTACATCACGTCGAGCATGTCGTTGAAGGCGCGCGGGTTGCCGGACATTTCGAGGCCGACATCGAAGCCTTCCATGTGAAGATCCTTCACTACCTCCTTGACCGATTGCTTGGATACGTTTACCACGCGCGTCGCACCCATGTCGGCGGCAAGTTTCAGGCGGTAGTCGTTGACATCGGTGACCACGACGTTGCGAGCGCCGATGTGCTTGCAGATGCCGGCCGCGATGATGCCGATGGGACCGGCGCCCGTAATCAGCACGTCCTCGCCAATCACGTCGAACTCGAGTGCGCAATGCGTCGCGTTGCCGTACGGATCGAAGAACGCGGCAACTTCGCTCGGGATCTGGTCCGGAATCGGCCACAGGTTGGAGGAGGGCACCGCGACGTATTCGGCAAACGCGCCGTTGCGGTTGACACCGATGCCGACCGTGTGAGGACACAGATGCTGTTTGCCGGCGCGGCAGTTGCGGCACACGCCGCAGACAACGTGGCCCTCGGCAGACACGCGCTGACCGAGCTGATAACCGCGCACACCGGCCCCGATGTCGACAATGCGCCCGACAAATTCATGCCCGATCACCAGCCCCGGCTTGATCGTGCGTTGTGACCATTCGTCCCATTTGTAGATGTGCAGGTCGGTGCCGCAGATGGCGGTCTTTTCGAGTT
>JBDUED010000223.1:0-2872 GCA_040002595.1 Dokdonella sp. | reverse complement strand
ATCTGACCGACCGCTTCAGCGGCAACAATGCAGGCGATCTGACCCTTGCCGACGTGCTCGAACACGCAGTGGCGCAAGCGCACACGGAATTGCGCGACGAGCCTCAAGTGCGCGCCGATGTGCTCGCTCAATTGAGTCTCGCGTTGCAGCACCAAGGCAAAATCGCGGCGGCCTTGACGGCCGTACGCGAGGCGCACGACATTCGCGTCGAACAAGGCAGCGACGGCGTCGCGATCGCAGCCGCGGCACAGCAATTGGCAAGTCTGGAAATAGAGAGCGGCCAGCTCGACGATGCGGCGCGACATCTGGACGAAACCCTGCAGCAGATCGCACGAATGGGTGGTGGCGACAGCGAGCGCATTCAGGCCTTTACCAGTCTGGGTAAACTGTCCAGCATGCGCGGCGACGCACAAGCCTCGCTGCGCTGGTATCGACAGATCATTCCGTTGCGCCAATCGCTCGCCGGCGATCACGCCGCCGAACTGGCGATGGACTACAACAATCTCGGCACCGGGCTGCACAATCTCAGCCGCTTCGTCGAGGCGGATGCGGCATACGTGCACGGCATCGATCTTTTGCGTGAGCGCTTCGGCGCCAGTCATCCACGTATTGGTTTCATCGAGTACTCCCGCAGCGCCACCTTGATCCAGCTCGGACGTTTCGACGAGGCGAGCGCGCTGTTGGATGCGGCCGACCTCGTGCTCGCTGCGGGAGCCAGCGGCAACGCGCCCGGCTCGGTCAACACTGACCGATTGCGCGCAGTGCTCGACTATTTTCACAGCGACTACGCCAGTGCGTTGCGGAGAATTGCGCGGGTGCTGCCACAGACCCGCAGCGGCAGTCCAATCACAGTTGCCTATACGTTCAGCATTCGCGGCCGCATCGAGCTTGCCGCTGCAGACGCGCAAGCTGCGGCGAGGAGTTTTGCCGAAGCAGAGCGACTGTTTGTCAGCGAGGGCCGCGCCGACCATCGTCAGCGCTGGTATGCGCACGGGTTGCACGGCGTCGCGCGCGCGACGACGGGAGCGCCGCAAGACCTCGAACAAGGCGACGCCGAACTCCACGAAGCGCTCGTCCACGTCCGCAGCGAGGGCGCACGCACGGGCATCGAAGAGGTGGAGCTTGCGTTGTACGGTGGCGCCGCAGCACGCCGCCGCGGTGACGTGGCCGCCGCGCTCGTGTTGCATCGACGCGCGGATACATTGCAGCGTCAGATGGGCTGGCTCGGCGAGCTGGGCGTCGCGCATGTAGAAGCCGAACTGGCCCAGGATGGAATGATGGCTGGCGCCGATGTCGAGGCGCGCGACGCGGCCGGCGCGCGACGCGCTCGCAGTATCGAGGTGATGCAGCGCATCGCTCCCCACGATCCACGGCTTGCGCCACTGCTGGCACTGCAGCGTTCGACGGAGAGTGGCTAGCCGCGGCTTGCTGCGCCGCCCGAATCCGACGCCGCGTCCCGCCTAAGGCCCGGTCCCCTCGAACCCATTGGCAAAAATGCGATCGCTCTGCGCATTGCTGAGGAAGGCGCAACTGCCGATTTCCGAGGTGTTGCCAAGCGCATCGGTCGTGGTCAGGCTGACTACGCCGGTGCTCAGTGCATTGGGCACGGTGACCGGCATGCTGAAGACAAGATTTTTGCCGGACGGCACCGTCACCAGGCGCGTGCCGACAAAGGCGTCCGCATGCCCGCGCCCCGTCACATGGAACGCTCCGTTGTCGCAGCGATTGGAAAAATACGCATCGATGCGATAGCTGCCGGGCAAGGTGTTCAAGTGCGCGTTGAGGACGAAATCGAGCGGGTTGGCATCGTCCGCCGGATGCACGATCAGATCGGTCCACGGAAAATTCTGCAGGTTGTTCGGACCCGTGTCCGCATCGTCCGCATCGTTCGGCGTCGCGCCATTGGCGCCCAGATCGATGTCCATGCCCTCGCCGCTGAGGCCGTTGTCGTAGATGAGGTTGCTGCGGATGGAATTGTTGCTGCCGCTGACCACCAGCACACCGCCATCGAGGTTGTAACGGATGGTGTTGGCGAGGAACGAGGTGTTGATCCCGCTGGTGGCGGAGGTGCCAATGATATTGCCGCTGCCGCCGGAGATGCGCAGCCCGGCGCTGCCGATAAACCCGCTATCGTTGATGGCGACGCCGAGGATGTTGCGCTGGACAACATTGTTGCTGCCGCCATTGATCCAGAGATTGTCGTTGCTGTTGCCGGCGATGCGGTTGGAATAGACCGAACAGCCGCTGCCGCCAAGGGTGATGCCGGTGAAGTTGGGCAGTGCCGAGATAGCGTTGGGGGCCAGACCAATCAGGTTGTTGACGATCTGGCACTTGTCCGGCGAGCTGACCACGGTGCCCTGCACGTCGATGCCACTGAAACCGGCGCCGCCGATGACATTGCGGTCCGCCAGGTTGAGCCCGCCGACGATGAGGCTGCCGCTGGCGTTGACGCCGATCGACACGGCATTGAGCCCGGCACCGGGCAGAGGAACGCCGCCGACCGTGCCGCCGAACTGGTTGCCGGCAATGACGTGATTGCTGCCGCCGATCAACAGCACCGGTTGGCCGAAGCCGCCCATGCCGATGCCACGCAACGTCAACGACGCCTCGGTGGGCGCACCCGAGGGGGCGACAAACCCTTTGGCGATCGTGCCGGAAGCTGGTTTTACCAACACGCACAGGGTTGCGTTGAACGCGTCGGCCGCGTTGTTCTTGCTGGAACCGGTCTGGGTGCTGCCGTCGATGATGATCGGGGAAGTAATGTTCGGCAGCGCGCTGGCAAGTGTAATTGTCCGCGGGCAGGCGCCGGGAATGGCAAACGTGATCACCCCCGGGTTGGGCAGGGAATTGGCTTGGGTGATTGCGTCGCGCA
>JBDUED010000222.1:0-2893 GCA_040002595.1 Dokdonella sp. | reverse complement strand
TTACACGGACGCCTGATTTCGAGTCAGGTACATTCGACCACTCTGCCACCTCTCCATGAAAACGTCCGGCGAGGCAGAGGGTCGCGCGCATCGCCGGGGCGCGGATGATACGGGTCTGGCGTCGGCGAGACAACCTGCGGGTGCGGCGGATAGAATCGCGATTTGCTCCCCTTTCCGACGAAGTCAGCCCATGAACACGATTTCCGTTCCGGTTTCGCATGGCGAACTGATCGACAAGATCACGATCCTGGAAATCAAGTCCGAGCGCATCGGCGATGCGACCAAGCGCACCAATGTGCGCAACGAACTGGATCTGCTGAATGCGACGTGGTCCGCGGACGCCGGTTCGCGCACGGATATCGCGACAGCGCGAGCGCAATTGCGCGCAGTCAACGAAGCGTTGTGGGAAATCGAGGACCGCATCCGCTTAAAGGAAAAATCCAGGGCGTTCGATGCCGAGTTCATCGAGCTCGCCCGTTCGGTCTATATCCGCAACGATGAACGCGCGGCAATCAAGCGCGTGATCAACGAGACGCTCGGTTCGACCCTGGTCGAGGAAAAGTCCTATCAGGATTATCGTTGAGGTACCGCTGCCTTGTTTCGTGGGAGCAACTGTCTGTGGGAGCGGCGGCAGCCGCGATGCTTGCGCTGGAAAATGAACAGGAGCATCGCGCTTTGCGGCACTCCCGCGCGTGGCAACTCCTTCATCGCATCGACGCGAACGCCTGCAGGCGTTCAATCACATCGTCCACCTCGATCAAGTCCATCACGCCCGGATATTCGAGTTTGGTGCCCCACGCCAGCGCCGCCGCCGGTTTCTTGCGGAATTTCAGCGCCGCTGCGTCGTAACGATCGACGCACCACTGGCAATCGGAATATGGGCCGGACCGCGCCGGATTGCTGGCGGCGTGCAGGCCGAGCACCGGCGTGCCGACCGCATTGGCCATGTGCATCGGACCCGAATCCGGGCACAACACCAAGGTCGCGCGCTGCAACAGCGCGAGCATTTGCTTGAGGGTGTCCTTGCCGATCAGGTCGAGCGGGTGAGTCTGCATGGCCGCGATGATTGCGTCGCCGACTTCGCGCTCATAGGCGCTCGGTCCGCCGCAAAGAACGACGTGCCAGCCGAGCGCGAGTGCTGCATGATCCATGACGGCTGCATAGCGCTCCGCGCGCCAGTTGCGCATGCGGTGGCTCGACACCGGACTGACCAGCAACGTCGGCGTGCCTTCCGGAAGGTGGTGTTCGGCGAACGCGCGCGCTTCATCGGGAATGGGAATGTCCCAGCGCACCTCTGTCTGTTTCAATCCGAGCGGTTCGATGAAGCTGGCCATCGCATCCAGCACGTGATCGCCGCGGCGGGCGGGTATACGACAGTTGACGAACAAGCCGTGCAGATCCTTGGAGCGCGCGCGGTCGTAGCCGATGCGCAGGGGCGCTTTCACGCTCAGGCTGAGCAAGTTCGAGCGCAATGCCACCTGCATGTGCAGCAACGCGTCGAAGCGCAGGTGGGCAAGTTTCTCGCGCGCCGCGCGATGCGCGCCACGGCTGCCGTGCTTGTCGAACACGATGAATTGGACATCGGGCAGGTCGCCGACGAGACGATGTTCGAGCTGGCCGATCAGCCACGTCAGCTTCGTTTGCGGCCAGGCCTGCTGCAGGGTGCGCACCAGCGGCACCACATGAGTGACATCGCCAATCGCCGACGTACGCAGCAAACACAGCGAGGCGGGCGTTGAACTCGCCGTTGAGGCTTGATCCATGCGACGCTTGCTACCATTCAGAGGGGAGGCGAAGCATTCGGCTCGCCGACGGGAACGCAACTTGGCAGACGCATGATCGAGGCGCAAGTTCAATCGACACCTAGCGGGGCGATCATGTTCGATCGCTCGCTCGACTGCGCGCCGAGCGAGAGCTGGTTCGATCGCGCGCACTGGGCCGCGCTTGGCAAATCGGCGAGCGAAGCGGGCGGGCGCGGTGGCGTCGCGTTTGTCGACTCGCCGGTCGGCGCGTGCGCGCTGCGTCACTATCACCGCGGTGGTCTCGTGGCGTGGTTGAGTGCCGATGGTTACGTCTGGACCGGCGCCCGTCGCACACGCTCGTTTCATGAGTTTCGCTTGCTTGCCGAGTTGGCGAATGCCGGTTTGCCGGTACCCACGCCTGTCGCGGCGCGATACGAGCGCAAGGGTTTGCACTATCGGGCGGATTTGTTGACGCGTCGCATCGCGCCGGCGAACACACTTGCCGAGGCACTTGCGACGGGCGCGCTCGACCCTGCGATGGCGGAACGGGTAGGGCGGACGATCGCGCGCTTCCACGCGGCCAGTGTCTGGCATGCCGATCTCAATGCGCACAATATTCTTGTCGATGAAGGCGGCGGCGTCTGGCTGATCGATTTCGATCGCGGCCGGCGGCGCAAACGCAATCCCGCCTGGCAGGCGGACAATATCGCGCGACTGCGGCGTTCGCTCGACAAACTCGGCGCATCAGGCATGCCCGATTTCGACACGCGCTTCTGGCATCCTTTGCTTGCCGCGTATCACGACACGCTCGCGCGCGCATCGGTGCGGGCCGGCGCGGATGGAGCGACGCGGTGAATCTCGTCTTGCGTTTTCTTGGTGTCGGCAGCGCGCAGGCGCCGGAGCTTGGTTCCGCCTGCGGCGTGCTCGAACGCGACGCCAAGCCGCTGCTGATGATCGATTGCGGTGCTGAAGCGCTGGCGGCGTACTTCGATCGCTACGGCGAGCCGCCGCCTGCGATCTACATCACCCACACGCACATGGATCACGTCGGCGGCCTCGAACGATTGTTCTACAAGATTTATTTCGACGCGGCCTGGCGCGGACGCGTTCGCGTGTATGCGCACGCGGCGCTGGTGCCGCTGCTGCAGGCG
>JBDUED010000221.1:0-2908 GCA_040002595.1 Dokdonella sp. | reverse complement strand
CGGCATATTCGTCCGATGCAAGGATCTGCCGCGCACGCGTCGCATCAAGATCTGCTGATTCCACCGCCTGCACCAGCACGCCGATCGATGAAACATCGGCATCGTCGGTGAAATACGCACGCAGAAGCGCATGTTTCAGCGCACGTTCCTGTTCACGGCCTCCGATCGCCGCCCAGTGCAACAAACGGTGCGCATCGAAGGTGTTGTAAATGCGCGAGCGCTGATTGAACACGAAACCCAGCTCGGCGCCGCGCGCGCGAATCGCCTCGCGGTTCCGCGCCAGCTGTTCCGGCGTCGTGCCGTATTTCTTCACCAGGTGCTCGGTGGTGTCCTCGCCTTCAGGCGGCATCTGCGGGTTGAGCTCGAATGGCTGGAAATGCAGATCAATGGCAACCTCCTCGCCGAGCCGTTCGATTGCCTGCTCCAGCGACTTCAGACCGATGGCACACCATGGGCACGATACATCGGAGACGAAATCGATCCGGATCGGTGCTGGCGAATTCGTTGCGGACATTGGAAACCTCTTGTACACGTGCCGATTGGAACGCGGCGCTCCTGTGCACGGCGATATGGGTCGGGACCTGGCTGCAATCAAGCCTTCGCAGTAAGAGTTTCGTCGACTGGCTGAGCCGGATAGGTCAACCTGCCCTGCACGATGCGCGCAGGTGACGTATACGGATGCACCACACTGTGCGTCGCATCGAGGATGTGCACGACCTCAATGCCGCGCAGGGTCAGTACGTCGGAAATCAGTGATCGATGGCAGCGCCACCAAAGCACTTCGGCGCACATCAACGCAGTGCGTTTGCGCGCGGCCAGAATCATCAGTTCCTGCATGCCCTCCGCGAATTCGGAACTGTCCAGATAGTCCGCATAGCCTCGGAACGACGCATTGCGCCAACCGACGTTGGTGGAATCCGGACGTGCCCGACGACGGCCGCCAAGTTTTGGCACCCATTGATAGGCTATGCCATGCGCGGGCAAGGTTTCCGCGAGCGCCTCGCGCGCGAAGTGTGGATAACGCCGCGAGCCGGGGAAACGCCGCACATCCGCGATCGCCTCGATGCAGTAACCGGCGAGTAATCCGGTGAATTCGTCCAGCGAATGCGTCGAATGGCCGATTGTCCAGATCGTCGCCGCGGGCGCTCGGTTTTCGGTAGGAAGTGTCGACTTGTGGATGTCCATTGTTTACTCGATCTTGTGCAACGCCCCGCCTTTGTGTGCTGCTATGTGGTCGCTCTTGTCGCTCTTGATCTCGTATTGCGGATCGTCGGCAGTGGCGCGATGGGTATGACCTTTGTAATCAAAATCACGCACGTGGACTTTTATGATCGTGCCGCTGACATGACCAGCCTCTGAATTCCAGCGGACGCGATCGCCAATTTTCAATTTCGCCGTCATTTCATGCTCACCTTGTTGGAAGCGTCACGCGAAAGGAAGAAGTCAGAGCAAAGCCTTGGCTCGCTCGCAGACCTGATCGACGCTGAACCCGTATTCGCGCAGCACCGTCTCGCCAGGCGCAGAGGCGCCGAAGCGATCGATGCCTATCACGTCGCCGCATTCGCCGACGTAGCGGTGCCAGCCTTGCGTGCTGCCCGCTTCCACGGCCAGTCGCGCACGCACGTTCACAGGCAGAACCGACTCGCGATAGGCTGGTACCTGCGCATCGAACAGGTCCCAGCTCGGCATCGAAACGCAACGCACCGCGATGCCTTCGCTGCGCAGACGTTCCGCCGCCGCGACGATGAGTCCGACTTCGGAGCCGCTAGCGATCAGGATCAAGCGTGGCTTGCCATCGTCAACATCACTCAGCACATAGGCGCCCTTGCGCAATCCTTCGGCCGATGAATATCTAGCACGATCGAGCGTCGGCACCGCCTGGCGCGTCAACGCCAGCAGTACCGGACGATTGAACGACTCCAGCGCAACACGCCACGCGACCGCAGTTTCGTTCGCATCGGCGGGTCGGATCAAGGTCAGGTTCGGGATCGCGCGCAGGGCTACAAGCTGCTCGACCGGCTGATGCGTCGGGCCATCCTCGCCGACCGCAACACTGTCATGCGTGAATACGTGGATCACATGCAACGACATCAATGCAGCCAGTCGGATCGGCGGACGCATGTAGTCTGAGAAAATGAGGAACGTCGCACCAAACGGAATAACGCCACCGTGAGCCGCCATGCCATTGGCAATCGCGCCCATGGCGTGCTCGCGTACGCCGAAATGCAGATTGCGACCCGCGTAACTCCATCCTCCTCCGTCTGAGCCTTGCTCATCGACGCCTCGCGTCGGCAACGGATTGAAATCACCGAGATCCTTCAACGCGGTCTTGGTCGATGGATCGAGATCGGCCGAGCCGCCCGTCAGCGCCGGCAGTTTTCGCGCAATCGCGTTCATGATCTTGCCGCCAGCATCGCGTGTTGCCATGCCTTTCACATCGGCTGGAAATTCTGGAATGTCCGCATCCCACCCCGCCGGCAATTCCCCACGCTGGCTGCACTGCAGTTCCGCCGCGAGTAGCGAATACGTCTGCGTATAGGCGCTCAGGCGAGCTTCCCACGCGTGTTGTTCGCCGGCGCCACGCGCGACTGCTTCGCGCAAATGCGCAAGCGCTTCGTCGGGGATGAGGAACGGTGGCTCGATCGGCCAATCAAGATTCTGCTTGGTCTTGCGCACATCCTCTTCGCCGAGCGGCGAGCCGTGCGACTTGTAACTGTCCTGTTCCGGCGAGCCGTAGCCGATATGCGTGCGTACGAGGATCAGCGAGGGTTTTGTTGGTTCTGCGCGAGCAGAAACCAGTGCAGCGTCGATTGCCGCAACATCATTGCCATCGGTAACATGCACGACATGCCAGCCATACGCGGCGAAACGCGCGGCGCGATCTTCGGTGAATGTAATCGGCGTTCCG
>JBDUED010000220.1:0-2920 GCA_040002595.1 Dokdonella sp. | reverse complement strand
CGTGCACAGCGACGCGCGTGCTCGGTGAAGCGGCGGTCGCCGCGATGCCTTGTCCAGCGAAACGGCACCACAATCGCGCCTTCCGGCGCTCCCAAACGAAGCGCGGGAATAATTACTCGAACGAACCCGAATAGCCCCCGCCGGCAAAATTCTCGAACTTCGTGTACTCGCCAAGAAACGCCAGCGTGACCGCCCCGATCGGGCCGTTACGCTGCTTGCCGATGATGATCTCGGCGGTACCTTTCTTCGCCGATTCCTTGTCGTAGACCTCTTCGCGATAGATAAAAAGGATCAAATCGGCATCCTGCTCGATCGCGCCCGATTCGCGCAGATCGCTCATCACCGGCCGCTTGTCCGTGCGTTGTTCAAGCGAGCGGTTGAGCTGCGATAACGCCACCACCGGAATATTGAGCTCTTTTGCCAGCGCTTTGAGGCTGCGCGAGATTTCTGAAATTTCGGTGGCGCGATTCTCCTTGTTGCCGGGCACCTGCATCAACTGCAGATAATCGATCACGATCATGCCCAGATCGTGTTCCCGTTTCAGGCGCCGCGCGCGTGCGCGCAATTCGCCGGGACTCAGCGCTGGCGTATCGTCGATGAAAATCTTCGCTTCGCTCAGCAACGTGATCGCGTTGGTCACGCGCGGCCATTCCTCTTCGGCCAGATCGCCCGTTCGCAGATGTTGCTGGTTGATGCGCCCGAGCGATGAAATGAGCCGGAACGCAAGTTGCGAGGCGGACATTTCCATCGAGAAGATGGCGACTGCTTTCTTCGTTTTGAGCGCCGCGTACTCGGCCATGTTGACCGCGAGTGCGGTCTTGCCCATCGACGGACGCGCCGCAATGATGATGAGATCAGACGGCTGCAATCCGGCCGTCATTTCATCCAGATCAGTGAAGCCAGTCGGCAATCCAGTGACGGAACCGCGATTCTCGTAACGCTGGTGCAGAATCTGGAACGCATCCTTGACGGCGCTGCGCATGGTGACGAAACCCTTGCGCCCGCGCGCGCCGGCTTCGGCGATGTGAAATACCTTTTGTTCGGCGGTTTCGAGCAGTTCCTGACTGGATCGGCCTTCAGGCACGAAGGCATCGCCGGCAATCTCGGTGCCAGCGTCGATCAATTGCCGCAGCACGGATTTTTCACGCACGATATCCGCGTATGCGGTGATGTTGGCTGCACTCGGCGTCGAGTTTGCAAGTTCGATGATGTAACTGGCGCCGCCAACGAGTTCTGCCAGGTTCTGCGCCTGAAACCAGTCACCCAATGTGACCGCATCGTAGGGCATGCCCTTGTTCGACAAATCGCCGATCGCGCGGAAAATCAGGAGATGGTCTCGGCGGTAGAAATCGTCCTCGACCAGACGATCGGCAATGCGGTCCCAGGATTCGGGCGCAAGCATCAAACCACCGAGCACGGCTTGTTCGGCCTCGATCGAGTGCGGCGGCACGCGCAGCGCTTCGATGTTGATGACGTTTCTGCGTTCGGTCAGGGCGGGCATGCGCGTACTTGAATGTCGACAATGGGTCACGAATACTAGAGCGGCGTCTCAGCATCCGCGACGCACAAGTCGTTCAACAAGCAGTGGATAACCATACCCGGACGGTGGGACAACTCTGTGCACAACCTGTGCACGCAGTCGGACCACCCCACGAAAAAAAGGCGCCTTCGCAGGCGCCTTCTTTCAGATCCGTTGCAACCGCCAAGGCTGCACCGGATGCAGTGCGCGATCGACCTACTCGTCGCTGACGATAATGACCTTGACGGTCGTGTTCACGTCCGCATGCAGATGCACCTGCACGTTGAACTCGCCGAGGTGGCGCAACGCGCCTTCGGACATGATCACTTCGTTCTTGTCGAGCGCCGTACCGGCGTTGGTGAACGCTTCGGCGATATCACGCGGACCAACCGAGCCGAAGAGCTTGCCTTCCGGGCTCGCATGCGCCTTGAGCGTGACCGACGCGTTCTCGAACTGAGCCCTGCGCCCTTCCGCACCAGAGAGCTGCTGGTTGGCCTTGGCTTCGTACTCCGCGCGACGCGCTTCGAACTGTTCCAGATTCGCCGCGGTCGCGGCAGTGGCCTTGCCCTGCGGCACGAGGAAGTTGCGGCCATAGCCCGGCTTGACGTTGACCTTGTCGCCAAGATTGCCGAGGTTTTTCACTTTCTGCAGGAGGATGAGTTCCATGATTTTTCCTGTTCGTTAGCGTCGGTGTTGCCGACGCAGCGTGAGCTGTCCGAATGGAAGTCGTCGTTCCCGGGCATGCCGGGACGAGTGCCTTCAAGTCGCTGGATCCCCGCTTGACCAGCTTCGCCTTTGCGAAGCTTTTGGCCAGTGAGGACGATGGGTATCAGTGGCTGTCGCTGTACGGCAGCAGTGAAAGGAAGCGCGCGTGCTCGATCGCGGTGCCGAGCATGCGCTGATAACGCGCCTTGGTACCGGTGATTCGGCTCGGCACGATCTTGCCGGTTTCGCTGATGTACTGGCGCAGCATGTTGAGATCCTTGTAGTCGATCTCGGTCACGCCCTCGGAAGTGAAGCGACAGAATTTCTTGCGGCGAAAGAACTTGGACATGGGAGTTTCTCCGTAGACGGGGCAGACGCTTATTCAGCAGCGGGTTCGGCAGCAGGCGCTGCGCCGATTTCCTCACGTGGCGGACGCGCCTCGCGCGGTTCGCGACGCGGACGATCGTCGTCATCACCACCGAAACCAAAGCCTTCGTCGTCGCGGCGTCCACGCCGCTCGCCCTTGTCGTCCTTGTTCTTCATGATCGGCGACATCTCGGTCACCGGCCCTTCACGGTTCACGATCAGATGGCGCAGCACCGCATCGTTGAAGCGGAAACCCGACTGCAACTCGGTCAGGACGGCCGCGTTGCATTCGATGTTGAGCAGCACGTAATGCGCCTTGGCCAGATGCTG
>JBDUED010000219.1:0-3013 GCA_040002595.1 Dokdonella sp. | reverse complement strand
TTTTTGATCGTTCGAACAGCGGGAATTACCTCGAAGTGGACGTCTTCAATGCGGCCGCTCGGGACAGATTCAAGATCGCCCGCATCCTCGCGCCCATCAGTTGGATTCAGACGCCGGTCTCATCCGGTGCCTCGACGGGGCCTGTACCGCTCGGCGTATGAGGAGCATCGCCACCGTGCAGCACACCATCCGGGCCGGTAACGCGCACGTTGCGCGAGGGCACGACGGTCGATATCGCATGCTTGTAGACCATCTGGCTCACCGTATTGCGCAGCAACACGACGAACTGGTCGAACGACTCCACCGTCCCCTGCAACTTGATGCCGTTGACGAGATAAATGGACACCGGCACGCGCTCGCGCCGCAATGCGTTCAGAAACGGGTCCTGCAACGACTGCCCCTTGGACATGGTCTTCTTCTCCGGCAACGAAATCCTGAATCGGTAAAAATCACAACGCAAGCCATTGGCCCCATGCGTTGCGCCGATTCAACCAATATTCAGCTTCGCCCGATCTTAACGATTTGTTCCTGTGAAGAAAATGGGCTCGGCTCACACTATTGATCATAATGCTGTGTATTGCGGAAGGAAACGTCTGATCAAATCTTGCGCATCTTCGCGCAACGTGTCGCGATCTGGTTCGAACCAACGCGCATCGACCTCACTGCGCAGCCATGTAATTTGACGTTTGGCGAGCTGGCGCGTGGCGAAAATCGCGTGGTCGCGGAAGGTCGTCGCGTCGATCGTCCCATCGAGGAAAGACCACGCCTGGCGGTAACCGACCGCACGCATCGCCGGCAAATCGGCATCGAATGCCGCACTCGCGCGCAAGAGACGTGCTTCGTCGAGAAAGCCGGCCGCAAGCATGGCGTCGAAGCGTTCGGCGATCCTCGCGTGCAAAGGCACGCGATCTGTCGGCACGAGGGCGATCTTCAGTACGCGCCAGGGTAGGCGTTCCTGCGCGCCACCCTGCAATGACGACAGGGGTTGGCCGGTCAATCGGATCACTTCGAGCGCGCGCTGGATGCGCTGGGTATCGCCGGGACGAATGCGCGCTCCCGCCACCGGGTCCGCCGCCGCGAGGCGTGCATGCATGGCCGCCCAACCGATCTTCACCGCCTCGTGCGCCAATTCGGCACGCACGGCGGGATCGGCATCGGGCAAGGGTGAAAGACCCTTTTCAAGCACACGGAAATACAGGCCGGTGCCGCCCACCAGCAGGGGTACGCGACCCGCACGCGTGATGTCGTTCATCGCAGCCAGTGCATCGGCACGGAAATCCGCTGCCGAATACGCTTGCGCGGGTTCACGGATGTCGATCAGGCGATGCGGGTAAAGCGCGAGGGTCGCGGCATCCGGCTTGGCTGCGCCGATAGTGAGGCCGCGATAGACCAGCGCCGAATCAACGCTGATCAATTCCACCGGAAAAAGATCGGCCAGTGCACACGCAAGCGCGGTCTTGCCCGACGCGGTCGGTCCCATCAGGAAGATGGCGGGTGGGCGCTGATCGATACCCGGCATCATGCTCTCGAAGGCTGCGACGACGATCGCTTGATCGCGCCGCGCATGATAAGTGAGTCGATGGACAGCTTTTTATTTGCGGCGCAAGCCTGGCGCGGTTGCGCTAGACCCAATACGGTGCGGCGTCGTTTCAGGGTGCCGTCGTCGCAGGCACGTCGATTCCGCGCAGGTTATGCCGCTTGGGCAGCAGGGAGGTATCGAGCAGTCCTTCGATGCGCGCGAACACTTCGGCGCGCGAGAAGGGCTTCTTCATGAAATCGTCGGCACCGATCTTCTCCGCGTAAAACTGTTCGGTCGCCTGCTCATTGCCACTCATCATGATGATGGGAATGTCACGCGTCGCCAGTTCGCGACGCAGCTGGCGCAAGGCTGCAAATCCGCTCATGCCCGGCAGAACGATATCGAGAAAAATCAGGTCTGGGCGATCTGCGTTCGCGATCTCAACGCCTTTCTCCGCATCAAGCGCCTCGAGCACGAGGTAGCCATTCTGTTCGAGCATGCGCCGCAGCACGGCGACGATCGTGACGGAATCGTCGACCACCAGTACGCGCATGCCGCCGCGCGCGTTGAGGCGGGGCTTGCCGCGCCGCTGCGATGCCGATTCCCTCGACTCGCTCGTCTGGAAACCGAATAGCCGCTTGAAAAATCCCAGGATATCCATAGCCCGCCCCCCGACGTGCCCGTTTCGATTCTGTAGTTTCAGGGTTGTGGGTCGTGCTTACAAGTCTGGCCGTGACAAAAGGCACGTGACAAGTGACCAGCGTCTCATATTGCCGCTGAACCGCGCCGTTCCCCGGCCACCGAGAGCTCCGCCGCCCCCGCTTCGCGCGCGTGTCCGATCGTATACTTGCCGGATTCGCGCCACCTGGCGCCCGAGCGAGCCGATCCATGACACAGATGATGAAGGCCCTGGTCAAGCGCGAAGCCGCGCGGGGAATCTGGATGGAACAGGTGCCGATCCCGGAGATCGGACCGAACGATGTGCTGGTCAAACTCGAAAAAACCGCCATTTGCGGCACCGACCTGCACATCTACAAATGGGACGAGTGGTCGCAGCGCACGATCAAGCCGGGCCTGGTGATCGGCCATGAATTCGTCGGCCGCATCGTCGAAATGGGCAATGGCGTGCGTGGCTACACGATCGGCCAGCGCGTGTCGGCGGAAGGCCACGTCGTCTGCGGCGTGTGCCGCAACTGTCGCGCGGGCAAACAGCATCTGTGCCCGCACACGGTCGGTATCGGCGTCAGCCGAAATGGCGCGTTCGCTGAATACGTCGCGGTCCCCTCTTCCAACCTGTGGCCGATCCCGGACCAGATCCCGTCGGAACTCGCCGCGTTCTTCGATCCGTATGGCAATGCCGCGCATTGCGCGCTCGAATTCGACCTGATCGGCGAAGACGTGCTGATCACCGGCGCCGGTCCCATCGGCATCATTGCAGCCGGCATCTGCAAGCACGTGGGTGCGCGCAACGTGGTCGTCACCGACGTCAACGAC
>JBDUED010000218.1:0-3077 GCA_040002595.1 Dokdonella sp. | reverse complement strand
CTGTTCGAGAACCCCGAATCGCATGGCGACATGTGCGCCTTCGGTCTCGATGCGCTCAGCGCCTGCGACAAAGTCGAGGCTTCGACCGATCCCGAACGCGACGGCCTCAAACGCCAATGCAAGGAACTGCGCGGCGGAGCGGCGAGCCGACCCGACTTTGCAAGCCTGAGGCAACAACACCCGTTACCCGATTTCATGCAGCGGACCCGCGACGTAGTGCAGGCGCAATTGCGTTCGACACGCTGGCCCGAACCACCGCTGGTCGTGCTGATGCCGGTACCACGCATCTGGACCCACGACGTACTCGGCCCCGGCCTGCACGAATGGGCGCTCGCGATCCTTGCGCCACTCGCCGACGAAGGGCGCATCCAGTTGATCGATGCGACGGGTTTCTTCGATGCCGACGGTGCTGCAGAATGCAGCGCGTTCTTCGATTTCTACCATCAGAATGCGCTCGGGCGAGAGCGCTTCATGCGCTGGCTGTTGCCGCAAGTTCAGCGCTTCCTGCACCATGCCGAAAGCAGCCCGCCAATTCCCATAGAGCGGAAACCCCTTCGACCATGACCTGGAAAGATCGTCCATTGTTGCAACGGGTAATTCCCTTGATCCGCGCCTTGCGCGAGCGTTGCACGCGAGCGCTGCGATACCTGTCGAGGTCGAACGTCAACACGCCGGCAGGATTGCCGGAAGAGCCGGACGTTTCGGACGAGCCGGACGTGCCGGAAGAGCCAGACTATGCAGCGCGCATCGCCGCGGAAACATCGATCTTCGCGCAGCAGATCCAGGTACATGACCTGCCCGATATTTTTCACTACTGGTCGAATAAATGGCTGCGGCCGCAGCTCGAGACTTTCGGTTTCTCGAACCCGGATCAGTTCTTCGCCAACTATCTGCAGGCAGCCCATGCCGAGGCCGAAAAGGCGGGTCGCGCGGCCCGCTTCGCCAGCTTGGGTTGCGGCAACTGCGACACGGAAGCGAGGGTCGCCGCACTGCTGGTCGAGCGCGGCATGCGCGACTTCGTGATCGAATGCGTCGACATCAACACCGACATGCTCGCACGTGGGCGTGCGCTCGCCGTGGAAGCCAACGTGGCGGATCATATCGTCACCGTGCTCGGCGATTTCAACGACTGGCGTCCGCAGCACACTTACGACGCGGTCCTGGCGAACCAGAGTTTGCATCACGTGATGAATCTGGAAGGCCTGTTCGCCACGATCGAATCGGCGCTCACTGAACAAGGGCGTTTCATCACGTCCGACATGATCGGGCGCAACGGCCACATGCGCTGGCCCGAGGCGCTCGCGATCGTGCATGAGTTCTGGGCGCAACTGCCCGCCAACTACCGTTACAACGCACAACTGATGCGCCACGAAGAGCTTTACGAGAACTGGGATTGCTCAAAGGAAAGCTTCGAGGGCATTCGCGCGCAGGACATCCTGCCTCTGCTCGTTGAACGCTTCGATTTCGAGTTTTTCATGGGTTATGGCAATGTCATCGATACATTTGTTGATCGCGGCTTCGGCCCAAATTTCAATGCCGAGGCAGATTGGGATCGGGCTTTCATCGATCGTGTGCATTCACGCGATGAGCAGGAGATCGACGCCGGCACCCTCACCCCGACGCACATGCTGGCGGTCATGCGCCGGCGGCCCTTTGCAGGGAAACTGATAAACGTCCGCCACCTGACGCCGCGGTTCTGTCTGCGCCGCGACCACGCCGTGCCAGACGCCAGCTAGCGTGCAACCGACCGAAACGCATGCCCGAATGCGTCCTTTCCCGGTATTTCAATTCCGGCGTCCGTTCACGCTGGCTGACGGATTGGCCCAGCAGCAGGACAATTTCTTGTTGTTGCGCGTGCTAGCAGCAACTGCCGTGATCTACGGCCACAGCTACGCGATGGTTTTGGATCGCGGGCCGCCCGAGGTGTTCATCTGGATGGGCTGGGGCGTCTACTCCGGCACCATCGCGGTCGACATGTTTTTCCTGACCAGCGGCTTCCTGATCGCTGGCAGCTTCCTGCGTCGACGCAACGTGTTCGAGTTCGCATGGGCGCGCGCGCTGCGCGTTCTGCCTGCGTATGCGCTGTGCATGCTCGGCTGCGCGTTCGTGCTCGGTGCCTTGTACACATCCTTGCCGCTGATCGACTATCTGAAGAACCCGGCCACGCGCGGCTACGTGTGGACCAACCTGCATTTCAGCACGACGATGGCCTGGGACCTGCCTGGCGTGTTTACCGACAATCCCCGTCGCAACACGATCAACGGATCAATCTGGACCTTGCCGGCAGAGGTGCGAATGTATTTGTTCGTTGCGATCATCGGCGCGCTTGGCATCGCGTCACGCCGCGTGTATTGCAACATCCTGCTGACAGGCTTGTTCGTGCTCGGCGTGATTGCCCCCTTTAACCTGCCGCTGGTACCGCAAGAGGCGTTCGTGCGTCTGGCCGGTTTCTTCGCGCTCGGCGTATTCTGCTACGTCAATCGCGATGTCATCCCGGCGAACGGCTGGCTGGCACTCATCTTGGCGGCGGTGGCGTGGCTGCTGCGCAATACCCCGCTGTACCCATACGCGTTCGGCCTCGCCGAGGCGGCCGTCGTGTTCTGGTTTGCGTATCGCACGCGCTGGCACGGCTACAATCGCTTCGGCGATTATTCCTACGGGATCTATCTGTGGGGTTTTCCGATGGAACAGGTCATGGCGCATCATTTTTCGACTGCGGCGCCACTCACGATCGCCGCGTTGAGCCTGCCGCTGGCTACGTTGTTGGCCGTCGTTTCCTGGCATCTCGTCGAAAAACCGGCGTTGGCGTTGAAATCGGCTCCCCACGCATGGTGGCAACGCCACTTCGCCTCGAACGTACGCACCAATCCGCCGTTATTGGCCGAACGCGCGGATTAGCGCAGCGCCGTACCCGATCCGTTTTTGTGTCGCGCTTCGGCGGCGCTCCGCTGGTCGGCCAGGGTCAGCGCGACCTTGTCGCGCAAATACACCGGCATGACGTGTTCCGCCGCCACGCCGCGCCCGTCGCGCGCGAGCGGCAACGCGATCCGCGCGATGTCGGTGGCCTGCGGGTAGCG
>JBDUED010000217.1:0-3081 GCA_040002595.1 Dokdonella sp. | reverse complement strand
GCGTTCAAGGAACTGTGCGAAAGCGGCCGCAAGCCCGGTTTGTCAGCTGACGACTTCGAGCGTTTCACACGCGCCGGCGCGAACGACACCGAAATGGTGCATTTCATCGGCAAGGACATCGTGTATTTCCATACCTTGTTCTGGCCGGCGATGCTGCATGGCGCTGGCCTGCGCACGCCAAGCGCGGTCAACGTGCACGGCTTCCTGACCGTCGACGGCGCGAAGATGAGCAAGTCGCGCGGCACCTTCGTCAACGCGCGCACCTATCTCGATAATCTCGACCCGGATTGGCTGCGCTACTACCTCGCGACCTTGCTAGGCTCGACTTTGTCCGACCTCGATCTTGATCTCAAGAGCTTCGAAGATCGCGTCAATTCACACCTGGTCGGCAAGTGGGTGAACATCGCGAGTCGCTGCGCCGGCTTTGTGCATAAGTTCTTCGATGGAAAATTGATCGCCGCCCTCCCCGCTGCCGAGCGCGAACGCTATGGCGCCGCCGCGGAAAAATTATCTATCTGCGCAGCGCTCTACGAAACACGCGACTACGCTGCCGCGATGCGTCTGATCATCGACGTTGCCGACGAGGCAAATGCCTACGTCGCGGAAAACGCGCCTTGGGTGCTCGCGAAAGATGAAACGAAGCGCGCAGAACTCCACACGGTCTGCACGCTTGCGCTCAACTACTTCCGGTTGCTGTCGGTCTGGCTGAGCCCGGTTGTCCCGACAATCGCACGGCGAGCGCGCGAGTTTCTGGGCGAAAACTGGTCGCGCTTCGACGCGGCGAGCCAGCCCCTCCTCGGCACGCATCTCAATGCGTTCGCTCCGCTGACCACCCGCATCGACCCAAAGAACATCCAGGCCATGATCGAAGCTTCCAAGGAATCCCTGCAACCCACAGACGCTACTACTGTCGGAGCGACGCCAGCCGCGACCAGCGCAATACCCTCCGCTCCAAACCCTTCATCCTTGAAAACGGCTTCCGCAAATCCGGCATCCGCAACCACCAATCTCGGAATTGTCGCCATCGAGGACTTCGCCAAACTCGACCTGCGCATCGGCAAGGTGCTCGCCTGCGATTTCATCGAAGGGTCGGACAAGCTGCTGCGATTCGAACTCGACGCTGGCGATCTCGGCAAGCGGCAGATTTTTTCCGGGATCCGCGCCGCCTACAGCGAGCCGGACAAACTCGTCGGCCGCAAAGTCGTTTTCATAGCTAACCTCGCGCCGCGCAAGATGCGCTTCGGCGTGTCCGAAGGGATGATTCTTTCCGCCGGCAGCGGTGGCGAGAATTTGTTTCTGCTCGATGCCGACACCGGCGCTACGCCGGGAATGCCGGTGAAATAACGCGCGTGGCATGCGACGTGTCCGACCGTATTCCGACAGACTTGGTCGAGCGTATCGATGCCTTGCTGCCGCAAACGCAATGCACGCGTTGCGGCTATCCAACGTGTCGCGCGTACGCGCACGCCATTGATCGTGGCGAGGCCGACATCGACCAATGCCCACCCGGCGGCGGGGAAGGTGTGGCCGCTCTCGCCCAGCTGCTTGGCCGCGAATCGAAACCGCTGAATCCCTTCTACGGCGATGAAGCGCCGCCGCTGGTCGCCTTCATCGACGAGGATGTCTGCATTGGCTGCACCAAATGCATCCAGGCCTGTCCGGTCGATGCGATCGTGGGTGCGGCCAAGCGCATGCACACGATTATCGCCGCCGAATGCACCGGCTGCGAGCTGTGCCTGCCGCCATGCCCGGTCGACTGCATCGCATTGTTGCCGATTGCGCCGACACCGCTGGCGCGCGCGCAAGTACTGGCGCGCGCGGCCAACGCACGTGCTCGCTTCGATGCACGCAACGCACGCATCGCATCTGCTGCGGTGGCAACGGCGGAAGCGGCGATGCTTTCTCCGGCATCGGCATCTACAGAGCAGAGCATCGCGGCTTCCACCACTCCCACAAGTTTCGCTCCCACAGGTTCCGCTCCCACAGGGACTGCCGATCGGCCGATCACCCGTTCCGCGGTGCTCGAGGCCATCGCGCGCGGCAAGGCACGGCGTCAAGGCAACTTCAAGGACTCACCGATTCGATGAAACGCGAGAAGGTCGTCGAATTGTTCCGTCGCCTGCGTGAACTCAATCCGCATCCGACCACTGAGCTGGACTACACGACGCCGTTCGAATTGTTGATTGCCGTGATCCTGTCCGCGCAGGCCACCGACGTCGGTGTGAACAAGGCGACGCGCAAGTTGTATTCGGTCGCCAGCACGCCGCAGAAGATCCTTGATCTCGGCGAGGAAGGCCTGAAGCGTTACATCGGCAGGATAGGCCTCTTCAACGCCAAGGCGAAGAACGTGATCGCGACCTGTCGCATCCTCGTCGAACAACACGAAGGTGAGGTTCCGCGCTCGCGCGAAGCGCTTGAAGCGTTGCCCGGCGTTGGTCGCAAGACCGCCAACGTGGTGCTCAATACCGCGTTCGGAGAGCCGACGATCGCGGTCGATACGCATATCTTCCGCGTCGCCAACCGCACCGGTCTGGCGCCCGGCACGAACGTGCGAATAGTCGAGGACAAGTTGAACAAAGTCGTGCCGCCCGAGTTCCGCCACGACGCGCATCACTGGCTGATCCTCCACGGCCGCTACGTGTGCAAGGCGCGCAAACCCGATTGTCCGCGCTGTGCGATCAACGACCTGTGCTCTTATCGTCACAAGACGGTCGTGCTGTAATTCGCCCGAAATCAGGACTGTCACTAAAACGGGGTTTTACTGTCATCGAAGCGTCATCACCGTCAGCAACACTTCGCGCCGGCTTCCGCCCCGTTTCGAGGAATTCAAAAATGGAACTGCGACACGCAATCGCCGCCGCGCTCCTGTGGGCATTCGGCACACAGGCAATGGCCTACGACCTGCTCAACGACTGGCCGACCAAGCTCAAGACCGACGCTGGTTATGAGTTCGGATTCAAGGGTCTGGACCAATACGATTACAACAGTTTTTCCGGCGATACGAAGAACCCCGCCACCGGCGCCGACCTGTTTTCGGACGCGAACGCGTGGCGGCGCAAGGAATTCAACTTCTACGGCAAG
>JBDUED010000216.1:0-3095 GCA_040002595.1 Dokdonella sp. | reverse complement strand
CGCACCAGCAGCCATCGCGAAGCGATGTTCAAGAACATGGCGGCGTCTTTGTTCAAGCATGAACTGATTCGCACCACGTTGCCGAAGGCAAAGGAATTGCGCCGCGTAGCGGAGCCGTTGATCACGTTGGCCAAGACCGATGGCGTCGCCAATCGCCGCCTCGCGTTTGCGCGCCTGCGCGACAAGGAAGCCGTCGGCAAGCTGTTCGTCGAACTCGGGCCGCGCTTCCGCGAGCGCAAGGGCGGTTACCTACGCCTGCTCAAGTGCGGGTTCCGGGTTGGCGACAATGCGCCGATGGCGTATGTGGAACTCGTCGATCGTCCGCGCAAAGACGTCGACCAGGCTGCGGATTGACCGCAGGCTCGCCAGTTTCTGCAAAGCCCCGGCATGCCCGGGGCTTTTCGTTTGTGGGTACCGAGGGTCGCGGGCGTGGCGGGTGGCGGCGCGCGGACATGCCCCAATGGATTCTGGGTATCGCGCTGGGAGTGCTTTATGTCGCAGCGCTCGTCGTGTTTCGTCACCACGGCATGTACACCGATGAAGTCGATCACTTTTCCCAGATTACATTGTTCCTGCGTGGTGACTTCCGCATCCTCGAAAATTATTTGACGACCATCCCGGGCTATCACGCGCTGGTTGCCGCGATCCTGTGGACTTGCGGAGCAGACTCGCTCAATGCCGCGCGGCTGGTCAATGCAGCATTCGGTCTCGTCGCGGCCGCCGGATTTCATGCCCTGCGACGGCGGCTTTGGCCTGGAACCGAAACAGTCGCTACAGCGCAGTTCCTTGTCGTACCGTTCCTCGTCCCGCTTTTCTTTCTGGTCTACACGGACATCCTTGCGCTTGCCTTGATCCTGTGGGCGACGGTGTTCAGTCTCTCCGGACGCCACTGGTTATCCGTATTGCTGCTGTCGGCGCTCGTTTGCGTGCGACAGCACGAGGTGATTTGGGCCGGATTTCTTGCGGTGGTGGTTGCCTGGCCGCTATGGATCGAGCGCGGAATTGGAGCCTGGCGCGCGCTAGCGAGGACGATGCTGCCCTACGCCTTGCCACTGGCAGGATTCCTGGGTTTCTGGTGGTGGAACGGTGCGATTTCCCTGTCGCAAGAGCAAGCGGCGTTGCATCCATTGAGCCTGCACGCCGGAAACGTGTATTTGGCGCTGATACTCGCTGGCGGTTTGCTGCCATTGCATGTGCTCGTCGGCCTGCGGCAGTTCGGGATGGCCGTGCAGCGTCGACCCTGGTTGCTTGCGTTGCCGGTGCTCATATTTGCCGGCTTCTGGTGGGGATTTCATGCCGATAATCCTTACAACACCGTCGATCCCTGGTACTACATACGTAACGGCTTTCTGCTCGCGGTCCAGACCCACCCCGCTGTGCGCGCATTGGTTGGCATGCTCGCCGCGTTCACGGCCTGCGGATTGGCGTTTACCCGTTTGAAGCCGGCGCAGGCGAACTGGCTCTATCCTTTCGCAGCGCTGTTTCTCGCCGCCTCCTGGTTGATCGAACAGCGCTATGTGCTGGTGCCGTTTGTACTATGGCTCGCATTCCGCGAACAACGGTCGCGCACAATCGAGTACGTGACGCTGGCACTTTGGCTGGTTCTTGCGGTCTGCGTTCTCTACGGCATCATCATCGGCCGGTTTTTCCTGTAGCTTTCTTTAGCTTTCATATTTTCAAGCCAATTTTTTTGGCGTCTGTTATCGAGTGACAAACCCATGAATCCCAACCCGTTCGCTTGGTCGTTCCGCGCGCAATTCGTGACTGGCGCACTCGCCTGCATTGCTCTGCTCGCCTATGCGCTCTTTGCACAATTTCAGATGGGCGTTGAGCCGTGCCCAAAATGCATTTTTCAGCGCATCGCGTTCATGGCGATGGTGGTGTTCTTCCTTGCCGGCGCGCTGCACAACCCTCACGTGGTCGGCCGGCGGATTTATGCGATCCTGGTAGCGATCGCCGCCGTGGTCGGCGCCGTGATTGCGTTACGTCATCTATACGTGCAGCTCGGGCCGCACGACCCATTGATGGAAGGCTGCGGCCCCGGACTCAATTATCTGGTCGATTCGTTTCCGCTCGCCGAAGCGATCAAGAAGGCGTTCATGGCGTCGGGCGATTGCGGCGAAATCAACTGGACCCTTCTCGGCATCACGATGCCCGGCTGGACCTTGATTTGCTTCGTGCTGCTGGGCGGTGGCGCGTTGTGGGCCGGATTTCGCAAACGGGCGCTCCCGGTGCCACGCTGAGATCGAGCGGATGCGGTGGGCGCAGCGGACGTGCGTGAGCGTCGCGCGCGATGCTATGGCATTATTGCTAGCGCAGTGAAACAAGTCAGCCCATGATGAGATCCATTGATTTCAGCGTCATGCCTGTCCGCGAAGCGCCCGATTGGACGCCATCGTCGTGGCAGCGTCACGCCCACACGCAGCAGCCGATCTATGCGGATCGAGCCGAACTCGATCGCGCATTGGCGCAGTTGCACGAACTGCCGCCGCTGGTGACCTCGTGGGAAATTCTCGCGCTGAAATCCCTGCTTGCCGACGCAGCCGAAGGACGTCGCTTCGTGCTGCAAGGGGGTGATTGCGCCGAGAGTTTCGACGACTGCAGTTCGCCGCTGATCTCCAACAGGCTCAAGGTCATGTTGCAGATGAGCCTGGTGCTCGTGCATGGCCTGAAACTTCCTGTGGTGCGTGTGGGCCGTTTTGCCGGCCAATATGCAAAGCCGCGGTCGACCGATACGGAAACGCGCGATGGGGTCGTTTTGCCGTGCTATCGCGGTGATCTTGTCAATGGCGCCGCGTTTACCGCGCAGGCGCGCCGCGCCGATCCGCAGCGGTTGATCCGCGGTCACGCGCGCTCGGCAATGACGATGAATTTCGTGCGCGCGCTGATCGACGGTGGCTTTGCCGACCTGCATCATCCGGAATACTGGGATCTGGGTTGGGTCGAACATTCGCCATTGCAGAGCGAATACCGACGGATGGTCGACGCGATCGGCAATTCCTTGCGTTTCATGGAAACGCTGGCGGGTGAGTCGATCGGAAGTTTCCAGCGCGTTGATTTCTACACGTCGCACGAAGCGTTGGTGCTGAACTATG
>JBDUED010000215.1:0-3127 GCA_040002595.1 Dokdonella sp. | reverse complement strand
CGTCTGGTCAAGCAAGCCGGCAACCGCATGGAAGACATGGTCGCGCAAATGGGCCAGGGCGAAGGTCAGCTTTCGCTGAACCTCGTGGTCAAGGCCGACGTACAGGGTTCGGCGGAAGCCTTGCGCGAATCGCTAAGCGCAATCACGACCGATGCGATCAAGGTCAACGTGATTGCATCGGGCGTCGGCGGCATCACCGAATCCGATGCGACCCTCGCTGCGGCATCAAAGGCAGTCATCATCGGTTTCAACGTGCGTGCCGATGCATCGGCGCGACGCATCATCGAATCCAGCAATCTGGACCTGCGCTACTTCTCGATCATCTACGACGTGATCGATCAGGTGAAACAGGTCGCTACCGGTCTGCTCGGCATGGAAGTGCGCGAAGAGATCATCGGCGTGGCGCAGGTACGCGATGTGTTCCGCAGTTCGAAATTTGGTGCGGTCGCTGGTTGCATGGTCATCGAGGGAACGGTCAAGCGGCACAAGCCGATCCGCGTGCTTCGAGACAACACGGTGATTTTCCAGGGCGAGCTCGAATCGCTGCGCCGCTTCAAGGAGAATGTCGAGGACGTACGCAACGGCATGGAGTGCGGCATCGGCGTCAAACAGTACAACGACGTCAAGCCGGGCGACCAGATCGAGTGCTTCGAGCGCATTGAATTCGCCAGAACGCTTTAAGGCCAAGGCCGAACCCTTCGCGCTACGCCCTCAACCTCAGTCCGACAGAGACAATGCCCTCAAGAGACTTCAAGCGTTCCGACCGTGTTTCCGCCGAGTTGCGTCGCGAGATCGCGTTGCTCGTGCACGCGGCGGTGCGCGAGCATGCGCTGCCGTCGGTCAGCGTGTCGGAGGTCGAGGTCACTCGCGATCTCGACAGTGCGACGATTTATGTGACGACGTTGCTCGGCGGTGACGAGGAGAAAGCGGTCGCGGGGCTCAACGAGCTGGCGAAGGAATTTCGACACGCCCTCTCGCGCTCCATGAAGCTGCGGCGCGTGCCCGAACTGCGCTTCCGCTACGACGATTCGGTCGACAAGGGCGAGCGCATCGAATCGCTGTTGCGTGAGCAGCCGGGAACAGGAAACGAAGAATAATTCCGGTGCAGCGACGCTGCGCCAATCGCAAAGCGCAGGATGGGCTGTGTGCCTACGGCCTTCAATTGGCACGGGGCAGGATGCCCGCGGTCTTCCGGTTTCGCTTTGATCCACCCCGCCAAATCCGCCTCAGCGCATGCCCTGCGACCGTCATCTCACCGGAATCCTGCTGCTCGACAAGCCGCAAGGCCTGAGCTCCAACCAGGCGCTGCAGCGCGTGCGCCATCTTTTCCGCGCAGACAAGGCCGGGCATACCGGCAGCCTCGATCCGCTGGCGACAGGCTTGCTGCCGCTCTGTTTCGGCGAGGCGACCAAGATCGCCGGCCTCCTGCTGGGTTCGCGCAAGGCCTACGAGACGGAGTGTCAGCTTGGCGAGACTACGACCACGGATGACGCCGAGGGAGAGGTGCTCATACGGCGTGCTGTGCCCGATCTTGCTGACGCGGCGATTCATGCGGTTCTGGCAACCCTCAGCGGAAAAATCGTTCAGGTGCCACCGATCTATTCGGCGCTCAAGCAGGCCGGCGTGCCCTTGTATCGGCGTGCACGTCGCGGAGAAGCGGTTGAGGCTCCGCCGCGCGAAGTCGATGTCCATCGCTTTGAACTGATCGAAAATGCCGGCGATCGCCTGCGTTTGCACGTCGAATGCGGCTCCGGTACTTATGTGCGCAGTCTGGTCCGTGATCTTGGCGAACGCCTGGGCTGCGGCGCACACGTGACAGCCCTACGACGGCTGTGGGTCGCACCCTTTCGCACGCCGCACATGTATCGCCTGGATCAACTTGCCGCCCTCGCTGAAACCGGCTTGGAAGCTCTGGAACGCTGCCTGTTGCCGCTCGAACAAGGGCTGGCCGGCTATCCCGCGGTGCACGTCGATGCGGCCGCCGCGCTGCGGCTGCGTCAGGGACAAACCGTCAATCTGGGTGGGGCGATGGCCGGCCGCTGTGTCGCATTGGACGATTCGGGTGCCGCGATTGCCTTGGTGGACTGTGACGGTGAAGGCAAATTACGCGTCTTGCGTGGATTCAATCTGCGCATTGATGCTTGAATTGCTTGTTCCGGCCACCCGGTGCCGGCTAAAATGGCGCGTTCACACAACTGTCCGTCCCGTCCAACCTCGCGGGACTTGCGAACGACCACGCGCATCGCGCTGCAACCGACCGATCCGGATTCAAGGGATCGGTGCGTCGATCGGCTCTTTCAGACCGTTGCCGCCACCCATGGCCGGGTGGTCGTTCGCAAGTCTCGCCTTCGCTTCAAGGATTTCATTGAGATGTCGCTCTCCAACGAACAAACCAGCAAGATCATCACCGACTACGGTCGCGTTCCCAACGACACCGGTTCGCCCGAAGTCCAGGTTGCGCTGCTGTCCGCTCGCATCGAAGACCTCAGCAAACATTTCGCCGATCACGCCAAGGATCATCATTCGCGTCGCGGCCTGCTCAAGATGGTCAACCAGCGTCGTCGCCTGCTCGGCTACCTCAAGACCAAGGATGGCGATCGCTACAAGACGCTGATCGAACGTCTCGGCTTGCGCAGGTAAGAAATATTCGCGCTTTTTTCCTGATGTCATGCCCGCGAATGCGGGCATCCATTGCAATCAGCCGTGGGTTTCCGCGTTCGCGGGAATGACGACTCTTCAAAATTCCCTCGAGGGAAGGATATCAACGTGGCGAAAGTAACCAAGTCATTCCAGTACGGTAATCATCAGGTCACGCTGGAGACGGGCGAAATCGCTCGCCAGGCCGGTGGCGCAGTCCTCGTCAGCATGGACGGCACCGTGGTGCTGGTCACCGCAGTCGCCGCAGCGAAAGCGCGCGAAGGGCAGGATTTCTTCCCGCTCACCGTCGATTACCAGGAAAAGTTCTATTCAGCCGGCCGCATTCCCGGTGGCTTCTTCAAACGTGAAGGACGCCAGACCGAAAAGGAGACGCTGACCTCGCGTCTGATCGATCGTCCGGTGCGTCCGCTGTTTCCGGAAGAGTTCAAGAACGAAGTGCAGGTCATTGCGACGGTCGTCTCGATGAATC
>JBDUED010000214.1:0-3145 GCA_040002595.1 Dokdonella sp. | reverse complement strand
TCTTGCCGTGCGTCAGGCGATGCGCATCATGGGCCACCAGTTCGTGATGGGCCGCACCATCGAAGAAGCGCTCGACCGTTCCGCCGAAAAGGCCAACGCGGAGTACCGCTATTCCTACGACATGCTCGGCGAGTCCGCGCTGACGGCAGCGGATGCGCAGCGTTACTACCGCGCCTACACGGATGCGATCGACGCTTTGGGTAGACGCGGGCCGTTTGCCAGCGTGCTTGATGCGCCATCCATCTCGGTGAAACTCTCGGCCCTGCATCCGCGCTATGAAGTTGCCAAGCGTGAACGCGTACACGACGAGTTGATTCCGGCCCTGCTCGAATTGGCGCAACGCGCGCTGCACAATGGCATCGGCATGACCGTCGACGCCGAGGAAGCCGATCGGCTGGAACTGTCGCTCGACGTGATCGGCGCTGTATTCGCCGATGCGTCACTGGCCGGCTGGAACGGTTTTGGCCTTGCGGTACAGGCGTACCAGAAGCGTGCGCCATTCGTGATCGATTGGCTCGCCGAGACGGCGCGCAAGGCGAACCGACGCTGGTGCGTGCGCCTTGTAAAAGGCGCCTACTGGGATTCGGAAATCAAGCGCGCACAGGAAGGCGGCCTCGCCGGCTATCCGGTCTTCACGCGCAAGCCGAACACGGACGTGTCCTACCTCGCCTGCGCCAAGCGCCTGTTCGACGCCGGCAGCGATCTGATCTATCCGCAGTTCGCCACCCATAACGCCCACACGATCGCGGCCATCCATCACCACGCACAAGCGCGTCCGTTCGAATTCCAGCGCCTGCACGGCATGGGCACCGATCTTTATGCCGAAGTCATCGGCGCGAAAAATCTCGCTGTGCCCTGCCGTGTCTACGCGCCCGTCGGCAGTCACGAGGATTTGCTGCCGTACTTGGTGCGGCGTCTGCTCGAAAACGGCGCAAACACTTCGTTCGTCAATCGGATTGTCGATGCGGATGTGTCGATACACGAACTCGTCGCCGATCCATGCGAATCGGTCCGCGCGTTTTCCTCCAAGTCGCATCCACGCATCCCGCTGCCGGTTGCTCTCTACGCTGACAATGGCGCGCTTGCGCAGAATTCAAATTCTGCATTCAGGAAAAATTCCATGGGCGTCAATCTCGCCAACGACAATGAACTCAAAGCCCTCGCTGACACGGTCAACGCAGCGCCAGCATCCTGGATCGCCGCGCCACTGGTGCCGGGCGCGACGAGCAACGAGGCAGCGCGTCCGGTCACCAACCCGTCCGACCGTCGCCAGGTGATCGGCGAAAGCCGCAATGCGGACGCCGCGACCATCGAAAAAGCGCTTGCGAACGGCGTTGCTGCGCAAGTCGACTGGGATCTCATGCCGGCCGCGAGCCGCGCGGCAATTCTCGAACATGCCGCTGATCTACTCGAAGCGCGCCGCGGCGAGTTCATTGCGCTGTGCGTGCGCGAAGCCGGCAAGACGATCCCGGCCGCGATCTCGGAAGTGCGCGAGGCAGTCGACATGTGTCGCTACTATGCGGCCATGGCGCGAAAATTGTTCGGTGCGCCGGAGAACCTGCCCGGCCCGACCGGTGAATCGAACCAGCTGTTCTTGCGTGGCCGCGGCGTGTTCGTCTGCATCAGCCCGTGGAACTTTCCGCTGGCGATCTTCATGGGCCAGATCGCTGCTGGTCTCGCCTCCGGCAATGCGGTAATCGCCAAGCCGGCGGATCAAACCACCCTGATCGGATACGCGGCGGTGAAGCTGTTGCACGAAGCCGGCGTGCCCGAAGCGGTGCTCCAATTTGTTCCGTGCAAGGGTTCGGTGCTCGGCAATACGCTGCTGACCAAGTCCGCCGTCGCCGGCGTCTGCTTTACCGGGTCCACCGAGACCGCGTGGACGATCAACCGCACGCTCGCCGCGCGCAATTCGCCGATCGCTGCGCTGATTGCCGAGACCGGTGGCCAGAATGCGCTGATTGCGGATTCGTCGGCGTTGCCCGAGCAACTGGTCAAGGACGTCATCGCCTCGGCGTTCGATTCCGCCGGCCAGCGCTGTTCGGCCGCGCGCGTGTTGTTTGTGCAGGAGGACATTGCCGACAAGGTGATCGCCATGCTCAGCGGCGCGATGAACGAGCTTGTCATCGGCGATCCAGCCAAGCTGGCGACCGATGTCGGCCCGGTCATCGACGAACCGTCGAAAAAATTCCTCGTCGAACACTGCGCGCGCATGGATCGCGAGGCGAAGAAGATCAACGAAGTGAAGCTTTCAGCCGAAGCGGCAAACGGCACGTTCTTCGCGCCGCGTGCGTATGAAATTCCGTCGCTCGATCTGCTCACGCAAGAAGTATTCGGGCCGGTCCTGCACGTCGTGCGCTGGAAGGCGAACGAACTGGACAAGGTCATCGACGCGATCAATGCGACCGGCTTCGGCCTGACGCTCGGAATCCACAGCCGCATCGACGCCACCGTCGAACATATCGCGCGCCGCGCCAGGGTCGGCAACTGTTACGTCAATCGCAACCAGATTGGCGCAGTGGTTGGCGTGCAGCCCTTTGGCGGCGAGAATCTCAGTGGCACCGGTCCGAAGGCGGGCGGCCCGCATTATCTGCTGCGCTTCGCGAACGAACGCACGCTGACAATCAACACGACCGCAGCTGGCGGCAACGCGTCTCTACTCACGTTGGGCGAATGAGTTGCGCTCGAAGGTCCTCGATGGTCAGGGTTTCTCGTTCACGATGCAGCATCGAATGACAGTTGGGACAGACAGGGCGTAAATCACGTATCGAATCCACCCGGTACTCAACCCGGATGTCTGACAGGGGAACGATGTGTGCACATGAAAACCCGGCACCCAACTTACCGTAGATCCGTTCGAACGAGAATTCGCAAACGCAGCACGCCGCACCGTAGTGCTCTTTGCATTTGAGCCGCGCAACCTTGTCTCGCTCGTACCTTGAAGTGAAGACGCGGACCAATGCGCCTTCCATTCGATCGGCGCCGCCTTGCGCGCCCGTCGAATGTTCTGATGCACATCCAGGCTCCGGTAAATCCTCGCCAAGAAAAAGCGCAAGCTCACCGACCAAGGTCGGGCCATGTCCGCTTATAACGCCCCTTCGAGCCCTTCGGCGAGCGGCAGATTAGCGTTCCCAGCCCATGGACC
>JBDUED010000213.1:0-3173 GCA_040002595.1 Dokdonella sp. | reverse complement strand
GCCTCGACTTGAACGGTCCGCTGTTCGATCTGCCGGGCGGCAGCGTGCAGCTCGCAGTCGGTGCCAACTACCGCACCGAATATACGCACTCCAATGTCGATACCTCGCTGATCCTCGACGGCAACACCGGCACCTGTATTCTCGGTAGCCAGTGCGCGTCGGCCCTGCAGGGTGGTTACAACGTCAAGGAAGCGTATGCGGAACTGTTCGTGCCGATCCTCAAGGATATGCCGTTCGTGCATGCCTTGAACCTGACCGTTGGCGATCGCTACTCCAAGTACAGCACCTTCGGCAGCACCAACAACACCAAGCTCGCGCTGGAATGGCGTCCGATTGAAGACCTGCTGCTGCGCGGCACGGTGTCCAAGGTGTTCCGTGCGCCGACGGTTGGCGACGTGTTCGCAGGTGCCACCAGCGATGCACCGAAGCTGTCGAGCGATCCCTGCAACGGCTACACCGGCGGCGGCAATCCGGCATGCGTGAATGTGCCGACCGATGGCAGCTTCCAGAACCACGATGTGCAGCAGAACCTGCAGAGCAACGGTATCGCGTCGGGATCGGCCTATGCCGGCTTCCCCCTCGGTCCTGAGTTCGGCAAGTCGTTCGACTTCGGCGTGGTGTACGACCCGCATTGGCTCGAAGGCCTGTCGGTCAGCGCGGACGTCTGGCGCCTGTACCTGATCAACAACATCACCGGCGTCGGTGCGCAAAGCGTGCTGAATCTGTGCTCAAACGGCAATCTCGCGTATTGCCCGCTGATCCACCGCTTTGCCGGTGGTCCGAACGCAGGCCAGATCGACAATATCGTCGAGCCGACCGGCAACCTCGGTCGCGTGGATGTGGCAGGTACCGACTTCGCGTTGAACTACCGTCTGCCGGAGTTCTCGTTTGGTCGCTTCAATCTGTCGCTCAATGCGACCTACATGAAGAACTACGACATCAACACGGCGCCAGGCACGGAAGGCAACCAGATCTACCATTACGCAGGTCATTTCCTGCCGTTTGGTTCGTCGCAGGCCGCGGCCTGCCCGGGTGCCGGTGGTGGCGTTTGCCTGTTCCCGCGCTGGCGCGCAACCACCCAGGTGGGCTGGCAGATGGGTTCGTTCGACGCGTCATGGTCGATGCGTTACATCGGTCGCTACCGCATGGGTTCGCAGTCGCCGTCGCAGGACGTGTTCCCGGCGGGCACCTGCTACTACGGCGACTACTGCACGATCCATGGTCTGCAGTACAAGCACGGTGCAACGACGTACAACGACATCCAGTTCGGCTACAACATCGAGCCGATCAACACGCGTATCGATCTGGGCGTGAACAACGTGGGCGACAAGCAGCCGCCGTTCCTGTATGCGAACAACACGCTGAACGCGAACACCGATCCGTCGGACTTTGATCTGATGGGCCGCTACTACTGGGGTCGTGTGACGGTCAAGTTCTAAGAAAAGTCTTACGCTGTAATCTCGGACCGCGCGGGTTTCCCGCGCGGTCTTTTTTTTGAGTTCGATGATGACGATGAGTCCACCTGATCTGACGTCGATTTCCGCTGCGATGCGCAGCGGCGATTGGGCGCATGTCGAGCGCCTCGCACGAGCGCAATTGAACGATGACGTTGCGCAAGAAGATCTGCTCGCCATCCTTGCCATCAGCCTGCACGTACAGCAGCGGTCGGACGAAGCGATCGACGCGTACGCGCGACTGACCGCACTGTTTCCCGACAACAGCGTGCACTGGAGCAATTTCGCCACGGCGTTGCGCGAAACCGGCGCCGCCGAAAAAGCCGAAGCGGCCTTTCGGCAAGCCATCCGGCTTGATCCGCACAATCCCGGTCCGTTCATCGGCCTGGGCTTGCTGCTGCTCGATCGCCACGATTACAGCGCCGCCCGCGAAACCCTGCTCGATGCGTTCGATCTCGATCGCGATCTTCCCCAAGCGCGCATTCATGCCGCCCGCGCATGCTCCCTGTGCCAGGATTTCCACGGTGCCGAGGACCTTTTGAAGCCGTGGCGCCAGTGGTTGCCGCTCAACGATGCAGCGCTGCAAAGCGAACTGGCGCGTCTTCTATTGTTGATGGGTGACGCCCGCGGCGCCCAGCAACTGGTCGAGGATCTCGTTCGCAGCCAACCGCAAGACCCTGACGCTAGGGCGTTTCTGGCCAGTATCTACGAGCGCATGAACCGGCTCGACGAGGCCGAAGCTTTGGCGCGCTCGGTTGCCGTGATGGGTTCGGCCGCGGCCGATTCGACCCGCCGCGAGGCCGATCATGTACTGGCCACGCTGATGCTGCGGCGTGGCAATGCGAGCGGGGCTCGCACTCTGCTGGAGCAATCGGGCCCGCGCAACGAACACGATACCTCCCACTATTTCAAACTTGCCGAAGCGTGCGACAAGCTGGGCGAGAGCGAGCCCGCGATGCAGGCCTTGTCTATCGCGCATGCGCTGCAAGTGCGCGATTCGCAAGCGACCCATCCCGAGGATTTCGCGGCGGACGCGCGCGCGTTGCCTGCCGCCCTTATCGAAGTATCCGCTGATGCCTACCTAGCATGGCCCTCATTGAGCGCGCCGGACGGCGCCAATTCGCCTGTCTTCATTGTCGGGTTTCCGCGTTCGGGAACCACACTGCTCGAACAAATGCTCGATGCGCATCCAGGCTTGCAGTCGATGGACGAGAATCCATTCTTCGACCGCCTCGCAGACACCCTGCGCCGACACAATCGCGCTGTGCTGGACGACCTCGGCGTGCTGCGACAACTGGATTGCGACGAATTGCGCAAACGCTATCTCGGATTGGTGTCGGAAAAAATCCAACGCCGCTGGGAGGCGCAACTGGTCGACAAGAATCCGTTGAACATGCTCTGGCTGCCGCTGATCCAACGGTTATATCCGGCCGCCCGACATGTGCTTGCCATTCGCCATCCCTGCGATGTGATCTTGAGTTGCTACATGCAGAACTTTCGCTCCAGCATCCTGATCGCAGCCAGCGCGACGCTGGAAAGGCTGGCACGCGCCTATGTCGAGGCGATGCAGGTCTGGCTGCGCCATGTCGAGGTGTTCCAACCGAACGTACTGGTCTGCCGATATGAGGATCTTGTCGCTGATACCGAAGGACAGACGCGACGCATGGCGGCCTTCCTCGGTATCGCGGATGCGTCGCCGATGCTCGCCTTCGATCAGCG
>JBDUED010000212.1:0-3179 GCA_040002595.1 Dokdonella sp. | reverse complement strand
ACACGCCGCTCGCGTTCATCTGCCATCACGGTAATGCGAGCCGCAACGCGGCCGAGCATTTCCACGATCATGGTTTCCGCGATGTCTACAACGTCGAGGGCGGGATCGAGGCGTGGTCGATCCAAATCGATCCGACGGTGCCCCGCTATTGATTGGCGGCAAGATCGGCAGCGCCGCTGATCGGGCAGCGGTGTTTTTGGGTGGCAGCAGCGGAAGCGGCGAGGTTCCGCTCGGGACAACTGAAAGACAAAAAGCATCGCGGCTTCCGCCGCTCCCACCACGCCTGTGTTCCAGGCAAATATCCCGACACGACAAACGCTGCGCAGGCGCGATGGGTGCAGACCCTAGACGCTGCCAAACAGTTGGCCGATGGACGCGGTAACCACCATCGCCAATGCACCCCAAAACAGTACGCGCATCGAGCCTGCGACGGGGGAGGCACCGCCGGCCCATGCAGCGAGCGCACCCAGTATCGCCAGCGCTGCCAGCGCAACGGCAGCAACCACCGCCGGCAGATGCGACGCGGGCGCGGCCAGGGTTGCAAACAGCGGCAGCAATGCACCGCCAGCGAACGTCATCGCCGAAGTCAGCGCCGCCTGCAGCGGGCGCGCGCGGAAAGTTTCCGACAAGCCGAGTTCGTCGCGCAAATGCGCGCCGAGCGCATCGTGCGCGGTCAGCTGATCGGCTACCTTTTGTGCCAGCTCGCGCTCAAGTCCGCGGCCGACGTAGATGTTGACCAGTTCCTCGTGTTCTCCGTGCGGATCGCCGGCAAGTTCGCTCTTTTCGAGTTCCCGATCAGCCTGTTCGGTATCCGCTTGCGACCGCACCGAGACATACTCGCCGGCCGCCATGGACAGCGCTCCGGCAATCAGGCTGGCAATGCCGGCCAGTAGCACGGCTTTCTTCGATGTTTGCGCGCTGGCCACGCCGACCACGATTCCGGCGGTCGAAAGGATGCCGTCGTTGGCGCCGAGCACGGCTGCGCGCAACCAGCCACTGCGCTTGCTGCGATGGGTTTCGTGATGACGCGGGCGTTGCGGCTGTATGTGGCGTGGCATTGAATCAATCCTGCGCGGGAGGGTCGTCGAGGTCTTCCTCGAAGCGCAGATGCTTGACGCTGCGCCCGTTGCGACGCACCAGCTTGAGCGCCTCGATGCCGACCTTGATATGCGCCTCGACAAACTTGGTGGTAATCAGTCGGTCACTGAGCTCGGTCTTGATGCCTTCGGGAATCATTGGTTGATCGGATACCAGCAACAAGGCGCCGGTCGGAATATGGTTGGCAAACCCGGCGGCGAAAATCGTTGCCGTTTCCATGTCGATCGCCATGCAGCGCGTCTTGCGCAGATGTTCCTTGAATGCCGCGTCATGTTCCCACACACGGCGGTTGGTCGTGTAGACCGTGCCGGTCCAATAATCGTGGCCCAGATCACGAATCATTGTCGACACTGCGCGCTGCAACTGGAACGCCGGCAGTGCCGGCACATCGGGCAACAGGTAATCGTTGGAGGTGCCTTCACCGCGGATCGCCGCGATCGGCAACACCAGGTCGCCCAGCTGGTTTTTTCGCTTCAGACCGCCGCACTTGCCGAGAAACACGCAGGCCTTGGGCGCAATTGCGCCGAGCAGATCCATCACCGTCGCCGCGTTGGGACTGCCCATGCCGAAATTGATCAGGGTGATGCCATCGGCCGTGGTATTGGGCATCGGCTTGTCGCGACCGATCACCGGCACGCTGTACCAGTCGGCGAACAGCTCCACGTAGTGGCCGAAATTGGTCAGCAGAATATGCTCGCCGAACGCGTCGAGCGGCGTTCCGGTGTAGCGCGGCAGCCAGTTTGCGACGATGTCGTTCTTGCTCTTCATCCAGCCTCCGGTACGCATACGATTATAGTCGGCATGTGCGCGCCGAGGTCGCGCGTTCAATCGAAGCCGTCGCTGAAAATTGCACTCCCAGAAGGCAAACTCCTTGACCGGTTGGACGCACGCTTTGGCTCACGTGCGTTGGTCAACCAGCGGCACAGCGCATAATCGAGCATCCGTCTTGATCCTGCGCGTGCAGCCATGCTTGTGACCATCGTCATCGCCCTGCTGGTGTTTCTCGCCCTCGCGTTTCGCGGATTGGGCTTCCTCGGCTGGATCGCGGCCGCAGGCGTCTGGCTGCTTGGCTGGCGTGTGACCGGCATCGCGCATCCGTCGCTGTTCATGGCCTGTGCAATCGCGTTGACGGTGCTGGCGATCGTGTCCGGATTTGCGCCGCTGCGTCGCCAGCTCGTCTCGCGTTTCGTGATGCCGCTGTTCGCCAAAGTGCTGCCGCGACTGGGGCCGACCGAACGCATCGCGCTGGAAGCGGGCACGGTGTGGTGGGATGGCGATCTGTTTGCCGGCATGCCCGACTGGCGCAAGTTGCTGGATTTCCAGCCGCGGCCACTGAATGCCGAAGAGCAGGCGTTTCTCGATGGCCCGACCGAGCAGTTGTGCCGGCTAGTCGACGATTGGGAGATTTACCAGCAGCGCGACCTGCCCGCGCCAGTCTGGGAATTCATCAAGGAAAAACGTTTCTTCGGCATGATTATCCCGAAGGAATACGGTGGTCTGGGTTTCTCCGCGCTCGCGCATTCGCGCGTGGTCACGCGCATCGCGAGCCGCTCGGTAACCGCCGCGGTCACGGTGATGGTGCCCAACTCGCTCGGGCCGGGCGAACTACTGCTGCATTACGGCACCGAAGCGCAAAAGCAGCGTTACCTCGCACGGCTCGCGTGTGGCGACGAAATTCCGTGCTTTGCGTTGACCGGGCCTGAAGCGGGATCCGATGCGGCGGCCACGCAATCGGAAGGCATTGTGGAAAAGCGCACCATCGACGGAACTGAGGTTCTGGGTCTGCGGCTGAACTGGAACAAGCGCTACATCACGCTGGCGCCGGTCGCGACCCTGATCGGTCTTGCGTTCCGCCTCAAGGATCCGGACAAACTGATTGGCGACACGCTCGATTGCGGCATCACCTGCGCATTGATCCCGCGCGACACTGCCGGGGTGCAGATCGGCCTGCGTCACGATCCGCTGGGTGTGCCGTTCCAGAATGGCCCGATTGTCGGCCGCGACGTGTTCGTGCCGCTTGATGAGGCGATCATCGGCGGTCGTGCACAGATCGGCCAGGGCTGGCGCATGTTGATGGAATC
>JBDUED010000211.1:0-3267 GCA_040002595.1 Dokdonella sp. | reverse complement strand
AAGGGAATTTGTGGATTTCTCAAAACGTGTTGCACTTGACTCTTGAGACCAAGCTCTCGCTTTGCGTCATATCTATTTAAGTCGCAACGCATGATCTATCTGTTCTGGGCCTATTCGTATGGCCTAACCGCGGACAGGTTGCGGCTCTACTACAGAGACTTCGCGCGTATTCCGACGACCGTTCCAGCGATCCAAGAACAGAAGAAATTTGCTGCTGCTCTGGTTGCTTGGGACAAGTCAATCATGGTCGTTGAAAAGATGCTCAAGAACCTTGTTCGACAGAGACTTGGACTCTTCTATGGACTACTAGATGGTCAGTTCCTCCAGAAGCCACGGCGCCAAACAATCAAAGTGCCACGTCTCGAACCTGCCACGATCGACAGTCAGGAAAATAAAGGAAGTTTTCCTGAATCTGTACAACCCGGAATTCCGCGATTGCAGCCTACGCCGAGGGGCTGGCAGCGTAGGTGTCTAGGCCTTTACCTGAGTGAGGTCAGGCGTCCTGTCGACTTAGAGCAGGATCGTCAGTACACCCTCGTTACGGTAAAACGGTCGCGTGGCGGCGTGCAGCAACGGAGCGTATTGCGAGGATCAGAAATCAAGACAGCCACACAATTCTATATCAGAGAGGGAGACTTCCTGATCTCAAGGCGTCAGATCGTGCATGGCGCATGCGGCATTGTTCCGTCCGAACTCGATGGAGCTATTGTTTCAAATGAATACATCGCATTCACTGCCAACGAAGGGCTGAATATGCGCTTTCTGAGATACCTATCGGAATTGAAGTACTTTCAGCAAACGTGTTTTCACTCGAGCGTCGGCGTGCATGTTGAAAAGATGATCTTCAGGGCGGAACGATGGCTCAGATGGCCTTTCAATATTCCGCCAATCTGTGAGCAAGAAGGTATCGCCGCGATCCTTGATGATGCCACCGCCGAAGTCGACGCTGCGTCGCGCCAATTGGCGGCATTGCGCAAGGAAAAACTGGCTCTAATGCAGCAGATCCTCATGAGCAACGGCCGTGCCACGTTCGACTCTGTGGCGTGAGGATGCATTAGTGACCCCCGAGCCCCGCGAGCAATACAGCAGCCATATCCCCGCGCTGAAAACGTTGATGTCGCTGGGCTGGGAGTTCCTGTCCAAGGTCGATTGCCTCGCCAAGCGTGGCAGCACGCGCGAGCTGATCCTGCGCGCCGAGCTGATCGCGGTGCTGCAGCAGCGACGCTTCGAGTACAAGGGAACTTCGTATCCTCTGTCGGCCAATGCGATCGAGCAGATCGTGCGCGAGTTGTCGGCACCCGGTCTCAACGAAGGGCTGCTGGGCGCGAGCGAGAAGCTGTACGAGAAGCTGTGCCTGGGCATCACGGTCACCGAGTTCATCGACGGCAAGCGCCATGCGGCGACGATCGCGGTGATCGACTGGAACGATCCTTCGCAGAATACATTCCATGTCACCGAGGAGATGGAAGTCGCCAGCGCGGATGGCACGCACACGCGTCGGCCGGATATCGTGGGTTACGTCAACGGTCTGCCACTGGTGGTGATCGAGGCCAAGCGCCCCGACCCGACCACGCACGGCAAGGATCCGCTCGAGGTCGGCATCAGCCAGCATCTGCGCAACCAGAAGAACGACGAGATCCCGGCGCTGTTCGTCTATTCGCAGTTGTTGCTGTCGATCAATGGCAGCGACGGCCGCTATGGCACGACGCGCACGGCGAAGAAGTTCTGGTCGCGCTGGCGCGAGGAGCTGATGCCCGAATCAGAACTCACACGCATCAAGTCGGCACCGCTGGATGCGCAGCAGCGCAACGCGCTGTTCGCCGACAAGCCGGCCGCCACTCGCGCCTATTTCGAAATGTTGTGGTCGCAGCCGGAGCTGGTCACCGATCAGGACCGCCTGCTCGCGGGACTTTTGCAGCGCGATCGACTGCTGGAATTCGTGCGCCTGTTCCTGCTCTACGACCGCAAGTTCGGCAAGATCGCTGCGCGCTATCCGCAGGTGTTCGGCATCAAGGCCTTGATCGCGCGCATCAACGGTCGCCGCCCGGATGGTGGTCGCCTCGGCGGCGTGCTCTGGCACACCACGGGTTCGGGCAAGTCGCTGACGATGGTGTTCCTGTGCAAGGCGCTGTTGCTGCACCCGTCGATGAAGCAATGCCGCATCGTGGTGGTCACCGATCGCGTGGATCTTGAAAAGCAGTTGTCCGGCACCTTCGTCGACAGCGGCGCGTTTGGCTCGGCCATTGCCACCCGGCGCGATGGCGAGCAGGCCAAGGCGCGATCGGGCAAGGAGCTGGCGCTGCGCATCGGCAAGGGCAGCGAGCGCATCCTGTTCACCATTCTCAACAAGTTCAACACCGCTTCGAAGCAGCCTGAGTGCTACAACCCGACCGAAGACATGGTCGTGCTGATCGACGAAGGCCACCGCAGCCAGGGTGGCGAGAACCACGAACGCATGCGCAAGGCGCTGCCGAACGCGGCCTTCGTCGCCTTCACCGGCACGCCTTTGCTGAAGCAGGACAAGACCACCAACAAGTTCGGACCCATCGTCCACGCCTACACGATGCAGCGCGCGGTGGAGGATCAGACCGTTGCGCCCCTGCTATACGAGGAACGCAAACCCGAGCTCACCGTCAACGCCAAGGCGATCGACAACTGGTTCGAGCGGATTACTGGCAACCTGACCGAAAAACAGAAGTCCGACCTGAAGCGCAAGTTCGAGAACAAGGGCGCCATCTACGGTTCGGACAATCGCATCGAGCTGATTGCCTGGGACATCGCGGCGCACTTCAACGCCAACATCAAGGCGCTGGACATGGGGCTGAAGGGGCAGGTGGCGGCCGACAGCAAGCTGTCCGCGGTGCGCTACCACAAGCACCTGATGGCGACGGGTTTGGTGAGCGCCGCAGTGGTGATCTCCCCGCCGGATACGCGCGAAGGTCACGAAGACGTGGATGAGTCCGAAGTGCCCGAAGTGCAGCAGTGGTGGAAACATCATGTCGGCGAGGATGCGCAGGCCTGGGAGCGCAAGGTGATCGAGGACTTCGCGACCGATGGCGCTCCGGATCTCCTGATCGTCGTCGACAAGCTGCTGACCGGCTTCGACGAGCCGCGCAACGCGGTGCTTTATATCGACAAGCCGTTGAAGGAACACAACCTGATCCAGGCCATCGCGCGCGTGAACCGGCTGCACGAGGAAAAGCAGTACGGCCTGTTGATCGACTACCGCGGCATCCTCGAAGAACTGGATACCTCGATCCGTCGATA
>JBDUED010000210.1:0-3268 GCA_040002595.1 Dokdonella sp. | reverse complement strand
ACGCCGCGCGCAATGATGTGAAAGGCATGCGGTGCCTCACCGGGCGCCGAGTCGCCCTTGGGAAAAGGCGTGGATTTCCCCAGATCCTCGATAACGTAGCTGGGCGATTCGGCGAGGCGGGCGCTCTCGTCGCCACCGCTCAATTTCGCAAGGTCCACGCGAAACGGTGTCGTCGCCGATATGGCTTCTGGTGTGTCCATGAACTGCGCAGCTTCGGCGGGCGCGGTTGGGCTGCGGATCACGCAGCGAAGATACGAACATGCGTGCGCGGCGCCGTGCGCGGCTGACACATCGGAAATTCGCGCACGTGCTTCATTCAACGCGCTGTCGGCAGCGAATGCGGCAAGCTGCATGCTGCGTGCGTCGCTCGCCATCCTTCCTTCCACCAACGACGTGTTTGCCGCGGTGATCGCGATCAAGGACAGCGCGAGCACAACGATGATCGACACGAACAACACCGCGCCGCGCTGACGACGCGACGATGCACACCCCGTGCAAGCGCGCGCGATCATGGCGTCATGTCCCGCAAAGCAACGACGGAATGGAATTCGCGTCGCTGCATGCGCCCCGCCGGCAAATCGGTGACGGGCATCACTCGAGCCGGTGATTGCGGCTTTTCGCCATCGATCGCGTAGTGATACGCCCAGGCATGCGCGCTTGGGTCAGGTGGCAGTTCATCGACGCTGTTGACCAGCATCGAAATATCGACTGCATTGATATCTGACCAGTCGCATGGCCGCGTGGCATTGGCGGCTTGCGCCGTCTTGCATGTCAGCGCAACGCCATTGCTGTCCGTTGCCTGATCGACCTCGGCCGCGGTCAACCAGTGCGCGGCCTCGGCCGCGTCAATCAGTGAATACCTGAAATCGAGACGCTCCACGCCCTCGGCGAGAATGGTGGACACGCCGTTTGTGCGCCGCACGAGCACGGGCGCCGCCACTCCGCGATTACCCGCCCGCGATTTCAATTGCAGGTAATACACCGACGTCTGCAGCTGCGTATCCAGATCGAAGACGCGGGTCTGCGAATCCGCAGGGAAACAGGCCGGCTGACCCCACTGTTCGCGCAGCGGCTGCAGTGCGTTGTCGCGCACCTGTGGTTTGAAGATCTCACCGGCAGAGCAATTGGCCAGCAACGCAAGATGGCCGGGAGTGAACGTCGCAGGCGCGTCGTTGCTGGGCGTTGCGCGCAGCGTGAGCGTGGCCAGCGCAGGGTGCGTGTCGCACGCCTGCGCAGGAATCGTCGCATCGATGGCCCAACCGCTGCCGTGCAGGGAACGCACGGTCAGCACGTCGGTTCCGATGACTCGTTCACCGACATTGAGGCCAACTGGCGGCAGTTCCTGTTCGGCGGTGATGGCCGGCGTGCAGGTGGTCCCCGCACAGGTATGTCCGTGGATGAAAAGACTGCGGCTGAGCGGATACGGGGTATCGGCAGGCCAGCCAGCGGGCGCGTTGGCTGCAACGGGAACCCCAGCAATATGCGCGGCCAATGCGTCGGCATACACCAGCGGGCGCATGCGCGATCCGCACGGCATGTGTGCGGCTCGGCGCAGGTCCTCGACCAGCGCCTGCAATCCACTGCGTCCGTTTTCCTGCAGTCGGGCAACCGCCGCCTGGATCGAATTGACGCGATGGGTTTGCGAAATCAGTACCGCAATTCCTTCGATGAGCAACACGCCCAGCAGCAACGCAACCATCAGCTCGATAAGCGAAAAGCCGTGTGACATCGGCGCATTGGAAGAATGCGGCGAGTAGCTGGACGGTGCGCCGGCAGCGGCCATTACGGCTGGAAGATCCACACCAGCGCGCGCGCACCGCCCGCGTCACCATGCGAAGTGCGCTGGGAACGGTCGATCTGCAACCTGCAGATGCCGTTATAGCGCTGGTCTGCGCTCGCTGCCGCCGTCTCATCCGTGCATTTCAACGCCGCACTGGCGTCAGGCAGGATGTAGCGCAATGCCCGCGCGAAACGCATTCGATCATAGGCGGCGCGCTCGGTGGGCGAGCAGCCGCGCGTCGCGCATGCACTGACGTGCAAGGCGTCCTGCGTAAACGCGCCATCGTATCGACCCTCGGCCACAGCCGCTGCATTGATGTGCATCGACTCGATCAATGCCTGAGCGATGAATCCCGCTTGTGTGTCCAGATACGCCCGATGATTGATCTTCGCCGATACCGCCATCAAGCCTGCCATTCCAAGCAGACCAATACTCGTGACCGCGACAGTCACGAGCACTTCGATCAAAGTGGCGCCGGCCTGAATCGCGGATTTTGGCTGTTTTGCGAAGATGAAAGCCATGCGTCCTGGGCAAGGGCGGCGCTCGCCCAACTACGCGTGATGGAAGCCTTAGTCTACGCTCGGAAACTCGCGCCAGCTGAATTTTTTCAAGCCCCTCATCGAGTGCCTGGTTTGGTAAAACGACATCAGATCGCTCCAAGCCACGCCCAGCAATCCGTGACGGTCCCGGGTTGGCGATGCTCTTTGTAGTCACGACCTGCGGAGTTGCTAGTCCGGAGCGTCTTATGCAGCTTTGTACCAAAGTATTGTTCTACACGATCGGCGAAATAGAACGCGGATGATCCGCTGGCGTCAACCACGCCCTACCCAAGCACGCGCAATCTCAGCTCCTTGGGCAGCGCAAACGTCACATTCTCCGGCTCGCCATCGAGTTCGGAGACGCCGGTAGCGCCCGCTTCAAGCAGGTGCTCGATCACGTCACGGACCAGACTTTCCGGTGCCGAAGCCCCGGCGGTGACACCGATTCGGCTGCGGTTTTCGAGCCATTCGGGTCGGATGTCGGCAGCGCCGTCGATGAGGTAGGCCGGCACGCCTTGTTTCCCGGCCAGTTCCCGCAAACGATTCGAATTGGAGCTGTTCGGTGATCCGACCACGAGTACAAGGTCGCATTGCTGGCCCAGGCGGCGCACGGCATCCTGGCGGTTTTGCGTCGCATAGCAAATGTCGTCATGGCGCGGGCCGACGATGGCTGGAAAGCGTTGTTGCAATGCTTCTATGACTGCGCGGGTGTCGTCGATCGACAACGTCGTCTGCGTCGCAAAGGCAATCTGTTCGGGATTGCGCGGCGTCAAATGCGCCACGCAGCCGACGGTCTCGACGAGATGGATCGCGCCGGCGTTGGCCGCGTCCCACTGACCCATGGTGCCTTCGACTTCCGGATGCCCGGCGTGACCGATCAGCACAACGTCGCGGCCGGCCTTGCCGTGGCGCGCGACTTCCATGTGCACCTTGGTGACCAGCGGACAGG
>JBDUED010000209.1:0-3309 GCA_040002595.1 Dokdonella sp. | reverse complement strand
AAAACGCGAAGTGAGTTTGTCCATGCGCATGATTTGAGTCTCCGGATGGCGGCATCCCGCGTCGCGTATCGCGACGCCGGCCGGTTATGGCTGCGATTTGGGACCGGAAACCGCGCCGTTCAAGGCTCGGCTTGCAAGCGCACCGGTATGCCGCGAAAACGCCCTTGCGCCTGCACCGGCACCAAGGTTGGGGTGCCCGCATCGGCAGCGTCCAATCATGTTTGCCAGATCAGGGTCGCAAAACGCCCGGTTTCGCCCGCGCGGCGATAGGAGTAAAAACGCGCATCCGAAAAAGTGTCGCAGCCTCCTCCGTGTACGCGTTCAACCCCTGCGAGAGCCAATTTCCGCCGCGCCAGAGCGTACAGATCGCAGCGCCAATGTCCGGGGCGCGTCAGGGTGAACGCCAACGCAGCGTGAGGGTCGTCGTCGACAAATGCCGCGCGCACCTCGTCACCCACTTCATATGAGGTGGCCGCAATGGCTGGACCTAGCCACACGAGCACACGCGACGAACCGACGCCCAATCGCGCAAGCGTCGCTTCGATGACGCCGCCCGCAAGGCCGCGCCAGCCGGCGTGGGCGACGCCGATCGCAGCGCCGTTGTCGCTGCAAAAAAGAATCGGCAGGCAATCGGCAGTCAACACCGACAGCACAACGCCACGTCCGCGTGCAATCGCTGCATCGGCGTCGGGTTCGGGATGACCGGGAGTCGATTCCTCGGCATCGAACACACCGATCCCATGCACTTGGCGCAGCCAGCATGGCGCTGTCGGGAGATCCAGCAGCGGCACCAGCGCAGCGCGATTCGTGGCGACCGCGGCGGGATCATCCCCACAGCGCGAGCCAAGATTGAACGAGTCGAATGGCGGCAGCGAGCGGCCGTGCATCCAACGCGTTGTCACCGCCGCGCATACGCGCGGTGGTGCGGGCCAGTCGGGTGTGATCCAGGTATTAGTCATCATCGTCATGCAGGCGATTGTGAGAGCGGCGGAAGCCGCGATGTTTTTGTACCGGTAAGTAAAAGCAAAAGGCATCGCGGCTTCCGCCGCTCCCACGGACGCCGCTCCCACGGACGCAGCGGTCACGCGGCGACCGCACAGGTCCCGCCAGTGCGCTACGCGGCGTGGTTGCGCATGTCCTCGCGCAAAGCTGCCAGCAGCGATTCCATATCCGCCGGCCTTTCGGCCTCGACCGCAATGGTCTTGCCTGTCTTCGGGTGCAGGAATTCCAGGCGCTCGGCGTGCAGGGCCTGACGCTTGAATGCGCGCAGCGCAGCGATGAACTCGGGGCTGGCGCCCTTGGGCAGTTTGAGCAAGCCGCCGTATTGCGAATCGCCGAGCAGCGGATGGCGCACGTGCGCCATGTGCACGCGAATCTGATGCGTCCTTCCGGTTTCAAGACGACATTCGACCAGGGTCATGGCGCGGAAACGCTCTCGCACACGGTAATGCGTGACCGCGTCGCGGCCGTCGTCGCGCACCGATTGCTTCAATCGGTCGTGCGCATGGCGACCGATCGGTGCATCGACGCGGCCGCCGGCGATCATCGATCCGTACACGATCGCGGCGTACTGGCGATGCACCGCCCGTGCCGACAACTGTTCGACCAGCGACGTATGCGCGCGCAGCGTGCGCGCAACGACCATCAGGCCCGAGGTGTCCTTGTCGAGCCGGTGCACGATGCCGCCGCGCGGAATCAACGCGAGCTTCGGATCGTGAAACAGCAGCGCATTCTGCAAGGTGCCGTCGTGATTGCCGGCGCCCGGATGCACGACCAGCCCGGCCGGCTTGTTGACCACGATCACGTCGGCATCCTGGTGGCGGATGTCCAATGCGATGTCCTGGGCGAGTGCGCCGATCTCGCGTTCCATTTGCACGCGAAGTTCGATTTCTTCGCCACCGCGCAGGATCTGCCGCGGCGCCACCGTCTCGCCATCGAGCAGAATCGCGCCCGCCTTGACCCACGCGGTCAGGCGCGAGCGCGAATAGTCGGGAAACAGTTCAGCCAGGGCTTGGTCGAAGCGGCGCCCCGCCAGTTGGGGCGGGACGGTGGCGTTCAGGCGGGATTCCGGCTCGGTCATGATCTCGTCAATAAAGGGATGCGTTTGGGCGCGGGCAAGGTTCGGGGTATGATCCCGGATTGGAGCGCGACGCGAACCTGCGGCGACTCCTTGCGATTCATTCCAGGGCACGGAGCCGGGTCACCCCGGTGCCGCATGTGTTTCCGCCCGGGTTCACCCATCCGTCTCATCATCGCAGAGCCTGCCACCCGCATGCGAGTCTCCCCTGTTTTTCGTTTCGTTTCCCGCGCCGCTGTGCTCGCGCTGATCGTCGCGCTCGCCGGTTGTTCGATCTTTCACCGCGGCAAGAAGGGCGATCCGATCGATACGCTGCCCGTCGCAGAGCTGTATCAGAAAGGCGTCGAGGCGATCAACGTTGGCAACAACGAATATGCCGCGCGCGCATTCGAGCGTCTGGTCGCGCGTTTCCCGTTTGGTCCGTACACCGAGCAGTCGCAACTCAATCTCGCTTACGCGCAGTACAAATCCAACAAACCCGATGATGCGTACTCGACGATCAACCGCTTCATCAAGACCTATCCCACGCACCGTCATGTCGATTATGCGTACTACCTGCGCGGCCTGATCAACTTCAATCGCTCGGCCGGATTTCTGGAGCGCTACGTTGGCTCGGACATGACCAAGCGCGACCAGGGCAACATGCGCCAGGCATTTGACGATTTTGGAGCGCTGCTGAGCCGCTATCCGCAGAGCCGTTACAGCAGTGACGCACGCCAGCGCATGCTCTACCTGCGCAACATGATGGCGCAATCGGATCTCAACATCGCGCTGTTCTACCTCAAGCGCAACGCCTACGTGGCTGCGGCCAATCGGGCCAAATCGGTTATCGAAACCTATCCGCAGTCACCGCAGGCCGGCGATGCGCTTGCCGTCATGGTCGAAAGTTACAAGAAGCTGGGCCAGGCCAAGCTCGCCGACGATGCGGAGCGTGTGCTCAAGCTCAACTACCCGAACCATGCCTATTTCAGTGGCAACTGGCCGAAGTACCCAACCAATTGGTGGAAACTGGTGCCGTTGATGAATCGCGGGTGAGGCAACGCAGCAAGCGCCGCAAGGCGCGATGTTTTTTCATTTCCGCACACTCGTATCGCGGCTGCCGCCACTCCCACAGCATGAATGCCCGTGTCGTCATCGCGGCTGCCGCCGCTCCCACAGCATGAATGCGCGTGTCGTCATCGCGGCTGCCGCCACTCCCACAGCATGAATGCCCGTGTCGTCATCGCGGCTGC
>JBDUED010000208.1:0-3435 GCA_040002595.1 Dokdonella sp. | reverse complement strand
CCGGTGCCAGCAAGCCGCCCCAGGTGTCGAACACCATCAACGCCTGAGCGCCGGCCGCCGCTTGCGCAGCGAGATAATCCGCCACTGATTTTGCCAATGTCTCGAGCAGCCGATGCATGGTCGCCGGTTCGTCCAGCGCGAGCGCTTTGGCGCGCGAGAAGTTCGACGATCCTTCGCCTTCAATCATGTAGCACGCCAGCGTCCATGGACTGCCGGCGAAGCCGATCAGCGGCACGCGGTCGTTGAGCTCGCGCCGGATCAGGCGAACCGCGTCCATTACGTAGCGAAGATCCGTTTCCGGATCGGGTACATGCAGTTTTGCGATGTCGGCAGCGCTGCGCAGTGGATGACGCAGCTTCGGACCTTCGCCGTCAACGAAATGCAGACCAAGACCCATTGCATCGGGAATCGTCAGGATGTCCGAGAACAGGATCGCCGCATCCAGCTCGAAACGCGCCAGCGGCTGCAGGGTGACTTCACAGGCGAGTTCCGGCGTTTTCGCGAGGGCAAGAAAACTGCCGGCGCGTTCACGCGTCGCGCGGTATTCGGGCAGATAACGCCCGGCCTGGCGCATGATCCAGATCGGTGTCATGTCGACCGGCTCGCGCCGCAGCGCGCGCAGAAAGCGGTGATCGTGCGCGGCGTCGTGAGCGCGCGCGTCGAGTGTCGAGTCAGCCATGTGGTCCATCAAACCCCTGCGCAAACATCACGTGGAACCCGCGCTTTATTTGCGTATCGCGCGCATGCTCGAAGGCCTGCATCGCAGCGTCGCGTTCCAGATAAAGCTCGCGCTTACTGCTGGCCCGGCTGCCCTGCAGGCCCCACTCGCGAAATAGCGTCCAGCCGCCAAGCAGATCCTGCTGCAAGGCGATCTGGTAGTAGCGCGGCGCGTCACGGCCGGCGGGTTGGGTCTGCATGAAGAGGCGCATCAGACAATTGTAGCCGGCGCGCTGGCGCCTGTGATGTTTCGAGCCTCGTCCACGCTCCGGTGGGAGCGCCGGAAGGCGCGATACTTTGCTTGGTGGGAGCGCCGGAAGGCGCGATGCTTTGCTTGGTGGGAGCGCCGGAAGGCGCGATGCTTTGCTTGGTGGGAGCGCCGGAAGGCGCGATGCTCCTGTGCATGTTCCAGCGCAAGCATCGCGGCTGCCGCCGCTCCCACAGAAAGCTGCTCCCACAGGAAGTCGCTCCCACAGACAGCCGCTGCCATTGCTGCAGAGGTGTTGGAATCTAGGCTTAAACCAGCACGCGAACCAGGGCAGCTTCCGCCACGTCGCTGACGATCTCGGCTTGGCCAATGCCGCGCCACAGGATAAGGCGCAGCTTGCCGCCGAGATTTTTCTTGTCGAGGCGCATGAGCGCAAGCAGACGCGCCGGGTCGCAAGTCGGGGGCGTGACGGCCAGCCCCAGTGCGGCAAGCAGCGATGCGAGGCGTTCGGTGTCGGCTTTCGGCGCACGACCTAGATCGGCGGACAAGCGCGCGGCGAGGAGCATGCCCATCGCAACCGCTTCGCCATGCAGCAGGGTGCCGTAGCCGGTTGCCGTTTCCAAGGCGTGGGCAAACGTGTGACCGAAATTCAGCAGCGCACGTTCGCCGTGTTCGTGCTCGTCGCGCGCGACCACTGCGGCCTTGTGTCGACAACTGACTGCAATCGCTTCGATCAAGGCTGCGCCGTCGCGCGCATTCAGTGCAGCGACATTGCCTTCGAGCCATTCGAAGAAAACGGCATCGCCAATCGCGCCGTATTTGACGACCTCGGCAAGTCCGGCGCGATATTCGCGGTCCGGCAGCGTTGCCAGCGTCTGGATATCGGCAACGACCGCGCGCGGCTGGTGAAAGGCGCCAACCAGATTCTTGCCGGCCGCAAGGTTCACGCCGGTCTTGCCGCCGATCGAGGAATCGACCATCGCGAGCAGGGTGGTCGGCATCTGCACGAAGTCGATGCCGCGCATCCAGCACGCGGCGGCGAAGCCGGCCAGATCGCCGATCACGCCACCGCCAAGCGCGACAATCGTCGCATCGCGGCTCGCGCCCAGCGCGGCCAACGCGTCGAAGATTTCCGTGCTGCACGCGAGCGTCTTGAACGCCTCGCCATCGGGCAGCACCAGCGCCGCCTGCTTAAAGTCGTGCAGCCCCGCCTGCACGCGCGCCAGATACAGCGGCGCGATTGTCGCATTCGTGACCACCAGCACATGCCGCCCACGAATCTCGGCGCGCCACTGCGCGGCATCGGCAAGCAAGCCGACGCCTATCCAGATCGGATAGCTGCGCGCATCGAGATCGACCTGCACGGTGATTGGCGCAGTCATGCCGCCGCAACCGTATTGCCGCGCTGCCAGCGCGCTTCAAGCAGATCGAGTAGGTCGTTTGCGGTATGGGTGCAGTTGCCGACGCCGGCGGAACGCACGGTCAGATCCGCGATTTCCGCATACAGCGGGTTGCGTTCGATCGCCAGTTGTTCCAATCGCACGCGGCGGTCCGGCGCGTGCAGCAGCGGACGCTGGCGGTCGCGCGTGAGACGCGCAAGTTGCGCGTCGATGGACGCATCCAGCCAGATGACGAATCCGCGCTCACGCAACAGGCGACGATTGTCGGGATCGAGCACGGCACCACCGCCCGTCGCGAGTACCAGATGGTTGCGTGCGGTGAACTCGGCGAGCAGGGCGCGCTCGCGTCTGCGGAAACCTTCTTCGTCTTCGAGTTCGAAGATCAAGCTGACCGATGCGCCGGTACGCGCCTCGATTTCATGGTCGAGATCGAAGAACGGCATCTGGAACAACTCCGCAATCTGCCGCCCGACTGTCGTTTTGCCGGCGCCCATCGGGCCGATGAAGAACAGGTTGGGCGCGGGGTTCATGGCGAAATGCTAGCAGACAAGGGTCATCGCCGATGAACAGGAGACGACCCTCGCGGCGATGGAAGCGATATGCTGGCGGCCACAGGAAGAACCGCAGCGTGCGCGCCGCACACCCAATCGTCATCGCCCATCCCATGTTGCGTTTCATGCTGCTGTTTCTAACCTGCCTCGGCCTGCTGTTTCTTGCCGAGCTGTGGCAGCCGATCGATCATTACGTGATCCTTCCCTACACCAGTGCAATCGCGCACGTGTGCGTCGTCATCGTCGATCTGTTCGACCCGCACGCGATAGCCGTCGGCAAGGTGCTGCAGAGCACGACAAACGGGTTTGCGATCTCGATCGAGCGCGGCTGCAACGGCGTCGAGGCGGTGATCATCCTGATCTCTGCGATGCTTGCGTTTCCGGCGTCATGGAAGCACAAGCTGGTTGGCATCAGCCTCGGATTTCTTGCGATCCAGGTGGTGAATCTGGCGCGCATCATCAGCCTGTTTTATCTGGGCCAGTGGAACCGCATGTGGTTCGACTGGTTCCATCTGTATCTGTGGCAGGCGCTGATCGTGCTCGATGCGCTGGTCGTGTT
>JBDUED010000207.1:0-3459 GCA_040002595.1 Dokdonella sp. | reverse complement strand
TCACGCGAACGCAGCGGCACCGCGTTTGGCTGGTACAACCTGGTTTCCGGCATGCTCCTGCTGCCCGCATCGCTGATATTCGGCTGGCTGTGGCAGACGTTGTCTCCATTCGCAGCATTTGCGTTCGGCGCCAGTTGTGCGATGGCTGCGGCATTGCTGTTGCGTTTCTGGGCGCTGCGCGGTGTGCCTGAGCAATCGAGCGATTCGTTCGGTTGACGCACCCCTGGCCCCGCACTGCCTGTAGCCATCATCGCTGGCGGATTTGACGATTTCGCTCCTTGAGGAAAACCGCTTGCGATCACGGCGCAGTTGCGTCCGCATCCTGATCGCGTTTGAGCAGCATCGACAACGCCGGCGGCGTGATGATCGAGGTCAATAGCGACATGGCGACAATCACCGCATACGTCTGATTCGAGAACACGCCGGCTGCCAAGCCGAGACTTGCGATCACGACGCCGACTTCACCGCGCGGAATCATGCCGACGCCGACAATTGTCGCGGCGCGGCGGCCGAGTGCAAACGCGCCCAAAAATCCGCCGATGAATTTCGAGACTGCCGCGATCACGGTGACGACCAGCAACATCCACAGCGCCGCGCCGCTGGTGAATACGCCAAGGTCGATCTTGGCGCCGGTTATCACGAAGAAAAACGGGGTCAGCAACGCAAGCAGCGGTTGCATCTGGTGTTCAAGTTCCGCGCGCTGATGCATTTCCGAGGCGATCATGCCGGCGAGAAACGCGCCGATGATCGCGGCAAGGCCGAACTCGGTCGAAAGGAACGCAAGGCCGAGGCAAATTGCCAGCGCGATCGTCAACGGCGAGAGAGGGTTGATGGGACTATCGAGCCAGTGTGCGCGACGGCGCATGACTGCCGTGCCGACCCAGCCGATCACAGCGACAAAACCCACCGCTTGGGCGAAAACCAGCAGCAGGCTGCCGATATTGACCCCACCGCCCGCCTGCAGCGATGTGACCACGCCAAGCAGCAACATCGCCAGAATGTCGTCGATTACGGCGGCACCCAGGATCACCCGGCTCTCGATACGCGAGAGCACGCCCAGTTCTTGCAACACGCGCGCGGTGATGCCGGCCGAAGTAGCCACGAACGCAGCCGCGACAAAAAGCGATTTCGCCCATGCGAAGCCGCTGCCGTGCGCCCACAGCGAGCCAAAAACGAACGGCACGATCACCCCGAGCAGGCCGACGAGAAATGCTGTCTTGCCGACTTTTTTCAGATCGTCGAGCCGCGTTTCAAGACCGACCGAAAAAAGCAGCAACACGACGCCGATCTCGGCGAGAACATCCAGCGGCGTGCCGACGAGGATCTGTTCGGGCTTGATCCACCCAAGCGCTGACGGGCCGATCGCGCAACCGGCGACGATCTCGCCAACCACACCCGGTAATTTCAGGCGCTGCGCAAGCTCCGCGCCAATTTGCGCGGCAACGAAGATCACGAAGAGTGTCAGCAAGATTGCAGCGCCGTCGTGCATCGTGGTCCAGCCTGCCCTTCGAGAACATTCGCTTTGCCCTTCCTCTACAACAGAAAGGGTTGAGTGGGATGGTGTCTGATCGCCTGGACAGCCACTCGCTGCACGCCCCGTCGCGTTTTCGGACACCGCAGCTGATGCTACACGAAGCCCGCGCCGCGCTGCGCAGTGGGCGCCGAGAGAGGGCGCGACAATGCCCGGACGCGCTGCGCGAGCCGATGTGCAAGGGATACAGCGTGGCTGCGCATGGAGCCGACAGCGATCGCATGGGGATTAGCAACGTCCTGATGTTTTCCGAGTCGCTCGAGAGGGCGAGGATAAAGGCGCAGCTGGCCGAGTGCAGACTTCCACCGCTTCTTTAAAGCGCGGTCATTGCCGCCAACGGCGCGCACTGGGAACTGGACGTACGCAATACCTGCGCCGTCCGTAACAGGAACTCGGCCTTCAATGCGTTGTAGAGGTGGCGACGTTCAATCCACGTGTCGAACATCGTGCCATCACAGCAGCGCAATCTCACCCTTGGCAATGATCGGCCCGCTTGGTTTTCCTCCCGGGCCGCCGCCGGGTGGCTCCACGGTGACCGCGAAGATCGCATGTGGCCCGAGTTCGGCGATCAGGTTTTTCGGCACGATCACCGAATTGGCCTTCGTGGGGTCGAGCAGGCCGAGCGATTGCGGGGAGCCGCCGGGCGGGATCAGCCACAGTTCCGGCACGCGGCCGGCGGGAATCGTCACCGTGGTGGGTTGCACAACCACAGTGCCCAGGCGTGCGTCGACGGTTGCGAGAAACAGCGATCGGCCATCGTCCTGCACCAGTTTGGCGACCATTGGCGCTGATGGCGGCGGTACCGGCGCCATGCGCGGCACCAGGAACAGAATGGCAAGACTGGCAACTGCGGTGGCGAACGCGGCGGTGGCGAGCCCGCGCCAGAAAGGCGTGCTTTGCCACAGCGAAGGCCGAGCTTGCGCACGATCATCCGGGCGAGCGGTTGCGCGCACATCAGTCGTGCGACTGCGCGCGTCATTCGGCATACCAGCGGCGGCCTGAATCCGTGGCCAAAGCGCGAACGGGGCTGGCACCGGCGCGACTTCGTCAATCAAAGGCATCAAGCGCGCTTCCCAAGCTAGCACTTCATACGCAAACGACGGCTCGCGCAGGATGCGCTGGGTTGCCGCGCGGCGCAGTGGGGCATCAAGGACGCCGAGCACGTACTCGGCCGCAAGATCGCTGCGTTCGGGCGTCATGCTGTCTGAACTCGTATTCATTGTTCGAGGCATGCCTTGAGGCTGATCAGGCCACGCCGGATCCAGCTCTTGACCGTCCCCAGCGGCGAACCGCAGCGCGCGGCGAGTTCCTCGTAGGTTGCGCCCTCAAAGAACGCGACGCGAATCAGTTTGCTACGCTGCGCTTCGAGCTGGCCCAGGCATGCATCGAGACGGCGGTTCTCATCACTGCGCTCGGCAGCGGCGTGCGCGGTCGGGTTCGGATCGCGTATGTCCTCGGCCAAGTCGATCGGCGTGGAGCCGCGTTCGATGCCGCCGGCGCGCAATCGATCAATCGACTTGTTGCGCGCCATCATGGCCAGCCAGGTCATCGCGCTTGCGCGCGCCGCGTCGTACTGGTTGGCCTTGCGCCAGATCGTCGTATAAACGTCCTGCAGCACGTCTTCGGCGTCGCTGCGTTGCTTGACGACGCGCAAGCAAATGCCGAACAGCTTGGAGGAGGTCGAGCGATACAGGCTTTCGAATGCAGCGGCGTCGCCGCCCGCGACCGCCACGAGCAAGTCGCGCAAAGGGTCGTGGTCAAGCGAATCCGGGTCGATCGAATCGGTCATGCGGCAGCTCATCCACAATCTCTGCCGGCAGATAGTCCGCAATTTCCACAACGCATGCAACCTGTCCGATTCAACAGCCCGCGTACGCGATTGACGTACCAGCGCGTAATTCGCAGTGTTCATGACGGTCCGCTTCGTT
>JBDUED010000206.1:0-3500 GCA_040002595.1 Dokdonella sp. | reverse complement strand
ACCTTGAGCTTTTGCGTAACGCGTGGCGGCGAGCACCAGTTTGCCGATGCCAAGCGCGTCGGATTCCGTGAGGTCGTTCAAGGTCGCGACCGGCGTCTTCGGAATGAACAATACGTGCAACGGCGCTTGCGGGTTGATGTCGCGGAAGGCAATGACCTCGTCGTCTTCGTAAACGATGTCGGCCGGGATTTCCCGGCGGATGATTCTGGCAAACAAGGTGGTCATGGGACTTCTCTGAATTAGTCGTCGAAGGATTTGTGCAACGATTCCGAATCCCGATTCTTGCAATTCCAATTCCCCGCCTCACAGCGCCTGGCGGCCGCCAAACGCATGCGCGAGCGTACCGCGATCGATGAATTCAAGCTCACCGCCGAGCGGAACACCATGCGCAAGCCGGCTCGCCCGCACACCCGCCGCGCGTGCGAGCTGTGCGAGTAGATGCGCGGTCGCCTCGCCCTCGACGGTCGGGTTGGTCGCGACTATGAGCTCACCCACCTCGCCTTCACCCAGGCGTCGCGCCAGCATATCCAGACCCAGTTCCTTCGGCCCAAGTCCATCCAGCGGCGACAAGCGCCCGAGCAGCACGAAATACCGCCCGCGAAAGCCCGTCGCCTGCTCGATCGCGAGTTGATCGACCGGAGTTTCAACGACGCAGAGAACGCTGCTATCGCGTTGTGGATTTGTGCAAACGACACACACTTCGTCTTCGCTGAACGTGCGGCAGCGCGTGCAGTTGCCGATTCGTTCAATCGCCACCACGAGCCGATCGGCGAGCTTGCGCGCGCCCGCGCGGTCGCGTTCAAGCATGTGAAATGCCATTCGCTGCGCGGTCTTGCCGCCGACACCGGGCAGGCAGCGCAAGGCGTCAATAAGGTCGGCTAGCAAGGGTGAGCTGGACATTCGTTACGAGATCGGGATTGCGGGATAACCAATGTGCATCAGGCAAATTTCCCCTCCTCCACCGAGGAGAGCGGTTTATTTCGGAACGAGCAGGGATGCCATTGCCTCCGGAATTTCCGCCTGGGGAATCCCTTGCTTTCAAAAAGGCAACTTCAGCCCCGCCGGCAAATTCATTCCCGCGGTCACTCCACCGATCTTGTCCTGGCTCAGCGCGGCAATCTTGGCGACGGCATCGTTGACAGCAGCTGCAACCAGATCCTCGGCCATTTCAGGATCATCCGCGAACAGCTTGCGGTCGATCGTCACGCCGCGCACCTCGTGGCGGCCGCTCATGCGCACGCTGACCAAGCCGCCACCCGACTGGCCAGTCACCTCAATTTGCGCAATTTCTTCCTGCGCACGCTTCATGTCGTCCTGCATGCGCTGCGCCTGCTGCATCAAACCGGCGAGTGGGCCTTTCATGCTTTCATCTCCATCGATTGCGCCGATCAGGAATCGGTCGGACGTATGCTTTCGGGAATCACGTGCGCGCCGAACGTATCGATCAGCGATTGCACTAAGGGGTCCGCGTGAACGGCATTTTCAGCGGCTGCGTGACGCGCGCTTTCGGCACGCGCGCGCAACTCCGCCGGGCTTGCTGCGCCGCCGCTGTCGCGTTCGAACTTCAGCTTGATCGACCGGCCAAGTGCACTACCCAATCGTTGTTCGAGTTGTGCAAGCAGCGGTCCTTCAGCGAGGTGATCGTGCGGCGGCTTCAGCGACAGGCGCACCAGCTTCTCTTCGATTGCTATCAAGGTCGCGTGGCGCGCAAGTTGACCGACCGGGCCGCGCAGTTGCGCGCGGTCGATCAATGCACTCCAGGCGTCGTCCGGTGCTTTTTTGGCGGTGGTGTCGGGCGAGTCGGTTGCTGTCATGGCGACAAATGAGTCAGCCGCATCGCGGCTGCCGCCGCTCCCACCAACAGCCGGGACAGCCTCAGGTTGTGCGCGCACAGAGGCTATGGCAGCGCCGGACAGCACGCTGCTCGAACGGCCTGTGGCAGTGGCGGAAGGCGCGCTGCTCGAACGGCCTGTGGGAACGCCGGAAGGCGCGATAGTTTGGCGCGAATTTCTGGATGGCGCTCCCTGCCCCTCGCAGACCACTGGCGCAAACGCAAGCATGCGCAACAAGGCCATCTCGAAACCCACGCGCGGCGTCGGTGCCAGCGGCAAGTCACGTCGTCCGGTCACAGCCATCTGGTACCAAAGCTGCACGTCTTCAGGCCCAATGCGGCCACTCAATGCCAGCAGTTCCGCATCATCTGCGGCGGCCGCGGCAGGAATCAGTTGCAGCAACTGGATGCGATGCAGAAGACCGGCGAGTTCGTCGAGCACTTGTGCAAAATCCGGCGCGAACGCGGCAATGCGGTCGACTTCATCCAGCAAAGCCGCCCCGTCGCCACTGACGAGCACCTCGAGCAAGATGCGCACCTTCGCGCGCTCGACCGTGCCGAGCATTGCGTGGACTTCGCTCGCCTGCAAAGCGCCGCCGCCGTGCGCAATCGCCTGATCGAGCAAGGACAATCCATCGCGCAGCGAACCGTCGGCGGCGCGCGCGAGAACCTCGATCCCTTCCTCGTCGAACACGATTCCTTCGGCGCCAAGGATGTACTGCATCTGGCCGGTGATCTGTTCCGGCGTCAGCCGTTTCAAGTTGAACTTGATGCAGCGCGAAAGTACGGTCACCAGCAATTTCTGCGGATCGGTGGTGGCCAGCAGGAATTTCACATGCGGCGGCGGCTCTTCCAGAATCTTCAGCAACGCGTTGAAGGCCGGCTTCGACAGCATGTGCACTTCGTCGATCAGGTACACCTTGTAGCGGCCTAGCGTCGGCCGGTACTGCGCGTTCTCGATCAGGTCGCGCACGTTGTCGACGCCGGTGTTGCTGGCTGCGTCAATCTCGAGCAAGTCGAGGAAGCGTCCGGCGTCGATGTTGACGCAAGTGCTGCACTCGCCACACGGATCGGACGTCGGCCCTTTTTCGCAGTTCAGGGATTTCGCAAAAATGCGCGCAATCGTGGTCTTGCCGACCCCACGCGTGCCGGTGAACAGAAACGCGTGATGCAGTCGGCCGCTGTCCAGTGCATGGACAAGCGCGCGCACGACGTGTTCCTGTCCGACCAGTTCGGAAAAGCGGCGCGGACGCCATTTGCGCGCGAGGGCTTGGTACGACATTGGATATCCGCAGATGAGATCTCGATTGTAGCAAGTGCGATGTTAGCGAACGGCTAGCGCATCATCGCAGCGACCGTCGCTTCGCTTGTGTGCAGCCGCCGCGCCTAGTATTCTGCGCGACCCGCCAAGCGGGGGCGTCATGCATGCGGAGAGGTGTCCGAGCGGTTGAAGGAGCACGCCTGGAAAGTGTGTAAACGGGTTATACCGTTTCGCGGGTTCGACAAATTCGTCTGGAACGAATTTGGACAGCCGCAGGGCTGGCCCTGAGCGCAAGCGAGCGGTGAGGCTCAGGATGAGCCGAACACTCCCGCCGCGCGAGTGGTAGCAAAAGTTGCATGCGGAGAGGTGTCCGAGCGGTTGAAGGAGCACGCCTGGAAAGTGTGTAAA
>JBDUED010000205.1:0-3508 GCA_040002595.1 Dokdonella sp. | reverse complement strand
AATCAATCAGTTACCTTGGGTGCCGCCAAATTGAGGCGTTTCCGGGAGTAATCGCCGGTGTAATCGCTCAAACGTGCCCGCCAATCCTTTCGGCGATTTCGCTCAATGGGTAAGGGTTCGCGGGCACTTGAATCGCGCTGAGTTGCTGTCCGATGCGGGTGCTCGGCGCACACCCCGAGCTTTACACTTCCCCTTTTCCCCGGTCCAAACTGCACGGCATGAGCACTGAACTCCTGATCGGTATCCACGCGGTCGAAGCCGCGTTGAACCACGATGTCGGCAATCTGGTCGAGCTGTACATCGAGACCGGCACGCAGAATGCGCGGGTCAGGGAGCTTGGCGAACGCGCGCGCGAATTGGGCGTCAAGCCGCATGCGCGCGATCGTGCGGCGCTCGACAAGATGACTGGCGGTGGGCGCCATCAAGGCGTGGTCGGCTATTACAACGCACCTGCGCCGTTGCCGGAGTCGGCGCTGGGGGAGTTGATCGAAAAAGCCGGACGTGGTGCCTTGTTGCTGGTGCTCGACGGTGTCACCGACCCCCACAATTTCGGCGCTTGCCTGCGCAGTGCGGAAGCATCCGGCGTGACTGCTGTGATCGTTCCCAAGGATCGCGCGGTTGGCGTCACGCCAACCGTGCGTCGCGCGTCGTCCGGCGCCGCGGATCGCGTGCCGATCGTCTCGGTGACCAACCTCGCCCGCGCGCTGAAAGGGATCAAGGAAGCGGGCGTGTGGCTGGTCGGCCTCGGTGGCAAGGATGCGCCGCAGTCGATTTATGCGGTCGACCTCGATGGTCCCATCGCGATCGTGCTTGGCAGCGAAGGCGAGGGCATGCGCAGGCTCACCAGCGAGAGTTGTGACTTCCTCGCCCACATCCCGATGCGTGGTGATGTCGAGAGCTTGAACGTCTCGGTTGCTACGGGTATCGCGTTGTTCGAGACGCTGCGCCAGCGCACCGCCAAAGCGACTTCGTAGCAACGGCACAGTCGCAACCGGACATTAATTCGGCACGCGCGAATCCGGGTCGCGCTTGTAGCGCTCTACAGGAGCGAGACCTAATTTCTGCAAGAGCGGCGCAGCCGCGACCGGAGTCTTGCACGCACGCCCTAATCCCCGTCGCGCTTGCTGCGCTCCTGGTTTGTCGAATCAATCGAGTTGGCGTTTGTGATGTCGTATACCAACATGACGATCACCCTCGGCCTAATCGCCCTTGATCGTGTTCGGCCCCTTGCCGGCGATCTTCTCGTACGTACCCTTGCCGATGCGGCGATACTGGGTGAAGCCGTGCTTGGCGACGTGGCTTTCACGCAGCACATGCGCTTGTCCGCTGACAACCTGCGCGGCGCCGATTACACGGCGGATCGCACCGTCGCACGCCGGGCAACGCTCGAGCGCGCGATCCGACAAAGGCTGCACGCGCTCGAACCCATAGCAACACAGCGCGCAACCGGGCGGATCAATCGGGGCGTATTCGTAGATCGGCATGCGCGAAAGATGCGCCCGCGCCGCGGCGAGATCAAGTCGTTTCCGGATCAGCGTCGAACCCCAGCCAGGAATTCGAGACGGTCCGAAGTCTTCTTCCCATCAGGAGAAGGGAAAAACAACGGAGCTTCGACGCTAGTCAGGCGTCGTGTTCGAGCTGTCCGCCTCCAGCGGTGAAATCGCCGCCGGTATGACGCTGCGATGAGAGGCGTGCTCGCGCCAGAAGTCGTCCATCTTCTTCCAGCGATTGACGACATCGCAGAAAAGCTCGGCGGTGCGCTCGGTGTCATACACCGCTGAATGCGCCTCGCGCGCATCCCACTGGCGGCCCGAGGCCTCGACCGCGCGGCTGAGCACGGTCTGCCCGAATCCGAGGCCGCCAAGCGTCACCGTATCGAAGCAACTGAAAGGATGGAACGGGCTGCGCTTGTTGGCGGTGCGCCGAATGGCGGCGTTGAGAAAGCCCAAGTCGAACGCTGCATTGTGGCCAACCAGGATCGCGCGCTGACAATCGTTCGCGCGCAATGCGGCGCGCACCGGCTTGAAGATCAGTTCCAGCGCTTCCTTTTCGGCCAGTGCGCCGCGAAAGGGATGGTCCGGATCGATGCCGGTTATCTCCATCGAACGTGGATCGAGTTCCGAACCGGGAAATCCTTCGACATGGGTCGACACGACCGTGTCCGGATGCACGAATCCCGCTGCGTCCATGCGCACGATCACGGCAGCGATTTCAAGCAGCGCATGACGCTCGCAGTTGAAGCCACCCGTTTCGACATCGATGACGACCGGCAGAAAGCCGCGGAATCGTTGCGCCATGCGCGCTGCAGTCGGGGAAGGTAAATTCATCAATCGAGCATAGCCGATTGCGAACGAGGAATCGGCGGCGCGAGCGAGCATGACCAAGCGGCCAGTGCGAGACGGAGGGGGAAAAGAAAATGACGTCCTTCGCGGGCCCTTGCCGCTTCAACGGTTGTCATGCTTTATGAATGGTCGCAATCAGGTGTTTCGCTGCACCCGCAATCGTGCTTGCGACCGGCGCAGTCGGCAGGTAGTGTCCTGCCGATCGGATTTCCGATGCGACGTGGAGAAGCGCATGCTCTGGCAGAAAGGTCGGTCCAGCGACAACGTGGTAGACGGGGGCGACGGAGGCGGGGGTGGTCCGCGTTTTGGTGGCGGTCGCGGGCTTGGACTCGGCGGCATCATCGTGGTCGTCATCGTGGGTCTGCTGTTCGGCAAGAATCCGGGCGAGATCCTGCAACTGCTCATGGGTGGCGCGGACGACAGCGGCCAGACGACCCAGCAGCAAGTCGCGCCGGCCGCCAACGACGAACAGACCCAGTTCGTCAAGAAGATACTCGGCAGCACCGAGGATGTCTGGGGCGAGATGTTCAAGGCCAGCGGCAAGCAGTATCCGGCACCCACCCTGGTGTTGTTCCACGGCTCTATCCGCTCGGCATGCGGCGCGGCGTCGGCGGCGATGGGACCGTTTTATTGCCCGGGCGATCGGCAGGTCTATCTCGACCTCAATTTCTTCCAGCAAATGCAGCAGCGCTTTCACGCCGCTGGCGATTTCGCGCGCGCGTACGTGATTGCGCACGAAGTGGGCCATCACGTGCAGAACCTGCTCGGCATCATGGACAAGGTCGAACAATCGGCACAGCGAGGCACGCCCATGGAAGGCGCGAATGGTCTTTCGGTGCGCCAGGAACTGCAGGCTGATTGCTTTGCTGGCGTGTGGGCCTTTCATGCGCAGCAGCAGCTCAACTGGCTGGAACCCGGCGACGTCGATGCGGCGTTGAACGCGGCCAATCAAATCGGCGACGACACCTTGCAGAAGCAATCGCGCGGTTACGTGGTGCCCGATTCGTTCACGCACGGCACATCAGCCGAGCGCGTGAAATGGTTCAAGAGCGGTTTCGCGAGCGGTGACCTGAAGAGCTGCGACACATTTGGGGCCGCCCAGTTGTAGTTTTCTGTTGCGGTTGTGGGAGCGCCGGTTTGATACGGCGGCAAGCTGTTGACCGCGT
>JBDUED010000204.1:0-3528 GCA_040002595.1 Dokdonella sp. | reverse complement strand
ATCGGCGCCGACCTGCTTCACCGATACGATCAAGTCGCGCAGATTGAGTGGATCGGAAGGATCGGGATGGTGGTTCGGAAACGTGCCGTCGACTTCGCAATACAGCGGAATCACTTCGCAACCGATGCCTTCCAGCACCGCTGGAGCGATCGCGCCCGCAATACCGTTGCCGCAATCGATGACGACCTTGAGCTTGCGCTCGATCTGGATGTCGTCGGTGATGCGATGGAGGTAATCGGCATTGACGTCGAGCATCTGCAATCCGCCGATACCCTCGACGAAACGCTCGGTCTCGATACGCCGGTAAAGATCCTGGATCGCATCTTCGGCCAGGGTCTGCCCTCCCAGAACGATCTTGAAACCGTTGTAATCGGGTGGATTGTGGCTGCCGGTGACCGAGATTCCCGATCCCGTGCGCAGGTGGAAGCCGGCAAAATACGTGACCGGCGTCGGCACCGCGCCGATGTCGATGACATCGATGCCGGTTGAGCGCAGGCCTTCAATCAAGGCGGCGACCAGCTCCGGACCGGACAGGCGACCGTCGCGTCCGACCACGATCTCATGCAAGCCACGATCGCGCGCTTCGCTGCCTATCGCGCGTCCAATCAGCCTCGTGGCGCCCAGCGTCAAGGTCTTGCCGACTACGCCGCGGATGTCATACATGCGGAAAATGCCCGGATCGACATCGGCAGTTTCCTCCCGTGCCAAACGCGCCGCCGAAACTGGCGCGAGCCCCTTTGCTGGCGACGCATGCGCGGCAAATGGATGCGTGGCGACTGGCTCCGATGGCGCCTTGCGCAGCATCGTGAGCGTCGAGCGCAGTCCCACCTGGCGCAGCCACGCCGCGGCAACCCCTCCGAGCAGACACAACGATGCCAGCACCACCAGCCACATGAAGTTGTCGGTCACCGCAATGAAGTAATCGGGTGCGCCCTTTCCGACGCGCAAGGTGGAACCGGGCACCGGTTCGCCCAGATCGGCGATCGTGTTGCCCGCACTGCCGACACCGGCAATCTGCTGGTCGCCATGACCTTCGCCCTGGCGCAATTCGAGGCGCGCGCCGCTGATCGAGAGGCTGGTGAATGCCTTCTGGATCGGCGCGAACGGAAATTCGATGACGGCAAACGCGACCGTGTGGCCATCGATGCGCGCCGGCACCGCCAGCATCAATTGGCGGCCGGCATTTTTTTCGTATTGCATCTGCGCCAACGGGTGCTCGGGATGCACTTTTGCCTGCATCAACGCAGCCGCTTTGGCATACCCCATCGCGATCAGATCACCTGACAAGACCTCCTGCAGATGCGGGCTGAAAAAGCGCACATCGGTGGCATCGGGCAAATGCGGTTTCATCGCACTGGCCGCCGCATCGCGACTGGCGTCGCTGTCGCCACCGGCCAGCGCTTGTTGCACGTCGTCGGTCGCCAATGCCTGTTGCGCGCTCTGTTCGCGTTGTTCGATCAAGCGCGCCAGCTGGCTGATGATCGCGTTGCGCGCAACGTCGGCCTGTGCCGAACCCCGCTGCGCGCTGTGCACCAGCCAGGCCTGCCACACGAAGAACCCGCCCAAGACGAGCAGCAAGGTCGCCAGCGCCAACGTGGCCAGTCGCGAGAAACTTCCGCCCTGCCGCGCGCGCTTTCCGGGTTTATTTTCACCCAACTCGACCATGGCGTCCTCGTTGTCCACTTTCAACCGCCGTGCATGCGCCCGTCGGCGATTTGCTGCCCGTGCGCATCAATACCGGCCGGAACTTCCAAATCCTTCGCTGCCGCGCGTACTGGGCGCAAACCCATCGACGACGTCGAACACCGGACGCACAACCGGCACGATGACCAATTGCGCAATCCGTTCCCCCGGCGTGATGGTAAAGGCCGCGTCGGAACGGTTCCAGCACGAAATCATCAGGGGACCTTGGTAGTCCGCGTCGATCAGTCCGACGAGGTTGCCGAGCACGATGCCGTGTTTGTGGCCGAGCCCGGAACGTGGCAACACGATCGCGCACAGATTCGGATCCTCGATGTGGATCGCGATGCCGCTCGAGATCAAGGCACAGGCGCCTGCGGCCAGGGTCAGCGGTTCATCGAGCATGGCACGCAAGTCGACGCCCGCGGAAGCGGCGGTTGCCGGCGCCGGCAGCGGGAATTCGTGCCCCAGTCGCGCATCCAGCAGCTTCATGGCGATGCGCGTCATAAGCCCGCCTCCGCGCCTGGCGCACGCAACTGCGCGATGCGCGCGAGGAGCCGCCGCGCCAGTTCGTGTTTGTCCGCGCGTGCCAGTTCCTCGCGACCGCCCGGCCACAACAGCAAGAGCGCGTTGTCGCAGCGCTCGAAACCCTGATCGACGCCGACCTGGTTCGCTGCAATCAAGTCCAGTCGCTTGCGCTCAAGCTTGGCCTGCGCGTGGGCTTCGACGTACTCGGTTTCCGCGGCGAAGCCAACCACGAACGGACGCTGTGGCAGTGCAGCAACATCGGCAAGGATGTCCGGGTTCTGCATCAGGCTGAGCTCGAGCGACGCGCTGCGGGTTTTCTTGAGTTTGTGGGGAGCGATCGCGAGCGGGCGAAAATCGCCGACCGCTGCCGCCGCCACGAACACGTCGTTGTGCACCGCATGCGCGAGTACGGCATCGTGCATCTGACGTGCGCTGCGCACGTCGACGCGCGTGACCCCGGGAGGTGTTGCCAGCGTGACCGGGCCTGCAATCAAGGTGACGCTCGCGCCCGCGCGCGACGCCGCTTCGGCAATTGCAAAGCCCATGCGCCCCGAGCTGCGGTTGCCGATGAAACGTACCGGATCAATGTCCTCATAGGTCGGACCCGCGCTGATCAGGAACGTCTGCCCCGTCAGTTCGCGCGGAGCGCGTGCGGCGACGAGTTCGGCGACGATCTCGTGCGCTTCCAGCAGGCGTCCGGCACCCACGTCCCCGCACGCCTGGCTGCCCGAGCCCGGACCCAACACGCGCACCCCGCGTTCGCGCAATACGGACATATTCGCTTGGGTCGCCGCATGTGCCCACATCTGCTGGTTCATCGCGGGCGCAATCGACACCGGCGCCGTCGTCGCCAAGCATAACGTGGTCAGCAAATCGTCGGCGCGGCCGTGCGCGAGGCGCGCGATAAGGTCCGCCGTTGCCGGCGCAATCAGCACTTCGTCTGCCCAGCGCGCCAGTTCGATGTGACTCATCGCCGCTTCCGCCGATTCGTCCCACAGGCTCGTGCGCACGGGATGCCCGGACAGGGCCTGGAACGTCAGCGCCGTCACGAAGCGCGCGGCGCTTTCACTCAGCACAACCCGGACCTCGGCACCCGCGTCGCGCAGTCGACGCACGAGTTCGGCCGACTTGTACGCCGCAATGCCGCCAGAGACGCCGAGCAGCACCTGCGTGCCTGGGAGGGCCTTGTCCATCATGTAGGAAACCGCGTACAGCGAGGAAGAGGCCTAGCTTACTCAAAATCACGGCGCTTGCCGCTCGGCGCCCTTGCCTAGCGGCGCTACCGTGTCGCGGAAGGTGCGCCGGCTGCGCAAGAGCGTG
>JBDUED010000203.1:0-3560 GCA_040002595.1 Dokdonella sp. | reverse complement strand
TGTTGTCGCCGGCGATGCTGACCGACGCGCCAAACAAATCGCTGGCCACGCCATCGCTGGCGGTCAGGGTTTGCTGAGGCGCCCAGACGCCGCCGCTGCGCAAGAACACGTAGACAGAACCTGTGCCGCCGTTATCGCCGGCAGCTACTACCACGGCGGTATCGCCGGAAATGGAGACTGCGGACCCACTGTTCGCACCGGCATTCAGCGAAGCGGTGAGCTTGGCTTCCTGATTGATGACGGCAGCCGACGCCGTGTGCGGCTGCATTGCCGCGGCAACCAGCAGCAGCAAGGCAAAGCGGGCGATGAACTGCATTTTGCAAAGTTTCGTCGCAGCGACCGTCACGGCGCGTGCGATCTGTCGAAGGGGTGAATCACCAGAAGTGTGCATTTAGTTTTCCTCTTCGTCTTGGATTATGTCGAAAGCCGCAATTGCAAAACGTCCGACTTGATTTCAGCGGCCGCCAACGGCGCAAGCGATCCGGTATCTGCACCGAAAACTCCTGGGCGACGTGACGTCGTTCACATTTGCGCTCTCGCAAAATGTGACCGACATCACGCTATCAGCGTAGCATGGCTGTGCAAAGCCCATGCCAATGAGAATGTTCGAGAATTGCGCTGCTGGCGTGGTCGACTTTGAAGAATGAGAGTGCGCGCGCTGAACAGGCTTACGCTTTGTGTCAAGTCTTGACTGCGGATGGCGGCTGTCGTTGGGCGTTTCGCGCACTGGCGCATCGTCTTTTTACCCTGCCAGATTGCGCAGACTCAGACCCAGCGCCACGATGCGCACCGTCAGGTGCACTTCGCTCACCTGCCGGATCGGGCTCGGTCCAATTCAGGGCATGGGTTCAGATCGAGCACGTCCGAATCGGACGCGCTTTCGCGCGTTGGCGTCAGCTCGATCAGGCTGAGGGCGAATCGTGCGCCCGCAGCGGCAATCGGATCGTGATCTGGAAGCCACCGCCATCGACATTGCTCGCGACGATGGCGCCGCCGTGGCGCTGGATCGCCCGGCGTGCAATGGCGAGACCGAGGCCAGTGCCGCCGCTCGAGCGCGTGCGCGCCTTGTCAGTTCGATAGAACGGCTCGAAGATATGCGCCAGATCGGCAACCGGAACGCCCGCTCCGTGATCACGCACGCTGACCACGGCGACATCCGGCTGCGCCGGGTCGCGATGCATGCGAACGGTGACCGTGCTGCCGTCAGCGGTATAGGCGAGGGCATTGCGGATCACGTTCTCGAACGCGCTGTAGAGCGTGGAATGCGAACCGATCAGTCCCAGCCGTTCGCAGCCGGCGAGCACGACCTTGCGACCGCGCGGCGCGCCCTCGTAATCGGCATTGGTGATCACATCTTCGAGCAAGGCATCCAGCGCGACGCTGTCGCGCGCGGTGACGGCCACGGTTTCAAGGCGCGACAGTTCCAGGGCCTGTGCGAGCATGGCTTCAAGGCGATCGGATTCGCATTCAATGCGGTCGAGCGATGCGTTGATTTGTGCGGCATCCCCGCCGCGTGCAAGTTCGAGCGCAACACGCTGGCGCGCGAGTGGCGAACGCAGCTCATGCGAGACATCGCGCACCAGGCGTCGATGGCTTTCAATCAGGGCCTTGATGCGCTCGGCCATGGCATCGAATTCGGCGCCAAGCGCGGTGATTTCGGTGCTGCGACCAAAACGCAAGCGTCCGACGCGCGCGTCGAGATCGCCCTCGGCAAAGCGACGCGTACTCGCGCGAATGCGTGTCAGCGGCGCGGCGACATACCACGCGAGCAGCAAGGCGAACAGCGCGCTGACGATCATCGCGACGCCGATGTTCGACCAGAACCAGCCTGGACGGCGTGACAGCAGGCGCGAAAAAAAATTGCCTTCCAGCGCAGCGACCGCCGCGTACGCGTGGCCATCGCGGGTGCGGATGGCGCGCCCGCGCAACCGCTCCGACCCTCGCGTTGGCGGAATCGTGTTTGCGGGCGGCGCCGCTTCGGCGAGGATGGCCGCCGCCGTGCCGCGCACATTTTGCGACGTCGTGCGTCCGAGCATTTCGGCGCCGTCTGGCGTGAACACATACACGCCGATCGGGCCAAAGCCGGACGAGGTGCGCAACCAATTGCGCGTTTCCTGTTCGCCATCGCGGCGAAGTTCGTGCGCGGTGCGACCGATCAGATCGTCCATCGCCGCCTGCAATCGCGTAATGCCGAGCCCGGGGATTTTCTCGGTTTCGAAGTTGCTGGTAGCGATCCATGCAAACGCAATCAACACGACCACGGTCGCAAGCCAGAAGGCCGCAAAGATGCGCCAGAACAGCCGTTGCATCATTTTCGAAGTTGGTCGACGTTCACGCCGCGTCGCCAAGCTGACGCAGCAGATAACCACTGCGATGTATCGTGGTGATTGCCGACGTGCCATCGGCGGCCTCGCCGAGCTTGCGCCGCAGGTTCGATACATGCACGTCGATCGAGCGATCGAATGGACCCAGCGCGCGCCCGAGCACGGTTTGCGAAATGCGCTCCTTGCTCACCACGCGGCCCGTCTCCCGCAGCAGCAGCACAAGCAGGTCGAATTCGGTTGCGGTCAGGGTGATCGGCTGGCCCTCGATACTGACGCTGCGCGAAGCGGCTCGCAGCCAGATCGGACCGTTGCGCAGATCGGTCAGCGCCTCGTTGCTTTCGCCCCGCGCCCGCCGCAACACCGCGCGCAGACGCGCGGCGAGCTCACGCGGATTGCACGGTTTGGGGATGTAATCATCGGCCCCCAGTTCGAGGCCGAGGATGCGGTCGATATCCTCGCCGAGTGCGGTCAGCATCAGAACCGGCAGCGCCGATTCGCGGCGCAGTTCGCGCAGCGCATCGAGACCGGAGCGACCCGGCATCATCACATCGAGGACGAGCGCGTCAAACGCCTCGGTGCGTGCGGCCGCCAGTGCCGCGTCCGCAGTGTGCGCGAGCACGACATCGAAACCTTCGCGTGCGAGAAAATCGCGCAGCAACTGCGCCAGTTCCACGTCGTCGTCGGCAAGCAGGATGCGATTGCGGCTCATGCAGCGCAGGATAGCGCCCCCGTCTGCGTACCGGCGATGTCTTTATCGGGCGCTTGCGCGCCTTTGCACGGCTTTACGTCGCTGCCTGTTGTCTCTCGCTCGCTGTGGGAGCGCCGGCACGCGCGATGCTCTTGTGCATTTTTCAGCGCAAACATCGGGGCTTCCGCCGCTCCCACAAAATCCGGAGAAATGGACTATGGGAGCGCCGGCAGGCGCGCTGCTCCTGTGCATTTTCCAGCGCAAGCATCGCGGCTGCCGCCGCTCCCACAGACAGTTGCTCCCACAACAGAAAAGTCGGACTTCGATCAGGAGGCTTCAATCAGGCTTGCGGAAACTCCTCGCTGCGCACGGCCGGCAGTGGCGTGTGTTCGACCGCGCCTGAAGCCGAATGACTGGCCGAAAGCTTGCGCATCAGCGGCAGCATTGCGATCGCGATGAAGGTACACACGATGCCGGCGAAACCGAGCTTGTTGAACAAGCTGGTGTAGATCGGCAGCGACGCGACCGGGTCAGTGATGTCCTGCGGG
>JBDUED010000202.1:0-3570 GCA_040002595.1 Dokdonella sp. | reverse complement strand
CGAAGGCTCGCGTTCTGGTTGGCGGCAGCTACAAGGCAAGCGCCGTCGATTCCAACTACAGCATCAACGTGATGCGCCTGAGCGCGGATCTGATTTTTAGCAACGGCTTTGACTAGACGCTATCTGAATAGCTGGCAGATGCGACACCCTTCTGGGAGCCGGGGGCGCAGTTGCTGCCGGCGGAGCGCAAGTCGTTGCGCTGATCGGAATGAGGTACGAGGGCCTCGGCACGGCGCTTTGCCGAGTGGTGCATGGACAGCGACACCACGAGGTCCGACTATCCGCAGCAACATGCCGGACGGGACGGCGTGCCGGCTTGGGAGGACACCACATGGCTCGTTGCGGATTGACGGATGTGCTGCGTCGCGCGGCTGCAGTTGCGGCGGTGGCACGTGTCACAGGTGAACCGCTGGATGAGGCGATCGCACGCGAACGACAATTGCGGGTCGACCATGCGCGACGGCGATTCCTGCGCCAATCGGTGGGCGTGTCGGCCGGACTCATGCTGGCCGCGTGTGCGCCGGTGCCACTCTTGCGTAAAGGACCGGCCGACGATGACGTTGTGATTGTCGGCGCGGGTGTCGCCGGGCTGGGCTGTGCGTATCGCCTGCGGCAGGCTGGCGTCGGCGTGCATATCTACGAAGCGCAGGAACGCATCGGCGGACGCATGTTCAGCCTGCGCAACCACTTCGCCGATGGCCAGGTTTGCGAGCTCGGGGGCGAGTTGATCGATACCGGGCATGTGCGCATACAGGCGATTTCCGCCGAACTTGGCCTGACGCTGGATGATTTGTCATTGGATCCGACCGCTGCATTCGGCGATGTCTGGTTTGCAGGCGGGCGACGTTACAGCGAGGCGGAAATCCTGCAGGCATTCGCACCGCTGGCCGCTGCGATAGCGCGCGATGCCGCAACCTTGCCGGGTGCCAAGATCACCTACGCCGCGCCAGGCGGTGCCCAAGCGCTGGATCGCGAATCGATGACCCAGTGGCTGGACCGCAACGGGGCCTCGGGCTGGTTGCGCAAGCTCATCGAGGTTGCCTACACAACCGAGATGGGGCTGGAATGCGATCAGCAATCGGCGCTCAATTTCCTGACCTTCATCGATCCGGGTACCGAGGCGTTCCATATCTTTGGTGAAAGCGACGAGCGCTATCACGTGCGCGGCGGCAACGACCAGATTGTGCATGGACTTGCGAAACGACTTGATGACGCGATCACCACCGGCGCGGTGCTCGAGGCGCTGCGGCAGGATGCGAACGGCGGCTACGTCCTGAGTTTCAAGCGCGGCAGCGGTGCATTCGAGGTACGCGCACGGCGCGTGGTGCTTGCGATACCGTTCACCACGCTGCGCCGCGTGCAGATCGACCTCGATCTTCCGCCAGCCAAGCTTCTGGCAATCAAAGAACTTCGCTACGGCACCAACGCAAAACTCATGATCGGTTTCAGCGAGCGCGTCTGGCGCACGCGCCACGCAAGTTCCGGCAACACGTACAGCGACCTCGCTCCGCAGACGACCTGGGAAACCAGCCGCATGCAGCCCGGCGCGGCCGGCATACTGACCAATTTCGTTGGCGGTCGACACGGTATGGAGATCGGTGCCGGGTCGCCCAAGCAGCAGGCCGACCTGGCCGCCGGCCAGCTCGATGCGATCTTTTCCGGCGTTTCAACGGCGCGTACGGGCATGCGCGAGGCTCGCATGCACTGGCCGACAAACCCGTGGACACTCGGCAGTTACGCATGCTTCGAACCCGGCCAATGGACGACCCTCCGCGGCGCGATCGGCGAGCCGGTCGGCAATTTGCACTTTGCCGGCGAGCACTGTGCTTTCGACAACCAGGGGTTCATGGAAGGCGGTCTGGAAAGCGGCGAATGGGCAGCGCAGGCCATTCTGGATCAGGTCGGCTTGCGGGATAGACGTAGCGATGCAGTTGCAAACGGTTTCGAGGGCGGCTGATCCGCGCTCTGGTCAAGCAACGTCAACGCGATGTTCCGCACCTGCTGAGGATACGTGAACAAGCGGGTTCACTCGAACCCATCGACGAAAATCACATCGACCACCGCGCCCGCTTCATACGCGCCGAAATCGTACGGCGTCGACGGCGAATTCTTGATGTAGGGACGCAGTGCGCCATCGAGATCGACATTGGGCGGCGGATCGCTCGGATCGTTGGCCGAGCCCCAGCGATCGACTGCCGACGAGGTCAGCAGAATATGGAAATCACCGTTCGCCGCGTTGACGAACGGATCGCTCAGATTCTGCACGTTCGTGCCCGAATCGAAGAATACGTTCTGGGTGCCGATATCGCGCACTGCCACCGGCACGCCGCTGCCGACTGCATAGGCGTGTGGCACTGCGTTGGCCGACGGCTGCACGAACAGGCTGTGGCGGATTTCCAGCGACGCCGGCGGCAGGATCACGGTGAACATCTGATTTCCGCTGACCGTGTTGTTGGCAAACGTGCTGTTGCCGATGCGCAGATCGTTGGAGATATTGAAGGCCACTTCGCCAACTTCGTTCGCTGCAAACAGGCTGCTGTCGATGTCCATGTAGGCATTCCCGCCGATCAGCGTGTCGGCTCGATTGCCACGCATGCGTCCGCGTGAGAGCGCGAAGCCGACGAAGCCCGTGCTGCCGGCAGATTCGAGATCGATGATGGAACCACCAACGGCGTGGTTGTCGTCGATTGCATTGCATGCGAGGCCAATGGAGCAGGGCGGGATCGAGCTGCCGGGTGAACTCTGCGCGAGCTGGATCGATGTGGAGACGTTGTACGTTCCGCTGCCGCTGGAAAACGCATAAATTACTGCACCGCCGTAGGCTACGTTGCGCTGGAAGTTCGTGTTTTCAAAGCCGCCGAACGAGAGGATCTGCTGGCTTGATCCCACCGTCGAGAAATAGAAGGCGCCGCCGTTGTTCTGCGCCGCGTTGTCGGCGACCAGCAAGGGCCCACCGGCAAGGTCGTTCCACAGCAGAATTTCGTAGTTGCCGGCGCTGGCGACCGAGTAATAGACGCCTCCCCCATTGCGTTGCGCGTAGTTGCTGCCAATGAACGCGTTGGGCGAGGCGGAATGATCCTTGACCAAGATATTCGAGTTGATCGCGTAGATGCCGCCGCCATCGCTGGTGCCGGCGGGTCCTTGCGCAATATTGCCGACGATATTGCTGCCGCCGGAGATGGATATGTCGACGCCGCTGGCATAAATGCCGGCGCCGTTCACCGTCGCGGTATTGCTGTTGATGCTGGTCCCGATCAAGGTTACCTGTGGTCGGAAGATGCTGTTGCCGCTGACGAACAAGCCGCCGCCGTAGCTGGAGTGGTTGGAGTAGACCAATACGTCACTCAAGGTCAGGGGACCGGCGACGATGGCCTGTACACCGCTGCCGTTTGCGTTCTGCAGGATCAGATGCAGCAAGGTCAATGAGCCATTGCCGCTGTGCACGAAAAGCGGGCCGGCAGGAACCGCACCTTGTCCGTCCACAGTGGTGCGGCCAGTGGAAACGCCGGCGCTGCAATTGGCGAAGCCGCCTTCGATGGTCAGGCCGTCGGGATCGTGGTCGGTGATCGT
>JBDUED010000201.1:0-3577 GCA_040002595.1 Dokdonella sp. | reverse complement strand
TGCACGCAGCCTTGAATCCGGTTGAAACCTTGTTCGTGGTCGACTCGATGACCGGACAGGATGCGGCGACTACCGCCAAGGCATTCGCCGAGGCGTTGCCGCTGACCGGCGTCATATTGACAAAGACCGATGGCGACGCGCGCGGCGGCGCTGCGTTGTCGGTGCGCTACGTGACCGGCCGTCCGATCAAGTTCGTCGGCTCCGGCGAAAAAGTCGATGCGCTCGAACCGTTCCATCCGGACCGCATCGCGCAGCGCATTCTCGGCATGGGCGATGTGTTGTCGCTGGTTGAGCAGGTCGAGCAGGGCGTCGATCAGGAAAAGCAGCGCAAGCTGGCCGAGAAGGTCATCAAGGGCAAACGCTTTGATCTGGACGACATGAAAGGTCAGCTCGAACAAATGGTCAACATGGGTGGCATGGCCTCCCTGATCGAGAAATTGCCGGGTGCGTCAGGGTTGTCCGAACAGGTCAAGTCCAAGGTCAACGACAAGGAAGTGCATCGCATGATTGCGATCATCGGTTCGATGACAAAAAAGGAACGGCGCCATCCGGATCTGTTGAAGGGATCGCGGCGCGCGCGGATTGCGCGCGGTTCGGGAACCCAGCCAGCCGACGTCAACAAGCTGCTCAAGCAATATCAACAGATGGAAAAGATGATGGCCAAGCTTGGCAGCGGCGGCATGAAGGGGCTCATGCGGCAGATGTCGGGGGCAATGAAAGGCATGGGTGGTGGATTCGTGCCGCCGCGGTAAGGGTGTGGGAGCAGCTTCCAGCACTCCGTTGGGTGCTGGATGGTCAATGTAGGCACCTAACTCCGCACAAGGCTTTATTTTTCCGCAAATTCAGCTAGAATGCTCGGCTCCCTCGGGAGTAGCCCATTCGTCCGGCTTTCCCCCGAAAAAATTCCAGGAATTTCAGAGAGCTACGATGGTCAAGATTCGCCTTTCCCGTGGCGGCGCCAAGAAGCGCCCGTTTTATCACATCATCGTGACCGACGAGCGCAATGCGCGCGACGGTCGCAATATTGAACGCGTCGGCTATTTCAATCCGATTGCCGCCGGCAAGGATGTGCGCCTGCAGCTTGACACCGACCGGGTCAAGGCCTGGATGGACAAGGGTGCGCAGATGACTGAAAAAGTGCGTTCGCTGTACAAGGAAGCCGGCAAACAGGTTGTTGCTGCTGCCTGATTGACGTGGGTGGGTCGGAGAAATTTGTCCTGCTCGGCAAGATTGTCGGTGTCTTCGGTTTGCGCGGTGAGCTGAAGCTCGAATCGTATACCGAGCCCAGAGTGCAGATTTTCCGCTATCAGCCGTGGCTGCTGCGGTCCGCCTCCGGCGACAAGTCCATTGATCAATGCCGTGGACGGACCCAAGGCAAGGGATTGGTTGCCGAGTTGCCGGGCGTGCTGGATCGCGACGCGGCGGCGGCCTTGGTTGGCGCGGAAATCTGGGTGGCGCGTTCGGCAATGCCGCAGGCGAAACCCGGCGAATATTACTGGTCGGATCTCGAAGGTGTCGAGGTCGTGACGGGAGACGGTGTGTCGCTCGGCCGCGTATCGCATCTGATCGCGACCGGCGCCAACGATGTGCTGGTGGTGAGGGACGCCAAACGCGAACGCTTGATCCCGTTCCTGCTTGGCCAGTTCGTGACCCGGGTGGATCTCGATGCGGACCGGATCGAGGTTGATTGGGATCCCGATTTTTAGCTTTTGGTTGAGACGTGCATACAGGATGTGCGCTTTTTGATTCTCGCGTTCATGGACGAACGCAAGAGTAACGGGAGCTGGCGCGATGCGCATTGACGTCATCACGCTGTTTCCCGACTTCATTGAAGCGAGTGCGGGGATTGGCGTCGTCGGACGCGCGCGTGAACGCGGGTTGCTTAAAATCGCGACCTGGAATCCGCGCGATTTCGCCAGCGACAACTACCGTTCGGCCGATGACCGGCCTTACGGTGGAGGCCCGGGCATGGTGATGATGATCGACCCCTTGCGTAGAGCGCTCGCCAGCGTGCGCGCCGCCACTGGGTCGAGTGAGGCAAAGGTCATTTACTTGAGTCCGCAGGGAGCGCGTCTCGATCAGGCCAAGGTGGCGGAGTTGGCGCGGCGCGATCATCTGATCTTGCTGAGCGGACGTTATGAAGGCGTAGACGAGCGCTTTTTGCAACACGCGGTCGATGAGGAAGTATCGATCGGCGATTATGTGTTGTCCGGCGGCGAACTGGCTGCAGCGATCCTGATCGACGCAGTTGGAAGGTTGCAGGAAGGTGTGTTGAACGATGCACAGTCGGCCGAACAGGATTCGTTTTCGAACGGCCTGCTCGATTGCCCGCACTACACGCGTCCCGAACAGGATGAGTGGGGTGAAGTGCCCGCAGTGCTGAAATCCGGCGACCACGCAGCAATCGCGCGTTGGCGTCTGAAGCAGTCGCTGGGGCGGACCTGGCTGCGACGGCCGGAGTTGCTGGCGCGGATTGAGCTGGACCGCAAAACACGCGCGTTGCTGGAGGAATTCCGCAGCGAGCATGCGAAAACAACGACGCCGGATCGAGAATCGGGCGAATGAACAATTCAGACTTACTGGTGAATGCGATGAACCTGCTGCAGCAATTTGAAGCCGAACAGATGACCCGTACGCTGCCGCAATTCAGCCCGGGCGACACCGTCATCGTCAACGTGAAGGTCAAGGAAGGCAACCGCGAACGTGTGCAGGCCTATGAAGGCGTGTGCATTGCGCGCAAGAACGCGGGCCTCAACTCGGCCTTCACCGTACGCAAGATTTCGCACGGCACCGGCGTCGAACGCGTGTTCCAGTCGCACAGCGCGGCGATCGATTCGGTCGTCGTCAAGCGTCGCGGCAAGGTGCGCGGTGCGAAGTTGTATTACCTGCGCGGCCTTGAAGGCAAGGCGGCACGCATCAAGGAAGATCTCGGCGCCTACGCGCGCAAGGACGCCTGACCCCAACGAAAAAACCGTCTTGGAGCATCGAGTCGCGTCTGTGCTCCTCGTCAGAAGCGGCCATCGGCAACGATGGCCGCTTTTTTTATGTCCATGGATGGACGGTACACTGGCAATGCAGGAGCAATTGCCAGTGTCGGCGCGCGATGACGGTATGCCGGGTCCGCGGGCGCTCCCGGCGCCCACGAACACTTCTCACATCCCTGTGGGTCGAATGCAGGAGCGATTTTCGGCAATGTCCATGGATGGACGGTATCCCGGGTCCGCTGGCGCTCCCGGCGCTGGTGAGCACTTCCGCCATCCCTGTCCCCTACGCTTGAACCCGCGCACACAGCCACCATTTGTTTCGCATCCCATCGCAGAGGAAGCGTCATGAACTCCGCCACCGAAACCCGCGCATTCGAAGCCGAAGTGTCCCAGGTGTTGCATCTGGTCACGCACTCGCTCTACTCGCACAAGGATATTTTCCTGCGCGAGCTGATTTCCAACGCATCCGATGCCTGCGACAAGCTGCGCTTCGCGGCGTTGTCCGATCCGACCCTAGCCGCATCCGATGCCGATCTGCATATCGACATCACCTTCGATCGCGACACGCGCACCCTGACGATCGCCGACAACGG
>JBDUED010000200.1:0-3617 GCA_040002595.1 Dokdonella sp. | reverse complement strand
GCGGGAACACCCGGCGAGGTCGGCGTGCCGAACGTCAGCGCGCCGGAACCGGCCTTGACCAGGAACCCGTCTGCATGGCCGTGGTAGCAGCCTTCGAACTTCACGATGTGCGAGCGCCCGGTGAAGCCGCGCGCAAGGCGGATCGCCGACATGGTCGCCTCGGTGCCGGAATTGACCATGCGCACGACTTCGACCGAGGGCACCAGGCGCGTGATCGTCTCCGCCATCGTGACTTCCGCCGCGCAGGGTGTGCCGAACGAGAGGCCGTCCTGGATTGCGCGCATCGCCGCATCGCGTACATGCGGATGGTTGTGGCCGACCACCATCGGTCCCCATGAGCCGACGTAGTCGATGTAGCGTTTGCCTTCGACATCCCACAGATAGGCGCCGTCCGCCCGCGCCGTGAAGAACGGCTCACCACCCACCGACTTGAACGCGCGTACAGGCGAGTTGACGCCGCCGGGAATTCGCGCGACCGCGCGCTGGAAAAGTTCATGGTTGGTGGTCATGGGGTTTTCTTGGGCCGGGGTCTGGCTGGGATCGTAAAACAGCCAGCGCGTGTGGGTGAAAGCGCCGGGTTCCGGCGCAAGCAGGGACGGCGGGCAAAAATCTGGATGGTTATTGTGTTACGAACGCGCCGTCTCGAACAGCGCGGCAAAGTGTCGTGCCGCCGCGCGCACGTCGGGTTGACCAAACAGGCCTGAGACCACCGCGATCGCGTCGGCGCCGGCATCGATCAGCTCGCGGGCATTGGCAGGTGTGATGCCGCCGATCGCGACCAGCGGCAGACCGAGCGGTTTGGCATCGCGTAGCAGCTGCACCGGCGCGCGGCGTGCGAGCGGTTTGGTGACTGACGCAAAGAACGCGCCGAACGCGAGATAGCTGGCGCCGGCCGCTGCGGCTGCCCGCGCATGGGCAAGCGAGTCGTAGCACGACACGCCGATTATTGCTGTCTCTCCAAGCCGCGCGCGCGCGGACTCGATCGCGGCGTCGTTCTCGCCCAGATGCACGCCGGCGGCGCCGACTGCGGCCGCCAACTCGATATCGTCGTTGACGATCAGCGGTACGCGATGGCGCTTGCACAGTGCCTGCAAAGCACGCGCCTCCTGCAGGCGGCGGGCGCGGCCGGTGTTCTTGTCGCGATACTGCAAGATAGCGGCGCCGCCCTCGAGCGCCGAAGTGCAGGCAGCAAAAAGGTCATTGCGCGGTCCGTCAGTAATCGCGTAAAGGCCGCGCGGCGGCAAGGGCTCGAAAGCGTTCATGAGATAGGACCGATCGCCGCGCGCTTTCGCGCGCTTGCGCAAGCTGGGAGAATACAAGACCTTCCATTCGCTTATCTTGTTGCCACGATGTCCCAGTCCACTGCCGCAGCTTCCGCCGATGCACCCTACCGCACCTTCATGTGCGTCGTGTGCGGTTTCATCTACAGCGAAGCGGAGGGCTGGCCGGCCGATGGCATCGGGGCCGGCACGCGCTGGGACGACGTGCCGGAAACCTGGACCTGCCCCGATTGCGGCGTGACCAAGTCCGATTTCGAAATGGTCGAGATCTGAAGCGTGCGCCGGGCTCTCGCGTGCGGGGAACCCTTCATTCGTCGCGACATCCCGGCTTGACGTGACGCGCCGCAGGGCGCCTCGCAGCGTCTCGCTTTCGTCACATACATGACGCGTTAAGGGCATTTCGTGTTGTTTGACTATGCAAGGTCAGACAACAACGGAGTTCCCATGCGAGTTTTCATCCCTGTCGAAGACGCCAGCATTGATCGCGAATCAGGCTTGCTCGTACCGTACCGATGCGGTTTCACCTGTGCGCACGAGTTGCGCGGCGCGCTGGTGTTGCGCGACGGCTGCTGGACTGAGCACGCGGCAATCAACGATGAATCTGCATCTCGTCACCGGGCGCCAACCCCAGCACTTGCGCCTGGCCAGCGTTGAGTTCAAGCACATAGCGCGCCGGCGCACCGCTGGAATAGGGCGGGCACGGATCGGCGGTGCACGGCTGCGCGGCATGCTGCACGCTGACCAGCCGGCGTTCCGCATCGAAGAACAGCATGTCGAGCGCAATCTTGGTGTTCTTCATCCAGAACGCACGCGGGATATCGTCCTGGAACACGAACAACATGCCGTGGTCGGCAGCCATCTGCGTGCGATCCATCAAACCGTGTTCACGCGAGGCGTCGTCTTGCGCGATCTCGATGGAATACGAATGACCCTTGAGGTCGACGGACGGCCCTTTTGCCGCGCACGCCGGTACCAAGGCGCCGATCGTGAGCACTGTCAGGACGGTGCGGAACGAACGGATCAATCCAGTCATGGCGAAATCCTCAACGTTGGGTTGAACTGAAGAACGGGAAGCATTGCCAGCTAGGTAGCGGCTGGCGGCAGGGCATGTCCGAACTGATCCTTGAATTCGGCAGCGAACTGCGCGTAATCAAAGTGCTGGTTCTGCGTGCCCGGATGCTCGACCTTGAGCGCGCCCATCAATGAGGCGACGCGACCGACGGTGGGCCAGTCCATTTCGCGCATCAACGCAAAAATCAGGCCGGCGCGATACGCGTCCCCGCAACCGGTTGGATCGATGATCGCGCGTTCGCGGGCGGGCGGGATCGCGTGCTGCGTGCCATCGCGCGTGCGAATGATCGATCCGCGCGGCCCCTGAGTGCAAATGTATGCGTGGACCTTGCTGGCGATCTCATCTGCGCTCCAGCCGGTGCGTTGCTGCAACAATTGCGATTCGTAATCATTGACGATCACATACGTGGATTTTTCGATCATCGCGCGAAATTCCGCGCCATCGAACAGCGGCATCGCCTGACCCGGATCGAAGATGAAAGGCACTCCGCGCGCGGCAAACTCGTCGACATGCTGGAGCATGGCGTCGCGGCCGTCCGGTGCGACGATGCCGAAGGTCACGTCCGCCACATCGCGCACGTGGTTCTCGTGCGAGCTCGACATCGCGCCCGGATGGAAGGCGGTGATCTGGTTGTTGTCCAGATCCGTCGTGATGAAGCACTGCGGCGTGAACTGATCGGTGAATTCGCGCACATGATCGAGACGGATGCCGCATTTCTCCAGGTGCGCGCGATAAGGCGCGAAATCCTGCCCCACCGTCGCCATCGGGATCGGATCGTCGCCGAGCAGTTTGAGGTTGTAAGCGATATTGCCGGCGCAGCCGCCGAACTCGCGGCGCATCCGCGGCACCAGGAACGACACGTTAAGGATATGCACCTGATCGGGCAGGATGTGCTTCTTGAACTGGTCGGGAAACACCATGATGGTGTCGTAGGCGAGCGAACCGCAGATCAGTGCTGACATGAGGGATTCCGGAGGGCAGATCGCAGGCAATCGGCAATTGTCGCAGAATTTCGCGCCGTGCTTTTGCTCCGGTCCTATGGGTATCCCGACGGAAACAGGCATCGTGCAAGGGTTTTTTAACCTTGGCTTCCTTGCCGACGCACGCGTTGCTGTTAAACTCGCGCGCTTTTCCCGCATCTCACAAAAGGCTCGCGCCTCGCTCATGTTCAAAGGTTTACGCGGACTGTTTTCCAACGATCTCTCGATCGATCTTGGCACTGCCAACACGCTGATTTACGTGCGTGGGCAGGGCATCGTGCTGAA
>JBDUED010000199.1:0-3662 GCA_040002595.1 Dokdonella sp. | reverse complement strand
CCTCGACCAAGCGCGGTGAGGAAATCACCGTCGAGTTCACCGTGCTCGGCCAGTCATTCGTCGGATTGAACGGCGGCTCCAAATTCACCCCCAACGAGGCGGTCAGCTTCCAGGTCTTCACCGACGATCAAGAAGAGACCGACCGCTACTGGAACGCGATCGTCGGCAACGGCGGCGCTGAGAGCATGTGCAGCTGGTGCAAGGATCGCTGGGGCTTTTCGTGGCAGATCGTTCCTCGTGCGCTGATGGAGGCGATGGCCGACCCCGACCCGGCAGCCGCCAAGCGAGTAATGGTCGCAATGATGACGATGAAGAAGATCGACATCGCCGCGATCAATGCCGCGCGAGCCGGGGCGACGAACAAGGCGTAGGATCGTTGCCGCCCGCGCAGGTTTGCCCACGCTGTCGTTCTGCACTGATCACTGACAAGCTTCCCGATTCAAGCGCCCACGCTGCTTTCCGATGTGGTGGGGCTGGTTAGTGATAAACGAGCAAGCCGGTCAATTTCCGGCGAGCGGCATCACTTCTGACTAAAGGCCATCCCGAGCTTGAATCCATGCGCACGGCTGGGGCATCTGCGCCAAGGTGTCGGATCAATGTTGTTGCAACACGAGATTAAGGCTTGCGCGTCGGTTTGCTCCCCCATCGCGCGCGCGTCACGCTGCACGCGTCCCGCACGTCAGGTCACGAATTGGGTGTTCACCCAAACACGATGATAGGCTTGGCATTTCGTTCAAGCAGGACTCTCCATGAAATGGATTGGTGTGTATCTGGCAGGTTTCATCATTCTTGTCGGCGGCATTCTGGCTGCGCTGTGGAAACTCGGCATTCTCGCCGCCATCGATCCAACATGGATCGTGATAGGGGTGATGATCGTCCTCGGCATCGGCATCATGCTTGCCGTCGGCCATAGCGGACGCAAGGAAAACATCCAGATCGATCGGAAATAGTGCTCGTCATTGCGACATAGCGGAACCTACCGCAGCGCGATCGGGCTTCACCGCACGCAGTTCTACAGGCCCCAGCTGGCGCGCGAATTTGCTTCCGCGCGCCATCGCCATCTTCATCAACGCACACCGCCAACGGCCGACGTCTTTTGCATCGTCCGACGGGAAATCTCCGCGATCACTGCTCCCTTCAGACCTGGGTCTGTGCGATTGACGCGTCCGCGTCTCGGCCCGGAGTTGGTCGTTTCGAGCAGAGCACTTTCTGTCATGCTTCGCGCTGACACAGCGCGCCTCGCCGCGCGACCCATGGGGGGTGGGAATGTCACTGATCGCCGAACTCAAACGTCGCAACGTCATCCGTTCCGCCGGCCTTTATCTGGTCGGCGCGTGGCTGGTGGTGCAAGTTGCCGGTACCATTCTGCCGATGTTCGGCGCAGTGGACTGGATCGCGCGCAGCATCGTGATTGCGCTCGCGATTGGTTTTATTCCAGCGATGGTCGTGGCGTGGGTGTTCGAGCTGACACCTGCCGGATTGAAGCGCGACGAAGACGTAAAAACCGAAGATTCCATCGCCTCGCAAACCGCGCATCGGATGAATCAATGGCTGCTGGTGGTGTCGATCGTGGCGATCGGCTATTTCGCGTTCGACAAGTTCGTGCTGGCGCCGCGCCGCGACGCGGCACTGGTTATGCAGACCACCGCGCATGTCGCCGCCCAAATCGGTGCCGAGAAACCTAACGTCAGCCCGAAATCAATCGCCGTGCTCGCCTTCACCGATCTTTCGCCTGGCCACGATCAGGAATATTTCTCCGACGGCATGTCAGAGGAGATCCTGAATGCGCTGGCAAAGGTGAAAGATCTCAAGGTAGCCGGGCGTACTTCATCGTTCTACTACAAAGGGCGCAACGAGGACCTGCGAGTCGTCGGTAAGGCGCTGGGCGTTGCAAACGTGCTCGAAGGATCGGTACGAACGCAGAATAGCAAGGTGCGCATTACGGCGCAGTTGATCCGCACTGACGATGATTTTCATCTGTGGTCGGATAGTTACGACGGCGATCTGAACGATGTATTTGCATTGCAGGAACGTATTGCACGCGCGATTACCGACCAGTTGCAGGCGGTGTTGCAGGGTGAGCAGAAAACACTGCTCGTGCCGATTGCGACTTCCAGTCCGGAGGCCTACAAGCTTTACTTGCAGGCGACTGCGATCTTCAATCGGCGGGACGGCGTGCATTTCCACGACGCTATCGCTGGTTTGAAGCAGGCCATCGAGCTTGATCCAAAATTCGCGCGTGCGCACTCGCGGTTGGCAGCACTGTACGACGTGGTGCCCCAGTACTCCGCAGATACAGACTTGCGAGCTGCACTCGAAGCGGTGCAGCAGTATGCGCGCTCAGCCATCGCGCTCGATCCAACGTTGGCCGAAGCATATTCCGCGCTTGGGCTTAGCTATCGCGTACAACATCGTTACATTGAGGAACACGCCGCGTATGAGCATGCGCTGGCTCTTGATCCGAATGACGTGACAACGAATTTCTGGTATGGCCTTAGCGAGCTTATGGACGGCTATACCCGTCACGGCATGCAACTGCTCGACAGGACCTTGACCATCGACCCGATGTTGCCCAATGCCTTGCGCTGGCGCGCCAAGATGGAACTGTCTGCCGGCGACCTTGCCGGTGCACAACGCAACGCCCAACGTGCGCGTGATTTGGGCCTGCAGGTGGTCGACATGAATCTCGCGGAAATCGCTCACGCGCGCGGCGACAACACCAACGCGATCGAGCGCTGGGCCGCCGGCATGCGTGGATACCTGCAGGGGATGCCCGAGGGCAGCGAGACGATCATCGCCGAAGGCTTGTACGGCGACGACGCTGCCCGCACTCGCGCGATTGCACTGATCGATGCGTATGTGGCGCAGGCGCGCGATCAAATCAACTGGGTGGCGCCTTATGTCATGGTGCAATTGGGCGAGCCAGCGAAGGCGCTGGCCACCATGCGAACCAGCCGAACCAACAATGATGCGGATTTCTTCGCGCTGCTGTGGACGCCGCAGGGCCGCGCGATGCGCACCTCGCCGGTGTTTAACGCATTCTCGCGAGCAGTCGGCTTGACGCAGTTGTGGGACAAGATCGGGCCGCCCGACCTGTGCAAGAAGAGTGACGCCGGCGATTACACCTGCGAGTAAGGAAAATTTTTCGCGAATGAACCTGCTCGGGGAACTCAAGCGCCGCAACGTGATTCGCGCCGCCGTGTTGTACGCGGGCGCGACATGGGCGCTGGCACAAGGGCTTGCGCAATTGTTGCCGTTGTTCGGCGACTACGAGTGGATTGCGCGATGGTTCGTGGTTGCCGCCTGTATCGGTTTTCCGTTCTGGGTCGCGTTTGCCTGGTTCTACGAATTCACCCCGCAGGGATTGAAGCGCGAGAGCGAGATCGCAGCCGATGATTCCGTCTCACGCGCGACAGGACAAAAGCTGGATAAAGCGATCATCGCGGTGCTGTCGCTGGCGGTCGTTCTACTGCTGACCAATACCTTCGTGTGGCACAAGGGAGCAGGCTTGGGTGGGGAAGTTGTTGCCGTGGCTCCGGGCAAATCCGTCGCGGTGTTGCCCTTCCTCGATCTCAGCCCGGAACACGACGAAGGCTATTTCTCCGACGGCATGTCCGAGGAAATCCTCAACGCGCTGGCGCAGGTGCAGGACCTCAAGGTCG
>JBDUED010000198.1:0-3663 GCA_040002595.1 Dokdonella sp. | reverse complement strand
AGGTCTTTCGGCCGCAGCAGCGAGCGCCGCGCGGCGCAACGCTTTGCTTGCGTCCATCGATGTTTCCAGTGGACGTGACGCTTCTGCGCGCGCCGGCTACGACGCCTTGTTCGCCGCCGATGTCGGGCGCGGCGACGTGTTTTTCAGGCCGTGGTTGCCCAATCTTGGCCTCGGACATTTCACTGCATGGATCGCTTTGCAGTCAGCCGACGCGCCGATGCGCAATGCGGCCATCGCCGCTTATGCCGCCCAGCTCGATCGCTACGCAGCGGGCGGCATGCACGTGCCGGTACTGATCTATCAGCGGGCGTTGCTGGCAGCACTGCGCGGCGATGCCTCAGGCGCCGAGAAGACGCTGGCGGAGGCGATTGCCGCTGGCTGGCTGGATGCCGGCGCGCTCGAGCGTGATCCGGGCTGGCGACCGTATGTGAAAACCGCGTGGTTCAACGCGGCGCAGCAGCAACTTGCGCAACGCACAGCCGTCGTGCGCGCGACGGCAGCGGAGAGTTGAGTGGGTGTTGTGGCGCGTCGTCCAGCGAGGCAAGCTGCCGCAATTGGACGCCATTGCGCACGATGCGATGGGAGGCGCCGACCACGCGGGCACATCCGGCATCGCGAGGGCATCGGAGCGATTGGATTGCGCGCATTACTCGAATCCGCTGCCGAAGATGCGGTCGGACGAAAGACGCATGGTGCCGAACAAGGTCGAGCCGGTGTTCGGATCCAGCAGGATTGCGGCGGTGGTGAAACGCGCGTTGCCATCCGAGATCACGCTAACCCAGCGACTGTACGCGCCCCACGGGGTACCGTTCGACTGGGTTGGACGGCGCCAGCGCTGATCGCTGACCAAGCCATCAGTTGTGCGCACGATTGCCAGTGATGGATCGTAGGTGACACTGTTGTTGGGCTCGTCGTACAGGCCTTGCTCGCCGACTATCGCCAGACGTTCGCCATTCAGCACTGCAGCGAACGGATTCGTCGTCACGACCGGTGGTGCCGGGCAAAAGACATTGTTGCTGCCGCCGAAAACCACTTTGCCGGCAGTGCCGAATGCCGCATCGAGCACGCCATTGACACCGCGCAGTTTGGCGACGCCGACGCCGGAGGCGCAGTCGAGGCTTACCTTGGCGACGACGTACACCTCGTCCGCGGCACGCCCGCCGCCGGTCGTCGCGACGATCGCAACGGCCGCATCCGCGGGGAAATTCTGGGAAAGGTTGAACGGCGTGGTCTTGAAGCCGCCATCGCCGAAATCGCTGAACAATGCGCCGGAATTGCCATCGATGCCGAGCACGACCGTATCGCTGAGCTGCCCCGTAGACGGGTACTCGCCGCCGACATAGACAGTCGGGTTCAGTGAATTCGTGCGCACCGCCGCGACACTGGTCGCAATGACGCTGCAATTGCTCGCCGATACGCACGACGAATCGGCGGCGATGTAGTCGTTGGCGCCGTTGCCGAACGGTCCGAACGTCGTGTCGACATGCAGTGTGCCGTTCGGGGTGAAGGTCGGGAATCCGTTGGTGCCGATCGCGAAGCGTTTCGCCGTGATGATGTGCCGATAGTCCGACAAGCTCGGCGCCGGCACGATGTAGTTGCCAACCGCGATCAGCATCGGGCACGAAAGCACACCGTTGCAATTGGGTATCGAGTAGGCGACGAGACCGGCACCACCTTCATCGAGGTTGGTGGTGAACGCGCCGTAGATGTCGATGAAGCTGCCGTCCTCACGAAACGCGAGCACGTAGGCATCGCTGTCGTCGATCGCGGCCTGCGCATCCACCAGCACGTAGATGAAGCCGGCGATCACCGCGATGTCGCGCACCTGGTTGAACGTGTGCGCGTTGCTGTTCGGATAGTCGACATACATATTGTTGAAGTAACTGTACGCTGGCGTCGGGCTCGGCCATGGCACGCGACTGCCGTCGCTACCATAGCGCACGAGTCCGACGTTGTTGCTGTTCGCGCCGGCCGGCTGGAACGCTGCCGGCACGATACCCGCGACCACGACGTCGCCGTTGGAGAGGCGCGCGAGCTTGCTCGCAATCTGATAGTTCTGCGTGGTGATCGCCGCGAAGCGATCCTCGATCACGACGCCGCCGTCGAAGCTTGGATCGTAGTCGTAGGGATCGGTCGGCAACGGCATTGCAGCTGCTGCGTGCGCGGCTAGCGCAAGCAAAAGTGAACTCAGGTGGTTGCGATTCATGGTGATCTCCGCAGCAAGTCGGTCCGGCGTTGCCCGGGCGCCTTCATTCAAAACGTTTTGGTGAGTCGAATCCGTTCAATCGAAGCCATTGCGAAAAATCCGATCGGACGCGCCGACCACACCAGCGGCGTGCCAGAAACCACCGTCCAGACGCAGGCCGCCGGCGGCGGTCTGCACGATCGGATCGATCGGACCGATCGTGCCGTCGAGCATCCATGTGGCACCGGACATCTTCGCCCCGCCGGCACCGACCACGTCCGGTTGCAGTTCGTATCCGCCGTCCTGCGCAAGCGTGCCAGCGGACGTTGCGGAAGCGTGCAGCAGGACTGCGAGCGCGATTGCGCCTGGCGTGTGCAATGCGTTGCGAAGCCGTGTGACGGACATCATGGCCGATCCTGTGGCAGTGCCTTCGTGTACGACGCATCGCAAGCGCCTGCGACCCACTCGGGCGTTGCACATGCGCGATTGTCGGCGGCGAGGATGCTGGCCATCGTCGACGCACTTGGCGGGTAACTGATCGGCATGTTCTTCTTCCTGGATCGTGCAGTGTTGGTCCGGTGGCAGTCGTCGGAATACTCAATCGAAGCCGTTGCTGAAGATCGCGTCGTCACTGTTGACGACAAAGCTTGCATCCGTGCTGCCGTCTGCGTTCAGGCGTGCCAAATACGCATGCGGTGCCCCGTTGACCTGCGTGAAATAGCCGCCAATAAGAATCTTTCCGGCTGGCGTCACGAGGATGCGCTGGACCTGGTTGTCGACGGCAGGATGAAATGAAATGTCGAGGGTTCCGTCCGTGTTCACACGCTGCACGTTGTCGAGCGAGCCCTGCCCGTGAAAACCGCCAATCAGGGTTTTCCCATCGGCGAGCAGTGCCATCGAATAGACGCCGAGCAGGTTGGCTGACCTTGCGTTGTTCGTAAATGCCAAATCCGTCGAGCCGTCCACGTTCAGGCGTGCGAGTGTCACGCCTCCTGCGACATCCATCAGGACGAAGCCGCCGCCGACTAGAATCTTTCCATCAGGCTGCGGTGAGATGGCGTAGACAACATTGTTGTTGTTGGCCGCATTCCACGCGAATGTCGAATCGATCGAGCCGTTCGCATCGAGTCGCGTGAGGCCGAACACGCTGGTGGCATTTACGTTCGGGAATTCGCCACCAAAAAAAAGTTTCCCGCCTGCAGCCTGCTGGATCGTCCATACCGCGCCCGTATTGCCGCGTGCGAAATTCGGATCGAACGTCTCGTCGACGCTGCCGTCAGCGTTGATACGGCCGGCACGATTGTGCGGCATGCCACCGATGAATTCGAAGTCGCCGCCGATCACGATCTTGCCATCGGACTGCACCACGATGGCTGCGGCGGGACCGTTTCCACTGATGTCCGCGAATCCCGCTTCGACCGCACCGTTGGGCAGCAGGCGCAGCAGATGAGGCTCGTAGCTGCTTCCGACATGCAATG
>JBDUED010000197.1:0-3735 GCA_040002595.1 Dokdonella sp. | reverse complement strand
GACGCTTGACCGCGGCAGCGCGCTTGCGCTTGCGCTCCTGGGTCGGCTTTTCGTAAAACTCGCGCTTGCGCACTTCAGCCAGCACGCCGGCTTTTTCGCAGGTGCGCTTGAAGCGGCGCAGGGCAAATTCGAACGGTTCGTTTTCGCGAACTTTGACGCTGGGCATAAACTCTCCAAAGAAAATCGCCCGGGGCTGTCGGGCGAGCCGTGTATTCTATCCCGATGAATCCGCCCATTGCAAAGGTCGGGACGACCGGTCCCGTGCTCGGCATCGAGAGCTCGTGCGACGAAACCGGGGTCGCCGTATACGACACCGCCCGTGGCCTGCTTGCGCACACGCTATACAGCCAGATCCGCATGCATGCCGATTACGGCGGCGTGGTGCCGGAACTGGCCTCGCGCGACCATGTGCGCAAACTGCTGCCGCTGGTCCGCGAAACCCTCTCCCAGGCAGGTTTGCGTGTTGGCGACCTGGGCGGCGTGGCCTACACGGCGGGGCCCGGTCTGGTGGGCGCCTTGCTGGTCGGTGCGACCGCCGCGCGCGCGCTGGCTTGGGCGCTGGAGTTGCCGGCCATTGGCGTGCACCACATGGAAGGACACTTGCTCGCACCGCTGCTGGAACCCGATCCCCCGGCGCCGCCCTTTGTCGCCTTGCTGGTTTCCGGCGGCCACTCCATGCTGATCGAGGTGGCCGCGATCGGCCGCTACACGTTGCTTGGCGATACCCTCGACGATGCCGCTGGGGAGGCGTTCGACAAGACCGCCAAGATGATGGGCCTGCCGTATCCGGGCGGTCCGCTGCTGGCCAAACTGGCCGAACAAGGCCGCCCCGGGATGTTTCGTTTCTCGCGCCCGATGACCGACCGGCCGGGGCTGGATTTAAGCTTTTCCGGCCTCAAGACCCAGGTCCTGCTGGCATGGCAGGCCAGCGACCAGACCGAACAGACGCGTGCCGATGTTGCGCGCGCCTTCGAAGACGCGGTGGTCGACACGCTGACCATCAAATGTTGCCGTGCCCTGGAGCAGACTGGCGCGCGCACCCTCGTAGTCGCTGGCGGAGTCGGCGCCAATCGGCGCTTGCGCGCGCAGCTTGCCGAAGCGGGCGCGCGCGACGGTTTCCGCGTGTCGTTCCCACGCCTGGAATTTTGCACCGACAATGGCGCGATGATCGCGTTCGCCGGCGCGTTGCGGCTGCAGGCGGGGCAGGTGGAGTCGTTGGCGATCAAGGTGCAGCCGCGCTGGGAGCTTGCCTCGCTGCCCGCGTTGAGGCCGCAAGCCTGATTCAGCGCGGCAACGGACACACGGAGCCGGCTACACTCGACTTTGTGCATGGCAGCCGCTTTCCGCCAAAGTCTCAGCTCCAAGGAAATCCATCCATGGAGCGTCATCCGGTCGGCGTCCTGCCTCCCCCTCAGTCGCCGGAAGGCGACTGCGACCTCAGCCCTCAGCCTCAGCCCTGACCATGGATCTGGTATTCATCGAAGACCTGCGCATCGAGACCATCATTGGTATCTATGACTGGGAACGCAGCACGCGCCAGATCGTTGCACTGGATCTGGAGATGGCGTTCGACAACACCCTGCCCGCCGCGACCGAACGCATCGAGGACACGCTGAACTACAAGGCAGTGTCCAAGCGCCTGATCGCGTTTGTCGAAGCGTCGCAGTTCGAACTGGTCGAAACCCTGGCCGAGCATTGTGCACGGATCGTGCGTGACGAGTTCGGCGTGCGCTGGCTGCGTCTGAAACTGGCCAAGCCCGGTGCCGTCACCGGCTCGCGTGCGGTCGGCGTGGTCATCGAACGTGGCGAGCGTTCCTGACATCGGCGGATCGATGCATCGTGCCTGGCTCAGCCTTGGCTCCAACCTTGAACCCGAACGTCATCTGCGCGCGGCCATTGCCGAACTGCGTGCGCGCTTTGGCGCGATCGTCGTGTCGCCAGCCTATCGATTTCCCGCGGTGGGATTCGATGGTCCGGACTTCGTCAACCTCGCCGTGGGTATCGACAGCGAACTTGATCCGTTCGCGCTCAACGACTGGTTGCACGCCCTCGAGGATCGTCACGGGCGACGCCGCGATGTACCGCGTTTTTCCAGTCGCACCCTGGATGTGGACATCGTGTTGTTCGACGACCTCGTGCTGAACGGCCCCGGTCATCTCGAAATTCCGCGCAAGGAAATCGCCGAGGTGTTCGTGATGAAACCACTGGTCGATATCGCTGCTGATGCGCGCGAACCGGTGTCCGGACAAACGATCGCGCAATTGTGGGCCGCTTCTCCAGCGGCACGCACCCGGTTCGAACAGATCGAACTCGAAATCTGATTCGCTGCCCGCCACCGTGTGGTGCGACGCGCAGCTGGAGCCTTCGGGCCAGCCGATGTCTACTCAGATCGCGAGTGAGCGCCCGCCATCGACGCGGATAATCTGCCCGGTCACAAACGGCGCATCACGCAATAGCCACAGCACCGCCCCGGCGACGTCCTCGGGGGTGCCGGCGCGCTGCAATGGCGTGCGCGCAATCAGTTCCTGTTGATCCGTGTAGCCCTTGCCCGCTTCCGGCCACAGCACCGCGCCGGGTGCGATGCCGTTGACGCGCACCTGCGGTCCCAATTCCTGCGCCAGCGCCAGCGTTGCCATGGCGAGCGCGGCTTTGGCCATGCAGTAAACGCTGTGCTGCGGCAGCGGCCGCTCGGCGTAGATGTCGATGAGATTGACGATGGCGCCATTGCGCGCGGCAAGCTCGGGCGCAGCCGCTTGAGCGAGAAACAACGGCGCTCGCGCGTTCGCGGCAAACAGCTCGTCCCAGTGTGCGGCTGTGATCGTCCCCAGCGGCGTGCGGTAAAACGCCGATGCGTTGTTGACGAGGCCGTCCAGACGTCCAAATCGTTCAACGGTCGTCGTGACGAGTTCGGACAGGCGTTCGACCTCGGCAAGGTCCGCCTGCAGCGCAAGCGTGCTGCGTGGACGCGCGCTTTCGAGTTCACCGATCAGCGCGTCGAGTTCGGCGCGCGAAGCGCGGCAATGCAACGCGACATCGTAACCGGCTGCATGCAGCGTGCGCGCAATCGACGCGCCGATCCTGCGCGCCGCGCCCGTGACCAGCACGACGGGATGTTTATCAGCCATTGACGCGATCTCCTTGCCAACCCTTATGCTGTGCTGCCCAGAGTGCCGCACAAAATGGCAGCGAGCCAGTCTTGAATTCGACCTTGCCCGACCCCGGCGCCGACGAGCGCGCGCATTCCGATGAACTTGCGGCGCTGATCCGCAACGAAATTGGCGTGAACGGCGCGATTGCGTTTTCGCGTTTCATGGAGCTTGCGCTGTATGCGCCCGGGCTGGGCTATTACAGCGCCGGACGCACGAAGTTCGGTGCGGCCGGCGATTTCGTGACTGCGCCGGAACTGGGCGATCTGTTCGCACGCACGCTCGCGCGCTCGTTCGCGCCGAGCCTGCGTGAACTCGGCCACGACGCGGATTTTCTTGAAATCGGCGGCGGCAGCGGCGCATTCGCGCTCGCCGTCTTGCGCGAACTGGCGAAGCTCGATGCGTTGCCGCATCGTTACCTGATCCTCGAACCGAGCGCGGATTTGCGCGAACGTCAGCACGCTCGTGCTCAGGTGGAACTGCCGCCGGAAGTGGCCGCGCGCATGCGATGGATTTCGCGCCCGCCCGAAGAAGCGTGGCGCGGTGTGCTGTTCGCCAACGAGGTTGTCGATGCCTTGCCGACCACGCG
>JBDUED010000196.1:0-3776 GCA_040002595.1 Dokdonella sp. | reverse complement strand
CAACAACGGCATCGAAACGCGTACCAACCAACTGTTGCTGTCGGCTGACAAGACCTACACGAAGGACTCGGGCTGGGGCGCAACGCTCGCCTATACCTACACCAACGGGTCGCAAAACCGCGACATCAACGAGCACTATGCCTTCGACGAGGCGACGATCGATCAATACCGTTTCATCACATCCAATGCCACCGCAAAGCACCGCCTGGTGGCGAGCGGTTCCCTGGATGGTCCGTGGGGCTTCGTCTTTTCGGGGAAGCTGACCTTGGCGACACCGATCCCGCACAGCCAGTTCGCCTGCTACAACAATGGCGCATTCTTCCCGACCGGAAGTCACTGCACGCCCTACTCGGCGACACCTGACGGCCATTCGCTTGGATTCGGCGGCAAGATCTACGGGTACCGCTCACTGGATTTGCAGGCGACCAAGAACTTCGACCTCAGTAGTGGCCTCTCGCTGTATGTGCGAGCGGATTTTCTCAACGTGTTCAATTTCAAGAACTACGCTGATTACTCGACGCAAAACAGCGGGGTCTTGAACGATTCGCTGACCAGCTACATCACCAACGGCAACATCGTTGGATATCCGCGCACGATTCGCTTGACTGGCGGTTTCCGGTTCTGAGCACGGCTGACATTTAGTTGGCGCCACGAAGCCCGCGACGCGCGGGCTTCGTTTTTTCCGGGATGTGAAGATGTCCGAAAACGCGATACGCAGCATTGTCATAGTCGGTGGCGGCACGGCCGGCTGGATGGCCGCCGCCGCGCTCGCCAAGGTATTCGGCACACACTGTTCGATCCGCTTGGTCGAGTCGGAAGAAATTGGCACGGTCGGCGTCGGTGAAGCGACCGTGCCGCATCTCAAACTGTTCAACAGGATCCTCGAGATCGACGAAATCGAGTTCGTCAAAGAGGTGCGGGGCACGTTCAAGCTTGGGGTGCAATTTGTCGACTGGGGCAAGATTGGCGATCACTACATTCACGGGTTCGGAGCAATCGGCCATGATTACGGACTCCTTCCGTTCCACCAGTATTGGCTGAAGCTTCACCGCTCGGGGCACGCCGCCGACATCGGGGCTTATTCGCTCAATACTGCTGCGGCGCCGCTAGGTCGATTCATGACCTCCGCCAGCGACGTACCGCCGACCTCACCGCTGGCCAACATCGCCTACGCCTATCATTTCGATGCAGGTCGCTACGCGCACTATCTGCGCGCCTACGCCGAAGTGCGTGGCGTGCGCCGTACCGAGGGCAAGGTCGCCCAGACGTGCCTGCGCGGCGCGGATGGTTTCATCGAGGCTGTCGTACTCGACAGCGGCGAACGCATCGAAGGGGATCTGTTCATCGATTGCTCCGGCTTTCGCGGCTTGCTCATCGAGCAAGCGCTGCACACGGGCTATGAGGATTGGACACATTGGTTACCCTGCGATCGAGCAATTGCATTGCCGTGCACCGTGACCGGACCGCCAACGCCTTACACGCGATCTACGGCGCGTGGCGCAGGTTGGCAGTGGCGAATTCCGCTGCAAAACCGAACCGGCAACGGCCTTGTCTATTCCAGCGTCCATCTCAGCGATGATGAGGCTGCATCGATTCTCGTCAAGAATATCGACGGCGAAGCACTCGGCGATCCGCGCATGCTGCGATTCGTCACCGGCAAGCGCAGGAAATTCTGGAACCGCAACTGCATCGCGATCGGGCTTTCGAGCGGGTTCATGGAACCTCTTGAATCAACAAGCATCTACCTAATCCAGTCGGGCATTGCCCGCCTGATCAACTTGTTTCCCGATCGCAACTTCAGCCAGATCGTCATCGACCGTTACAATGAGCAGGCTTCGTTCGAGGTTGATCGCATACGCGACTTCCTGATCCTGCACTACCATGCCACCACGCGGGACGACACACCGTTCTGGAACGACTGCCGGACGATGAAGATTCCCGAACCACTTGCGCAGACCGTTGCGTTATTCCGCAACAGCGGCAGGTTTTACCGCAATGCCGAGGAACTTTTCGCAGTTGCCAGCTGGGTACAGGTGATGATCGGACAGGGCATCGAACCACAGTGCTGGCATCCAGCCGTCGACCTGCTCCCGGACCACGAACTGCGCACTCTCGTGACGGGAGTCCAGCGCGTCATTGATACCTGCGTCGACGCGATGCCTGCGCATCAGGCTTTCATCGATCGTTATTGCAAAGCTGGCATCTCATGATTGTGCAGATGCGTCCGCCCGCCGCCTCGATCTTCTATGGCCAAGCAGCCGGTGCCGGCAATCAGGCAGTCGCCACCCCGACCAATCGCGGTATCCAATGCCTGCTCCGAATCTGCTGATGGCAGTGGCGAACCTGCGGCGCGCATTCATCCTCTCGCTTTCTCTGTTGTTGACGCTCAGTGGGTGTCACCACGACAGCGGCACGGGCGACGGACACTCCGCGCAAGTCACCCCGCTGCTGCGCCCGGCGCTGACGCCTCTATTCGACGATCTGGAGAAGCGCACGTTCAACTATTTCTGGGACACGGCAATGCCCGACAGCGGGCTGATCCCGGACCGCTATCCTTACACCGAGCCGTTCTCAAGCATCGCCGCCATCGGTTTTGGCCTGACCGCCTACGGCATCGGCGTCGAGCGCGGCTACATCACGCGGGAACAGGCGGCACAACGCACCTTGCTGACCCTGCGCACTCTGGAAGGCCTGCCGCAGGGATCGCGCAAGGACGGCATGGCCGGCTATCGCGGTTTCTACTATCACTTCCTCGATCTCAAGAGCGGCGCACGCTATGCCGACTGGGTTGAGCTGTCCTCGGTCGATACCTCGCTGCTGCTCGGTGGCGTCCTGTTCTCGCAATCGTATTTCGACCATGACACCGTCACGGAAAACAACATTCGCCATCTCGCCGACACCATCTACGGACGCGTGCAATGGCCGTGGATGCAGGTACGCCCTCCGCTGATCGCTATGGGTTGGTATCCGGAACAGGGTTATCTGCCGTTCGACTGGGAAGGTTACAACGAAGGCATGCTCGTCTATATCCTCGCGCTCGGATCACCAACTCAAGCCGTGGGAGACGACGCGTGGATGGGCTGGACGAAAACCTATTCGCGCGCCTGGGGTACATTCGAGAACCAGCAGTATCTCGGCTTTGCGCCGCAGTTCGGGCATCAGTATTCGCACGTCTGGATCGATTTCCGCGGCATCCAGGACGACTACATGCGCAAGCACGGCTTCGACTATTTCGAGAACAGCCGCCGCGCGACCTACGCGCAACGCGCCTACGCGATCTCCAATCCGATGGGCTGGAAACTCTACGGCCAGAACGTGTGGGGACTGACGGCTAGCGATGGCCCACAAGGCGCAAATCTCGACTACGACGGCGGCCTGCGAGAATTTCGCCACTACTCCGCGCGTGGCGCCGGCATCTCCGATGCGTTCGACGACGGCACGATCGCGCCGACCGCGGCGGCCGCCTCGTTGCCATTCGCGCCCGAAATCGTCATCCCGGCAATCGAGGAAATGTACACGCGCTACGGCAAGGAAATCTATTCCAAATACGGTTTTCTCGATTCGTTCAATCCTAGTTTCAGCTACGACGTGCCGCTCAAGACGGGACATCTGGTGGCAGGCTTTGGTTGGGTCGCTAGCGACTACATTGGCATCGACCAGGGGCCTATCCTCGCCATGATCGAGAACTACCGCAGCGACTTCGTCTGGCGCGTCATGCGCCGCAATCCGTATATCCGCAAAGGACTCGAACGCGCCGGATTCAAGGGCGGATGGCT
>JBDUED010000195.1:0-3785 GCA_040002595.1 Dokdonella sp. | reverse complement strand
CAGAGCCGTCTTCAAACAAGCATTGCTTGAACTGAAATTCACTGAATACCCCCAGCATGAGATGGAAAAACGCCGCGGACCATCCGCGGCGCCATTCGCAAGCTTCGTTGCCCCCCGGTCGCATCCATCCCGTCGTCGGGCCCCTCTCATGGCCTGGCGTCAGAATTGTTGTTGCGAGATTTTTCGGGTGTACCCACCCGATATCCAGGTACCGGTTCCCAAGGGAGTGCCCCAAGAACCGGCGGACCCTACACCCGTGCTAGGGCAATGAGCAAGGATGACCGCCGCATGAATATCGGACACCTGCGCATTCCTGTAGCGTTGTCACGTTGCGCTGCGGCACACTCGAAAGTAAGCCGCCTGAAGCTTGCAGCAGGTGCGGTTGCAGCGTGTGCGGACGGAGCCGCCGCAGCGCAATAAAAAAACGCCGATAAGAACGCGCCGACGCTTTCAGCGACGATGCGCGAGGGTGCTCACCTGGCGCGGGCGTCGCCACCACAGCAGCAGACTCAACACAAAGAAGAAAGGAACTGCCCAGTACATCGTCTTGAGCCAGCGATGCGCCGCGTTCCATGTCGTATTGAAAATCAGATCCATCGCCACTTCGGGATCTTCGCTGATACGCGCAAACCCGTCGCCAAAGGCTGCGGTCAAACGCTGCGCGCCGAACGTCTGCAGAGACGGAACCGCGGCATCGACAAGGCCCCCAAGCGTGATGTAAGCGAGCGCCAGCGGCGCCTCGCGCTGCGCCGAGGCGGTGATGGACGCGCCGACACCGGGAAACTGCGGCAATGCGCCCCAGACGACGAGGTCGTACCCCAGACAGATGAAGAAGAGGATCAGCGCGATCAGGTGCAAGCGGGGTTTCATGGCAGCTCCAGGGAATCGCCGCAACCTAACGGCGGCCGTAAATAATACGCAGCGTCTCGTGTTAACAAGCTGCGCAGCCATCCCTTTTCGGGTTGCAGCGCCCTGCCTACATCATGCCGGTTTCGAGGCGTGCAGCTTCCGACATCATCGTCTGATTCCACGGCGGATCGAAAACCAGATCGACATCGGCCTCGGCAACCGTGGGGATCATTTCCAGTTTCGTGCGCACGTCATCGACAAGAATTTCGCCCATGCCGCAACCGGCAGCGGTCAGCGTCATGCGCACGTTGACCTTGCGCCGGCCATCGTCGAGGCGTTCGAGATCGCAATCGTAGACGAGGCCGAGTTCGACGATATTGATCGGTATTTCCGGATCGAAACAGGTTCGCAGTTGCTGCCAGACAAGCTTCTCGACATCGGCATCGGCCGCATCCACCGCAAGTTCGAGCGCGGCCGGCGGCTGCTTGCCCAGCGCGTCGGCGTCCATTCCCGCGATGCGGAACAAGTTGCCCTCGACATAGACCGTGAAACTGCCGCCGAGCGCCTGCGTGAGATAACCGATTTGGCCGGCGGGCAAGGTCACGACGTCGCCCTGCGGAACCATGACGGCCGCGCAGTCACGCTCGAGGCGAATCGGTTCGGACGTCTGGCTGTAACTGCCCATGGGATCCCTGATTTGGCAAGCGCAAGAAATCGGTCGATCATTATGCAATGCGCAATCGAGCATCTACTTCGTGCCGATCATATGGAGGCGCGCGATGTCGGCTTCAATTGACGTACGACCTGGTCCGGTCTACTCGCTATTCGGGTCCCCACCCATGACGACAAAGACTACGGTGGGAGCGGCGGCAGCCGCGATGCCCTTGCGTGAACGGTCGGATCAAGAGCATCGCGCCTTGCGCCGCCCGCGTAATTACTTTCCCCGGTTTTGAGTCCTGTCTCGCGCAGACACTTTCCAAACAAGCGCATCGCCGCGTCGATATCGGCTGGAGGCAGGCCGGCATAGCCGAGCACGAGTCCTGGCCGCGGCGGCGTCTTGAGACAATAAGGCACAACCGTGTAAAGGCCCAGTCCACGTGTGCGCGCGTGCGCCACCAGGCGCTCGCAGTCGCCATGGTTCGCACGAGTCAGCCACGCGGTCAGATGCATGCCCGCGTTGGAGTCGACGACCTCCACCACATCGCCAGCGTGGCGCTCCAGTCCGCGCAACATCGCCGCACGCCGCGCGCGCAATGCGACAGCTGCGCGACGCAGATGGCGTTCGAAACCGCCTTCAGCCATGAAGCGTGCGAGCGCGGCCTGCTCCAGCGCGCTGCAGCCGCGATCCTCCAGCCATTTCGCCGCGACAAATGCATCGCGAAGCGCCGGTGGCAACACCATGTAACCCAGACGCAAGGCGGGGAATAGCGCCTTGGAAAAACTTCCAATGTAGATGACGCGCCCATCGCGATCGAGCGATTTGAGCGCTGCCAGCGGCCTTCCGCCGTAGCGGAATTCCCCGTCGTAGTCATCCTCGATCAACCACGCGCGCCGTTGCGCCGCCCAATCGAGCAATTCTATGCGGCGCGGCAGCGGCAGCAGCGCACCCGTTGGAAATTGATGGGATGGCGTCACCACCGCCAGCCGCGCAGCGGCGGGCAACGCGGCCGGAACAAGACCGTCGGCATCGACACGGCAGCCGCGCGCATGCGCGCCATGCGCAGCAAACGCCTGGCGCGCGCCGCGGTAGTGAGGGTCTTCAAGCACGACCGTGTCGCCCACATCGAGCAACGCGCGCGCGGCAAGCGCAAACGCCTGTTGCGTGCCAGAGACGATCAACACATCCTCGGGTGAGGCCGGCACGCCGCGGCGGCGCGCGAGGTAATCGCAGATCTGCGCGCGCAATGCCGCCAAGCCCTGCGGGTCGGGATAGTCGAACTGCGCATGCTCGGCAGCGCGGCTCACTTCGCGCCGCCACACGCTGGCCAGCAATGGATTGGCCAACGGCACTCCGTATTGCAGGTTGTAGCGCAGATCCGCATGCTGGTGACCGGGGATGCCGCGGCCATCTGTGTTGGCAAGCGCGCGCCGCGCAAACACCGACAACGGTGCGATCAGGCTTGGCACGGCGCGCCGTTGCGGAGCTGCGTGACCCACGTTGGCGACGAAACTGCCGGAGCCGACGCGTCCGAGCAGAAAACCCTCGGCCTGCAATTGCTCGTACGCGGCGAGCACCGTATTGCGCGACATGGCTAGTTCGCGCGCGAGCGTGCGGCTCGCCGGCAGGCGCGCGCCAGCGACGAGGCGGCCATCGAGGATCGCGCCTTTGAGCGCACGGATCAGTTGCGCATAACGCGCGCCTTGTCCATCCAGATCAAGATACACGATTGGCCCCATGTCTACCGAGGAATGTGGGGCTTTATGGTACCAATATTCCGGTCGTAGGGTACGTTATTGCTGTGGCACAGGAAACGATCCATGTCTGCAAAAGCCGATTCGCCACAAAAAAATGCCCGCCATCGCGTCGAACGCACAAAGGTGCGTGCGCACTACGACCACGCGACCGTGCACGCGATATTCGATGCGGGAATGATTGCGCATGTCGGCTTCTGCAGCGTTGGCCAGCCATTCGTGATTCCGATGCTGTACGCGCGTGACGGGCACACGCTGGTCCTGCACGGTTCGGTTGCGAGCCGGCTGATGAACCAGCTCGCCACAGGCATCGCCGCTTGCGTCAGCGTGACGCATGTCGACGGCCTGGTGATCGCGCGCTCGCACTTCAATCATTCGATGAACTACCGATCGGTGGTGGCCTTCGGTCGCGCGACTCTGGTCAGCGACGTGGATGAAAAAGCGCAAGCGCTCGCGCGCTTTGTCGACGCATTGATTCCCGGGCGCGCCAGCGAATCGCGCCCGGCCGACCGCACCGAACTGGC
>JBDUED010000194.1:0-3839 GCA_040002595.1 Dokdonella sp. | reverse complement strand
CTGGGTGCGCTGCTGCAGGCGCTGCGCTTCGACCAGCTTGTTCGCTTTGTATAAAAAATCCAGACGCTCCTTGAGTTCGGCCTTGATCGTCTCGATCGCATTGAGCACGCTCTGGCGCGTCGTTGCGTAATGCGTTTTTGGATAAACCGTGAAACGCGGCACCTTGCGGATGGTCGCGCCGGTGAGTGGATCGAAAATCGACAGGTTCTCGATGTCGCCTTCGAACAGTTCGATGCGCAGCGCCTCAGTTTCCGATTCGGCCGGAAATACATCGATGACTTCGCCGTGCACGCGATAACTGCCGCGGCGCAATTCGTAATCGCCGCGCGTGTATTGCAGTTCGGTCAGATGGCGAATCAGTTCGCGCTGGTCGGTGTGTTCGCCGCGCGACAGGATCAGGCGCATCGACAGGTAATCCTGCGGATCGCCGAGGCCGTAGATCGCCGAGACGGTCGCGACGATCAGCGCGTCCGGACGCGACAGCAGCGTCTTGGTCGCGGCCAGACGCATCTGCTCGATGTGCTCGTTGATCGAGGCGTCTTTCTCGATGTAGGTGTCGCTGCCCGGAATATAGGCTTCAGGCTGGTAGTAGTCGTAGTAGCTGACGAAATACTCGACTGCGTTGTGCGGAAAAAACTGTTTGAACTCGCCGTAAAGCTGCGCGGCCAGGGTTTTGTTCGGCGCCATCACCAAGGTCGGCTTCTGGATGCGCTCGATCACATTGGCGATGGTGAAGGTCTTGCCCGAGCCGGTCACGCCGAGCAGGGTCTGCTGCGCAAGACCGTTCTCGAAACCGTCGGTGAGGCGCGCGATCGCATCTGGCTGATCGCCAGCCGGCTGGAACGGGGAAACCAGTTGGAAGCGGTCGCTCATCGGGGGATTTTTTGTGCGGCCGCGCAGTATAGACAGGCGGTCGTGAACCCTGCGACGGGCGCGCCATGTCGCGCAGATGGACCGAGCCTCGCCATGAGGCCAAAACACTGCGCACAAAAAAGGCCGCATCGCTGCGGCCTTTCGCGTTTATGGCGCCCGAAGTTGGACTCGAACCAACGACCCCCTGATTAACAGTCAAGTGCTCTAACCAGCTGAGCTATTCGGGCGAGCCGCGTATTTTCTTTCGACAAGGACGGCGCGTCAAGCAGGACAGGAGGCCAAACGCGTCATTGGCCGCGTTGATGGACGCCCGCAGCGGCAGCGGTGCGCGGAAACCATTTACCATCATCCGCAACCCCTGCCGCCTGCCCGCCTCAATGCTCCGACATACCCGCCAGTTCTGGCTGCTGCAAACAGGCGCGTGGGCTGGCTACGCAATCGAGACGTTCCTCGCTGGCGTTGGCTATGGTCGCGCCTACGATGACTACAAGCTCGCGCTGTTTGACGCGATGTGCGGCTTCGTGCTCACCCTGGTCATTCGCTACGGTGTCAACCGCACATGGAACGCCTCGCTGCGCACGCGCGTTTGGGTCGGTGTCGCCTTGCTCGTCGTCACATCGGGTGTGTATGGCTATGCGTGGGCGTTTGCAGTGCACCGCATGTGCTCTGACTGCAAGCCACCGCCCAACGTGCTTGGCTATCTTTCGTATTTTGCCGGCGCGGTGTACCTGTTGCTCGCCTGGACCGGTGCCTATGTCGGCATCAAGCTCGCACGCCAGCTGCAGCAGGAAAAGGAAACCGCTTTGCAGGCGACCGCGATGGCGCATCAAGCGCAATTGCGCATGCTGCGCTACCAGCTCAATCCCCACTTCCTCTTCAATACGCTGAATGCGATCTCGACACTCGTGCTCGACAATCGTCGCGAACAGGCCAACGGCATGGTCGGCGCGCTGTCGGGATTCCTGCGCTATTCGCTCGACAGCGATCCGGAGCAGAGAGTCACCCTCGACCAGGAGATCGGCGCGATCAAGCGATACCTCGCGATCGAGCAATTGCGTTTCGGCGATCGCCTTCAGGTCGACGTGCGGATCACACCGCCGGCCGGCCGCGGGCTGGTACCAAGTCTGATTCTTCAGCCACTGATCGAAAATGCCGTGAAATATGCCGTGTCTCAGCGCGAGCAGGGCGGTCGCATCGAAATTGTCGCGCATGTGGAGAGCGACATGCTCCACATCGCGATTCGCGACGATGGTCCAGGCAGTCCCGATTTCCGTTCCGGCAGCGGGCGCGGCGGCGGCGGTGTCGGTCTGACCAACACACGAGAACGCTTGCGTGTCATTTACGCAGCACACCACCATTTCGATATCCACAACCTGTCCCCGCGCGGCGCCGAAGTGCAATTGAAATTTCCGTTCGATCACGGGTTGACCGAGGAGCTGCCCGATGCGACTGCGCACACTGATCGTCGATGACGAACCGCTGGCCCGGCGCGGCCTCGCCCTGCGCCTGGCGCGTCATGCGGACATCGATATCGTCGCCGAGGCAGGCAATGGCCGTGAGGCGTTTGCCGCGATCTGCGAACACCTGCCCGCGCTGATGTTTCTCGACGTGCAAATGCCCGGCGACGACGGGTTCGAACTTTTGCGCACGATCCCGGTTCCGCAGCTTCCGCTGGTCGTGTTCGTGACGGCCTACCATCAATATGCACTGCAGGCATTCGAGACGAATGCGCTGGATTACCTGTTGAAGCCGATCGACGACGCGCGTCTCGATGCCGCGATCGAACGTGCACGCCAAGGCATCGCCGCGCGCACGGCCGAGGATCATCGTGCGCGCCTGCTGCGCCTGCTCGGCCACGTATCGGGCCGACCCGACATGACCTTGGACGAAGCACTCGACGACGCCGACAACAGCCTGCGTCCAGGTGACGATCGTTTATCGATCAAGGATGCCGGGCGCATCCTGCGCGTGCCGCACAACGATATCCTGTGGATCGACGCGGCAGGCGATTACATGTGCGTGCATACGTCAAGCGACACCCACGTACTGCGCGCGACGATGCGCGAACTGGAGAGCCGCCTCGATCCACGGCGCTTCCAGCGCATTCATCGCTCGACCATCGTCAACGTGGCGCACGTGAGGGAACTGCGCTCGCACCTCAACGGTGAATATTTTCTGTTGCTCGATTCCGGTCAGCAGCTCAAGCTTTCGCGCAGCTACAAGGACAAGGTAAGGCTTTTGCAATAATTGCGATCTTTGTTGCGGCAACACCATTACGCTGCGTGAACCCGATAGCACGGCTCGTAACGCGCGCCGGGGAGTTTCATGCGTTGCTGGACGACGAAGCTTGTCAGCAGAGCATCAAGCGCGCGCATGATCCCGGGATCGCCGTCGATATCGAACGGACCTTCCTTCTCGATCGCACGCATGCCCTCCTCCTTCACATTGCCTGCGACTATGCCGGAGAACGCACGGCGCAGATCCGCGGCGAGCCGATGCGGCGGCTGGTCGCGATGCAGGTTCAAGGCAGCCATCGCTTCGTGGGTCGGTCGGAACGGCTCCTGGAACTCCCGCTCGATCTGCAATGCCCAATTGAAATAAAACGCGTCCTTGGTATCGAGCCGATGGATGCGCACGCGCTCCATGCCCTTTTGCACCAGGCGCGCAACCTCGCGCGGATCGTCAATCACGATCCTGTAGTGTTTGGCGACATCGACGCCGAGCGCCAGACGCAGGAAGCGGTCGATCTGTTCGAAGTAGACCGCCGATTCGCGCGGGCCGGTGAATATCAGCGGAAAGGGAATGTCCGCGTTCGCAGGATGCAGCAGGATGCCGAGCAGATACAGGATCTCTTCCGCCGTGCCGACACCGCCCGGAAACACGATGAACGCATGGCCGATACGCACGAACGCTTCGAGTCGTTTCTCGATGTCGGGCATGATTACGAGATTGTTGACAATCGGATT
>JBDUED010000193.1:0-3846 GCA_040002595.1 Dokdonella sp. | reverse complement strand
ACCGCCGCGCATGGAAGCGCAAGTGTCGCGCAAGGCAGGAAGCCGGAAGCGACCGAGACCGCACCGCTGACCGTGTTCACGACGCGTCCGGACACCTTGATGGGGGTGACCTATCTTGCGATAGCAGCCGAGCATCCGCTGGCGTTGAAGGCCGCGCAAAGCAAACCGCTGATCGCCGCCTTCATCGAAGAATGCCGTCACGGCGGCACCGCGGAGGCCGACATTGAAACCGCGGAAAAGAAAGGTATCGATACCGGCTTGACCGCGATCCACCCGGTCAGCGGCGAATCCGTGCCGATCTGGATCGCGAACTTCGTGTTGATGGGTTACGGCACCGGCGCCGTGATGGCAGTGCCGGCGCACGACCAGCGCGACTGGGAATTTGCGACCAAATACGATCTGCCGATCAGGATGGTCGTTGTCAGCGACGCGATGCGCGATGCGGTGCGCGAGCTCGGTCGCGACGCAGCGCGAAATTCCGACGCGATGAGCGCCGCACTTGGCGAGAGCCGGGCGATTGACCCGTACGAATCGGGCGCTGCGCTCGGCGTGATCGAGGAATTCGAGCGCTCGATCATCGAAGATGGCGCATACACCGATTACGGCACGCTGGTCAATTCCGGCGACTACGACGGTCTGGATTTCCGAGGTGCGTTCGACGCCCTCGCTGCGCGCTTCGAAAAGGACGGCAGCGGTGCGCGGCGCGTGAATTTCCGTCTGCGTGACTGGGGCGTGTCACGCCAGCGCTACTGGGGTTGCCCGATTCCGATCATCTACTGCGCCAAGTGCGGCGCGGTGGCAGTGCCGGAAGAACAGTTGCCGGTCGTGCTGCCCGAGGATGTCGCGTTCAGTGGCGTGAAATCGCCGATCAAGGCCGATTCCGAATGGCGCAACACGACGTGCCCGGACTGCGGTGGCGCGGCCGAGCGCGAGACCGATACGTTCGATACGTTCATGGAATCGAGCTGGTACTACGCGCGTTACACCAGCCCCGGCGCAACTGACATGGTCGATGCGCGCGCGAACTACTGGCTGCCGATCGACCAGTATATCGGCGGGATCGAGCACGCCATCCTGCATCTTTTGTATTTTCGTTTCTTCCACAAATTGCTGCGCGACCAGGGTCTGGTCAATTCCGACGAGCCGGTGAAAAACCTGTTGTGCCAGGGCATGGTGATCGCCGAGACGTTTTATCGCGACAACGGCGACGGTTCAAAGGAATGGATCAACCCCGCCGACGTGGAGGTCCTGCGTGACGAAAAAGCGCGCGTCGTCGGCGCGTCGCTCAAATCCGATGCGCAGCCGGTGCACATCGGCAGCACCGAGAAGATGTCCAAATCGAAGAACAACGGCGTCGATCCGCAATCGATGGTCGGCAAGTACGGTGCCGACACGGTGCGCCTGTTTTCGATGTTTGCCGCACCCCCCGATCAATCGCTGGAATGGAATGAGGCAGGCGTGGAAGGCATGTCGCGTTTCCTGCGCCGGTTCTGGCGCGAGGTGGTCACGCATGCGGCCAACCCCGATCATCCTGTCGTCGATGTGGCGGTCTTGAACGCCGCGCAGAAAAGCCTGCGCCGTCAGGTGCACGAGACGATCCGGAAAGTATCGGACGATATCGGCCGTCGCTACGCGTTCAATACCGCCATTGCCGCGTTGATGGAGTTGCTCAACGCAACGGCCAGGTTCGACGACATGAGCGAACAAGGTAGGGCCGTACGCCATGAGGCGCTGGAGTCGATGGTGCTTCTGCTCAATCCCGTCACGCCGCACATCAGCCACGCGTTGTGGCAGGTACTGGGTCACGGCGAGACGCTGATAGAGGACCAGAGATGGCCTAAGGCAGACCCGGTCGCGTTGGTGAAGGACACGCTCACACTGGCGGTTCAGGTCGACGGCAAGTTGCGCGGCACGATCGAGGTGGCGGTGTCCGAGAGCACGGACGAAATCGAACGGCTCGCGCTGGCCCAGCCGAAAGTCGCCGAATTCGTCGCCGGACAGACACCCAGGAAGATCATTGTCGTGCCGGGCAAGATCGTCAATATCGTGTTGTGATCCGTAGCCCTACTCCGCTTGGAGAAGGGAACTCACGCGTCCTTCGGAATCTTCCTGTCACCATCCCCTGCCGCAGTCCCGAATCCACCCTCCGTCGCATCCGCTCGCAGCCACGCCGGCAGTCACCGTATGATCCGCTGAATGCTTGTCCCCTGATCGCCACCGGAATCCGCACATGACCTTGCGCCGCTTTTCGCTGTTCGTCCCGGCTTTTGCGTTTGCCGCGCTGCTCGCCGGCTGCGCTTTCCATCTGCGCGAGGAGGCGAAGCTTCCGCCAGGCATGCAGCGCGTGCACATCGATATCGCCGATACCTCAAGTCCGCTGGCGAGGGATCTGGGCAAGGCGCTGGCGCGCTCGGGGGCGCAGATGGTCGATCATGTGGAGTCCGGCGTTGCGGTATTGAAGATCACGACAAACACGTTGTCCTCGGACGTGCTATCGGTCGGCGGCACCGCGCGTGCAAATGAATACGCGCTGCGCTACCACGTCGAGTTCGAAATCCAGGACGCCGCCGGCACCGCAATCGCGCCGAAGCAGACGATCGAGCTGTCACGCGAATTCACCTTCGACGCAACGCAGGCGCTTGGCGTCAACGCCGAAACCGACCTGTTGTCGAAGGAACTGCAGCGCGACATGGTGCAGGCGATCCTGCGCCGGCTGGAGGCGCTCGCGCACGCGGGCTCGTAGCGACAAGATGGCCACGACACTTTCGGCGTTCTGCAAGCAGCTCGCCGCGGATGAACTCAAATCGGCCTACCTGATTGCCGGTGCCGAGCATCTGCTGGTGATCGAGGCGGCCGATGCGCTACGTGCGCGGGCGAAGGAACTCGGCTTTGCGGAACGTGAAATCCTCGATGTTGATGCCCATTTCGACTGGCACCAGCTTGCCGATGCGAGCCGTTCGATGTCGCTGTTCGCCAGTCGCAAACTGATCGATCTGCGTCTATCGACGGGCCGACCAGGCAAGGAAGGCAGCGCCGCGATCATCGAATTCTGCACGGCGCCGCCGCCAGACACCGTGCTGCTGGTGACCACCAACGAGTGGAGCAAGAAGCACGAAGGCGCCTGGTTCACGGCCGTGGAACGCGCCGGCAAGGCCGTCGTGATCTGGCCGCTCAAGACCGACGAACTGCCGAAATGGATAGGTGAACGCATGGCCAGTCGCGGCCTCAAGGGCACGCGTGATGCGATCGCTTTGCTGGCAGATCGGGTCGAGGGCAACCTGCTCGCGGCAGCGCAGGAAATCGACAAGCTTGCCCTGCTGCATGCGGGCCAGACAATCGATGAAGAGGTACTCGAAGCGAGTGTCGCGGACGATGCACGCTACGATGTGTTCCGTCTGGCCGATGCCGCGATCGGCGGCGATGCCGGTCGCGCGCTGCACATCGTTGCGGGACTGCGTGCCGAGGGTGAGGAAATCATTCCGCTGCTTGGCTGGCTGCTCATGCAATTGCGTCTGCTGTTGCGGTTGGCGGGTGCCGGCGCGAACATCGCAGCCGCGATGCGCACCGAACGCATCTGGCCGGTGGCGCGTGAAGGAATGTTCAAGCGCGCATTGAAAAACGGTGATTGCGCGCATTGGGAACGCTGCCTCGCGCAGGTGGCGCGCATCGATGCGATGGCCAAAGGCCGTCCGCCAGGCGACGCATGGCGCGAGCTCGAACGCCTGATTGCCGCGATTGCGCAACCGCGTACTGCTGCGCAATTGCTGGCGTGATCGACGACGTCGCCTTCATGTGGGAGCGGCGGCAGCCGCGATTCCTTGGCGCCGAATCGCCGCCACGAGCATC
>JBDUED010000192.1:0-3902 GCA_040002595.1 Dokdonella sp. | reverse complement strand
AGCACACATCGAGGGGCAGCGCTTCGCCGTCGTCGGCAACCTCTTCCTTGTACTGGCGGTAGATACGCTTGGGCTCGAAGAAGATCACCGGGTCGGGGTCGCGGATCGCGGCGAGAAGGAGTCCATAGGCGCGCCCCGGCGACGACGGCAACACCACCCGCAGTCCTGGAATATTTGTGAACAAATGCTCATTCGCCTCCGAATGATGTTCCGGCGCGCGGATGCCGCCGCCCCACGGCGCGCGGAATACCGCCGGACAGCTCATGCGGCCGCGCGTGCGCGTGCGCAGTCGCGCCGCGTGGCAGGCGATGTGTTCCATCATCGGATAGATGAAGCCCTCGAACTGCGCTTCAGCGACCGGTTTCATGCCTTGCGCAGCGAGACCGACGGTAAGGCCGGCGATGGTTAATTCGTCAAGCGGCGTATCGATAACGCGTTCGCTGCCGAACGCCTGCTGCAAACCTTGCGTCGCACGAAATACGCCACCATTGACACCAACATCCTCGCCGAGCACGACCACACTCGGGTCGTGCTTCATCTCGTAGGCGAGGGCCTGGGTAACGGCTTCGATGAGGGTGATTTGTGCCATTGGGATTTGGATCCGTGGTCTGTTTTGCGGGAGCGCCGGAAGGCGCGATGCCGTTGCGATAAAAAAGCATCGCGGCTTCCGCCGCTACCACATCAATCAATGGGATATTTTTTCGGCGGCTAGCATGGCGGCGCGTTGCGTCGCGAGGTCAGCCGGCACCTCTGCAAACGTGTAGTCGAAGATGGCAGTGACCGGCTGCGTCTTCGTTTCAAGATACGCGTTTACCTCGATGTCGACCTTCGCCGCGCACTCGACTTTCCAGTCTTCTTCTTCATTTTCGGTCCAGGCATTGAGCGACATCAGATAGGCCTTGATGCGCCTGAAGGGCTCGCGTGTCCATGCCGCCTTGACCTCCTCGTCCGGACGATAGCGGCGTGCATCGTCGGCGGTGGTGTGGTCGGACAGCCGATAGGTGACCGCTTCGATAAGCATGGCGCCGTGGCCGTGGCGCGCGCGCTTGATCGCATGATCCATCGCGGCCCGCATCGCAATCAAATCGTTGCCATCGACCTGCAGACACTCGATGCCGGCCGCAATGCCTTTTTGCGCCAGCGTCTTGGCGCCGGTCTGCGCGCTGCGCGGTACCGAAATCGCCCACTGGTTGTTGACGATCACCGCGACCAGCGGCAGCGTCATCGCGCCAGCCACGTTGATGGCGCCCGTGAAGTCGCCCTTGGACGAACCACCGTCGCCGACCACGGTCACCGCGACGCGCGGCTCCTTGCGGATCTTGAACGCCAGCGCCGCACCGGCCGCGTGCATGCATTGCGTCGCGATCGGCACCGCCCAGGCGAAATCATGCGCGGGCCCGGAAAAATCGCTGCCGCGTTCGTCGCCGCCCCAATACAACAATACCTCGCGCGGTTTCACGCCGCGATGGAACTGGGCGCCGTATTCGCGGTACATCGGTGCGAACACATCGTCCTCCTGCATGGCGCTGCCGATCGCGACATGAGCCGCTTCATGGCCGAGGCACGATGCATAGGTGCCGAGCTTGCCGGTGCGCTGCAGCGCGACGGCCTTGCTGTCGAATACGCGCACGAACAGCATCTGCTTGTACAAATCGACCAGGGCGCGTACGTCGCGTGCGATAGCCGGCAGATCGTCGCGCACGAGGGTGCCGTCCGCGTCAAGGTATTGCAGGTACTCGATTTCGAAGGTGGCGGCGATGGACAAGGAAGCCTCCGTTGCGGCGTCGCGTGGCAGTGAGCGAGCGCCTTGAAAAAGCGATGTCGAGCGGACGTGCGACGGCTCGCCGTCCGTGACACGTGCAAACGAAAGAAGGCGAGCATTATGCAAGAGGACGTTGCATTCGCAAGTCCGCGCGCAGCATGCAGCGCTCGGCGCGGCTAGACTACACCGCTTGCAACCAGCACAAATCGCGATGAACGACACCCCCAACTTGCGCCCATTCGAGCAAGGCCTTGAACTGGATTTGCGCGACCGCACGACGTACGCCGGTTACCTGCAACTGGCAACCCTGCTGTCGGCGCAGAAGCCGCTCAGCAATCCACCATTGCACGATGAGATGCTGTTCATTATCCAGCATCAGGTTGCGGAACTGTGGATGAAGCTGTTGGCGCACGAGCTGCGCGCGGCCATTGAGCGCCTGCGTACCGACGATGTCGATGCGACCCTGAAGATGCTTGCGCGGGTCAAGCAGGTCCAGCGCCAGTTGTTCGAGCAATGGGCAGTGCTGGAGACGCTGACGCCGTCGGAATATCTGGAGTTCCGGGGCGTGCTCGGGCCGGCTTCAGGATTCCAGTCGCTGCAATATCGAATGATCGAGTTTCTGCTTGGCAACAAGAATGCCGGCATGCTCAAGGTGTTCGACCATGACCCGGCTGCACAGGCCGAACTTCGCGACGCCCTCGAATCGCCGAGCCTGTACGACGAAGTGCTGCGTTATCTCGCTCGTCGTGGGCATGTCATATCTCGCGCTTATCTCGACCGCGACGTAACCCAACCGCACACGCACATGCCCGAGCTGGTGCCGGTGTTCAAGCGCATTTACGAGAACGCGAGTGAGTTTTGGCCGGAATATCACCTGTGCGAACAACTCGTTGATATCGAGGAAAGTTTCCAGCTCTGGCGTTTCCGCCACATGAAAACGGTCGAGCGCATCATCGGCTTCCGTCGCGGCACCGGCGGCTCGTCGGGTGTCTCGTTTCTCAGGAAAGCCCTCGATCTGGCGTTTTTCCCGGAGCTGCTCGAAGTGCGCACGGTGATTGGCGACAAGGCCTGACAATGGTTTGCGTGGCAGCGATGGAGTCCGCTGCTCGATTTTTAGCAATCGCCTATTGCACTGCAATTTGACGCGGTCGGCGCCAGCGGTTACACGTTCGAGATTGAAAATTGCCTCAGGGGAAATGCATGTCGACCACGACCGACGCACTCGCGTCTTCGCCGCCACCCGATTACCCGCAACTGCTCGGCCATCCGCGTCCGCTGTGGATGCTGTTCATGACCGAGTTCTGGGAGCGCTTCGCGTTTTACGGCATGCGCTGGGCGCTGACCTTGTACATCGTGGCGCAATTCCATGGTGGCGACGCTGCCGGCCAAGGTGACGCCAGTCGCACCTACGGCGCGTATCTGGCGCTGGTTTACGCGGCGGCGGTGTTTGGCGGTTACGTTGCCGACAAGATCATCGGCTACCAGCGATCGATCCTGCTCGGTGCGACGGTGATGGCCGCCGGCCTGTTCATGATCATGTGGCCCAACCAGCAGGTGTTCCTGCTCGGACTGGCCACGGTGATTGTCGGCAACGGCCTGTTCAAGCCGAACATTTCCTCGATGGTCGGTCAGTTGTATGGCCAGAACGATCCACGCCGCGATCAGGGCTTCACCCTGTTCTACATGGGCATAAACGGCGGTGCGCTGGTAGCGCCGCTGCTCACCGGCTGGCTCGCCAGCTGCTTCAGCGACACGCCGATGCAGCAGAACTACAAGGTGGTGTTCCTCGCTTCAGGCGTGGGCATGCTGGTCAGCCTGGTGTGGTTCTGGATCGGCCGCCGCCAGCTGGACGGCGTAGGCCGGCCCTTGCCGGGCCAAGGTGGGCGCGCGCGCGTGCTGTATGTGTTCGTCGGCATGCTGATGGCGATTCCGTTGGTGTATCTGCTGATGTCGCGCGTGGGTGCGGTCGCATTGCAATGGCTGCTCACCGCGCTGTTTGTCGGACTCGCGCTGATGCTGCTGATCGAAGCGGTGCGCAACGGGCGCGTACAAACGCATCGCGTGATCGCGATGCTGATCATTTTTGCGTTCAACGTGCTGTTCTGGATGTTCTACGAACAGGCTGGCAGCTCGTTCAACT
>JBDUED010000191.1:0-4050 GCA_040002595.1 Dokdonella sp. | reverse complement strand
TGCGCGAGTCAATGCAACCGTGTTGTTCAAGGCCCGCGAGAAACGCGTGATCGACGAACGGATTGTCATCGGGCAGCAGGGCATTCCAGGCCGACGCGGGAATCTGTTCGATCGCAGGATGGAAGTGGACCTTGATCATCTTCCGCCTGGCGTACTAGTTTGTGGAAGCCGCGGGCGGAAGAGCATCGCGGCTGCGACCGCCTGCACAGGAAATGGCCGGCTGCGTCGTTGCCTAGCCGGTCTTGTCCAGAAACTTCTCCGCATCGAGCGCCGCCATGCAGCCGAATCCTGCCGAGGTGACCGCCTGACGATAGACCTGATCGGCGACATCGCCGGCGGCAAATACTCCGGCAACGCTGGTTGCCGTCGCACCGCCGTGCAGACCGGTCTTGATCTGGATATAGCCGTTGATCATCTCCAGCTGGCCTTCGAAGATCGAGGTGTTCGGCGTGTGGCCAATCGCGATGAAGGCACCGGTGACGGCAATGTCGCGCGTTGAATTGTCCTCGATGCTGCGCAGGCGCACGCCAGTGACGCCGCTGTCGTCGCCAAGCACTTCCTCGACCGCGTGATTCCAGATGATGTCGATCTTGCCGGCGCGCTGTTTCTCGAACAGTTTGTCCTGCATGATCTTTTCGGCGCGCAGCTTGTCGCGGCGGTGCACGAGAGTGACCTTGCTGCAGATATTGGACAGGTACAACGCTTCCTCGACGGCCGTGTTGCCGCCGCCGATCACCGCAACGTCCTGATCGCGGAAAAAGAAACCGTCGCATGTGGCGCAGGCGGAAACGCCCTTGCCCTTGTAGTGTTCCTCGGATCGGATGCCGAGGTACTTTGCGGTTGCGCCGGTGGCGATGATCAGCGCGTCGCAGGTGTATTCGCCGCTGTCGCCCTTCATGCGGAATGGGCGCTGCGTGATATCGGTACTGTGGATGTGGTCGAACACCATCTCGGTGTTGAAGCGTTCGGCATGCTCGGCCATGCGCTCCATCAATTGCGGGCCTTGCAGGCCTTCGACGTCGCCCGGCCAGTTGTCGACATCGGTCGTGGTCATCAACTGACCGCCCTGGGCGAGACCTGTGATGAGGGTGGGTTTCAGGTTGGCGCGCGCCGCATAGACGGCGGCGGTGTAACCGGCTGGGCCGGAACCCAAGATGATCAATCGCGAGTGCTTGGCAGTGCTCATGTATAATCCGGGCCGCCGTCAAGGCGACCATCCTGTGTGGTTTTCTCCGACGCTGGCGCAACGAATACTGCCGCCGGCGAGTCCGATTCCCGCCTGTTTCCGTCTGCCGCGTTGCGGTCTGCGGAAATGCAGGGAGGCGGGAGAATGGAGGGAACCGGCACGCGATTCAAGGCGTCGCCGCCATCGCCATCCATATCGTGAGGATTTTCGCCAATGCGCATCGGTGTCCCGTCCGAAACCAAGACGCTTGAAGGTCGCGTCGCTCTCGTTCCCGCTGCCTGTGCCGATCTGGTGCGCCGCGGCCACGAAGTCTATGTGCAGGCCGGTGCCGGCCTGAAGAGTGGATTTCGCGACGAGGAGTACGCCCGTGTCGGTGTCACTCTGGTGCCGAGCGCAAAGAAGCTTTATGAAGTTGGCGAACTGATCGTCAAGGTCAAGGAACCCATCGCGGGCGATCTGAAGCATCTGCGCAAGGATCATTTGCTGTTCTGCTACCTGCACCTTGCGGCGGAACCCAAGCTCACCAAACACCTGCTCGACATCGGCCTGACCGGAATCGCGTTCGAGAGCGTGACTGAATCGGATGGCTCGCTGCCGCTGCTGGCGCCGATGTCGATCATCGCAGGGCGCATCGCGACCCAGATCGGCACCCATCTGCTGCACCAGCCGTCAGGCGGCAAGGGTAAATTGCTCGGCGGTCTGCCCTCGACCGAACGCGGCAAGGTCGTCGTGCTCGGCGCCGGTGCAGCCGGCGGCAATTCGGCTGCGCTGGCAGCAGCAATGGGCGCGAACGTTGTCGTGTTCGACAAGCGCCCGGATCGTCTGGCGCAGATGATGGCGCTGGGCAGCAACGTGACCGCGTTGTATCCGTACGAGGAGTCGGTGGCGCGTGAAGTGCGCGATGCCGATCTGGTGATTGGCGCGGTGCTGATTCCAAGCGCGAAGGCGCCGCATGTGGTTACGCGCGCGATGGTCAAATCGATGGAGCCGGGCTCGGTGCTGGTCGACATCTCGATCGACCAGGGCGGTTGCTTTGAAACCTCCAAGCCGACCACCTATGCGAATCCAACCTATCTTGTCGATGGCGTCACCCATTTCTGCGTGACCAACATGCCAGGCGCGGTTCCACAGACCTCGTCGCAGGCGATTTGTGCGGCGATCCTGCCGTATGTGCAGCGACTTGCGGGGGACAAGAACTGGCGCAAGTTCGAGCCACTCAAGGGCGGCATCAATGTCGAGAACGGCAAAGTCGTGCATCCGGCATTGAAAGGATAGTCGCCCAGCGCTTATTATTTAGCGAAAACAGTAACTTACTGGACGTATTTCAGGTAAATTATCCCGGTGGCGCGCGTTCTGAAATCGGCAAAGCCGGCTCCTCCGCTCAATGAGCAATGGCATAAACGCCTGCGTGAAGCGGCGTTCCTGTTGTTGTTGCCGCTTGCGGTCTACCTGTTTGCCTGCCTCGCCAGTTACGCCTCAGCGGATCCTGGTTGGTCGCACTCGGGCGATCCGGCGCATGCGATCCACAACTTTGGCGGCGCATTCGGCGCGTGGATTGCAGACCTCGCGTTCTATTTGCTGGGCGTGGTCGCGTATGCGTTCCCGATTCTGCTGCTGGTGGTCGGCGGATTCGTCTTGCGCGGCGCGGCGATCGAGGAACGCTCGCCGCTGGAGCCGACGCTGCGGTTGATTGGTTTCGTCGCCTTTTTCTTCGCCGCACCCGGCCTGGCGTATCTGCATCGCGTGAGTCCGACCGCCCTGCCGGCCGGCGACGGCGGCATCCTCGGCCAGCTTGTCGGTGCCAGTTTGTTGCACTCGTTCGGTCCGCTTGGCGCGGGGCTTTTCCTGCTCGCGCTGCTGCTCATCGCGATCACCTTGGCAACCGGACTTTCCTGGTTCGTGCTGATGGACAACATCGGCCGTTTTCTGCTCGGCGCGGGTGTGGGCGTTGCCAGCAAGATGAAACGCGCCGAGGACTGGAACGTCGCGCGCGGTGCACGCGCGGAACGCGAGGTCGTACGCAAGATCGATAGCGCCAAGCAATCCCGGCGCGAGCCGATCAAGATCGAACCGACAATGGCCTCGATCGAAAAAAGCGATCGCGCGCGCCGCGAAACCCAGATTCCGTTGTTTGCCGGTGCATCGCACGACGGCGAAGTGCCGCCACTGTCCCTGCTCGACGAGCCCAAGCCGCAATCGCGGGGTTATTCCGAGGAAACGCTTGAGGCCTTGTCGCGCCAGGTCGAGTTCAAGCTAAAGGATTTCCGCATCGATGCGCAGGTCGTCAGCGCGCATCCCGGACCGGTCATCACGCGCTTTGAATTGCAGCCGGCGCCGGGCATCAAGGGCAGTCAGATTTCCAGTCTCGACAAGGACATCGCACGCGGCCTGTCGGTGGTCAGCGTGCGCGTGGTCGACGTGATTCCGGGCAAGTCGGTGATCGGTCTGGAGATTCCGAACACGCATCGCGAGACGGTGTATCTGTCGGAGATCCTGAGTTCCGGCAAGTACGACGCACTCAAATCTCCACTCGCGCTGGCGCTCGGCAAGGATATTGGCGGTGCGCCCGTGGTGGTCGACCTGCAGAAGATGCCGCATCTGCTGGTGGCCGGCACTACAGGTTCGGGTAAATCGGTCGCGCTCAACGCGATGGTGCTGAGCCTGCTCTACAAGGCCAGTGCGCGTGATGTGCGCATGATCATGATCGATCCGAAGATGCTGGAATTGTCCGTCTATCAGGGCATTCCGCATCTGCTGGCGCCGGTCGTGACCGACATGAAGGAAGCGGCGAATGCGCTGCGCTGGTGCGTCGCCGAAATGGAACGGCGCTACAAGCTGATGTCGATGGTCGGCGTGCGCAACCT
>JBDUED010000190.1:0-4079 GCA_040002595.1 Dokdonella sp. | reverse complement strand
ACATTCGATGCGCGCTTTCCGACGAACGGTATGACCGCGCGTGTGCGCGCACGGCACTCAACTACAGCCGCCCTTTGCGGCGCTGCGTGACGCCTGACCGGTGGTCCGGCGCAATGCAGTCACCTATTTTGGGAGAACACGCATGCGTACCCAACTAGCGAGAACCTGGCTGCTGTGGCTGTTGCTGCTGGCCGCCGTGTCTCCATCGTGGGCGGCAACGTTCACGGTCACCGTCGGCGGCAGTACGGGCAGTAGCGACGGCTACGGAACCAATCCGGTGCTGGCGTTCTCGCCGAGGAACCTGACCATCACCGCTGGCGATACGGTAATGTTCACCAATGCGGGAGGTTCGCACAACGTAGCCGCCGATGATGGGTCGTTTCGCTGCGCGCAAGGCTGCGATGGCCACGGCGGCAGCGGAAACATCAGCCCCGCGGCATGGAGTTCAACCGTTGCGTTCAATCAAGCAGGGACGTTCCCCTTTCATTGCGAAGCCCACGGCTCGATGGGCATGACCGGCAGCATCACCGTGCAAGCGGCAACCCCAGGCAATGTGCCGATCACCGGCGGCTTCACCGGTGCCTGGTACGACCCGATACAGGGCGGCCACGGCATCCTGATGGAAGTGCTGCCCTCAGGTCAGTTGTTCGCCTACTGGTTCACCTTCAATCCGGATGGACAGCAGGCATGGTTCGGTGGCACCGGCCCGATCGTCGGCAACAGCGCAACCGTGACCGTTGACCTCGGCACGGGCGGACGCTGGATACCCAACTTCAATCCCGCCACCTACGTGCTCAACCCGTGGGGTACGCTGACTTTCACCTTCACCGACTGCGCCCACGGGCGCGTCGATTTCAGTTCGACGTACGGCACCTTTGGCAGCAATCACATGGATCTGGTCCGGCTGACCGAACCGGTGGGAATTACCTGTCCTTGATGGGGCCGTTCAAAAGCACGGGAGCAGGCCGGTCGCGTAACGCGGCCGGCATTGTCGCAGCGACGGCAGCTTTGCGCGGCTTCGACGCGAATGCCGATGCAGCTGCGCCGGACACATAGTTTTAAGGAAATTCCAGGGCGATCGCGCGGGTCAAAAATTCCACACTACCGACGTCACCCAGCGCAACCGCGAAGCGGTCGTCGCCCGGTAAGGCTCCGCCATTGGCCCAGTCCACAGCGCAAGCAGATATACCCGGGCATCGGCCATGGCATAGCTCAGGCCCGCGTCGGCGTATTGGTAATCGACGTGGTCGGCAGGATCGAGATTGGCGTAACCAATACCGACATCGCCCGACCAGTGACCGGCAATCGGCTGGTGATAGGTCAGTTCAATCGATGTAGTGGTCGTGACTGAGCGTTGTCCCCCCCGCGAGGAAATGGCGCGCCGCCGGTCTGGAGAAACCGCCAACGCTACCGTCCACCGTCCGCGATAGCCGACCGCGGCATTTATTTCGTCATAGCGCCAGTAGCCGCTGTGCGCGTTCCAGGGCGAGTCATAGTGCACGAGACCGGCCTTGGCAGTCCAGTCGTCGTCGAGCTGCCAGCGGCGGTCCAGATAGGCGGTTAATTGCGCGCCGGCCGCTTGCCCGCGAAGGTGTTCTGCGCTGGCACCTAGTCCAATGTCCCAGCCGTTGCCGGCGTCATAATGCAGATCAACCAACCAGGCCGGCCTGCCATCGGTCAGACTGATGCCGCGATAAACGTTGTCGCTGCCCACGCCAAGCGCGCCAGACCAGTTCTGCGCAAACGTGTTTTGACCCAGGAAAACGCCGCCAACCCAAAGCGCGAGCATCACCGTGCGCGGCGCGATGCGGCGTAGGTGCAATCCGTCGCGCTGGGGTAACCAGCCGCGGTTGGATGCCCAAATCAATGGCCCTGCAGTTGGCATGGTGCCGATAGTCGCGTTTTCCTCATCTCGCAGGCAACCGTTGTACATCGCGGCCGGAACGCGCAACCTTTTTCCGCGCCCCCGGCACCTACAGACCTTAGCTCCCCGCTTCGCTACCGTGTGGTCTTTCAGATGACGTCTCGATGATCGAGCATGAGGAACGCCCGGCGCAGGAAGTCCACGAACGCGAATGGCTCGTGGCGGTCTCACAAGGCGACCGGCGAGCATTCGAACATCTTTACCAGCGTTATCACGATCGCCTGGCGCGCTTCCTCTTGCGCTACACGCCACGCCGGGATCTCATCGACGAGATTGTCAACCAGGCGCTGTGGGTGGTGTGGCGCAAATCGGGTGAGTTTCGCGGCGATTCGAAAGTCGGCACCTGGATCATCGGCATCGCCTATCGCTGCATGTTGAAGGCGTTGCGCGACAGCGGGTCGCGTCAAGAGCCGTTCGAGGCACCGTTCGACGAATCGACAACAGGCGTTGCCGATGACACGGACGACGGCGAACACCGCGAACTTCGCGATTGGGTCCGGCATGGCTTGCTGCTGCTACCCGTGGAGCAACGCACCACCATGGAACTCGCCTATTTCATGGGCCAGTCCTGCGAGGAAATCGCCTCGATCATGAATTGCGCCGTGGGCACCGTGAAGGCGCGCATGTTTCACGCGCGGCTACGGCTGCGAAACACGCTGCCCGCGCTGGGCGGCGAAATCTCCCATGCGAGGACGGGATTGGCATGAGCACGACCCTGGATAACTCGAACCTCGCCCACCGACAGACCTGGAATCTGATTCCATGGGTCGTCAATGGCAGCGCCACTCCGGCAGAGCGGCAAATCGCAGAAACGCATCTAGCCGAATGCGTCGACTGCCGCGACGAACTGGCGTTCCAGTCATTGCTGCACGCGGGCATGGCGATGGATGCGCGTGCGCTCAACGATGGCGGGCTTGCGTTCGCACGGCTGATGACACGCATCGAACGCGAAGATCGCAATGACGTTACAGCCGCAGGCTTGGAAGGCACCACCACGGTGGCCCGTGTCGGGCTGCCTGCGTCCCGCGCGGTGCGCAGGAGACACACGCGCCGCCGCATTTCTCGGCTTCTGGTTGGCGCGCTCGCGTTGCAGTCTGTCGGTCTGGTTTTGCTCGGTGCAGTGCTGCTGGCGCGCCCATCCGTACGCGGACTGCTTGCGCCGACTGCGAGTGTTGGCTACCAGACCTTGAGCAGCAGCCGGCCAAGTGCGGCAGCGCCGACGATCCGCTTCGTGCCGTCGCCCATGCTCAGCGTCGGCGGCCTGCAAACCCTGCTCGCAGATGCGCACTTGCGCATTGTCGACAGCAGCCAGGGCGGCGCAATCTATGGCCTTGCACCGGATACGCAAGCAGACCGGACAGGCGCAGGCGAGACACCCATCGAGCGCAATGCCGCGACCGCCAAAACAATCGCTCGCCTACGCGTGACCCCCGGCGTCCTGCTCGCCGAGCCGATCGCCACTTCGACAACTGAATCGCGGTAACCGATGCGAATGCAACAGCGTCAACACAGTCTGGTCGCACGTCGCGCGGCGTGGCTCGCCATGGCGTGCGGAGTGCTGATTTGCAGCGCACTCGACGGGGCAACACCTGCGCTGACGGCAGATCGCTTGGCGGGTTCGTCGGCGCGCATGATCGTTATCGCCGTTGCTGACAAACCCGCACTCGCGCTCGCCGCAGGTTCGACGCCGCACGGCTACGACGGACTGCGCAACTACGCCGGCAGTGACAGCGCCAAGGCGCTCACCGCTAGCCTCGCCGGCGATTACCGATTGCGGGAAGTCTCAGCTTGGACCATCGATCCGCTGCGCCTGCGCTGTGTTCTTTTCGAGATTGCGCCGCGAGCCGATCGTGCCGCGACGCTGCAACAACTAATGCAGGACCGGCGTGTACGACTGGCGCAACCACTGCAGGATTTCGATACGTTCGGCACACCCAATGCCGGGGTCGATCGCGCGCCATCCGTGCAGGCGTCCGCGTACAACGATCCCTACATCGCACTGCAAAGCGGCTTCTCCGCGATCGACGCCGCCGGTGCGCAGCGCTGGACTCAGGGCGATGGCGTGCGTATCGCCCTGGTCGACACCGGCCTCGACGCGAACCATCCCGATCTCGCTGGCCGGGTCATCACGCAGCGTGATTTTCTACCCGATCCA
>JBDUED010000189.1:0-4129 GCA_040002595.1 Dokdonella sp. | reverse complement strand
TGGCGTCCTGCGCCGACGTCGTCTTGTTGGTCAGCAGCACCATCGTGCGACCGCCGGACGCGAACGCATACGCGCCAATCTGATCGACATTCGCGCTGGTCGCCGAAACACTGTTGCCCTGCACTTTTGCGCCCGCACCGTCGTAGTTGAGGAACAACGTAAACGCGCTTTCGGCCTTGGAGTCGGTTTCGGGAGCAACCCAGCGCGTGGCCATATCGACACCGTCGCGCGCGAAGATGCCGAACAATTCCGCTTGCGCAACCGCGCCGCTCGTCGTGTTGTCGTTGCCCCAGTTGTATTCGGTGAGCGCGAGTTTCGTACCGGGACAATATTGATCGATCCACGCGCGTACGCGCGGGATCAGGTCCGGCTTGTCGTAATGGTTTGCATCGTCATCGTGGAGATCGGCTATCCACGACTCCGATACCCAGGCTGCATTGTAGAGTTCCTTCAGCGAGCGCAGGCGCAGCGCTGCAGTGGCAGCGGAATCGTCGTCGTTCAGCGCGACGTTCGTGCCTTGTGGGTAGTAGTGCAGATCAAGGTAATCGACAACGTGCGCGCCGCCGGCCAAGGGGTTCGCACAGATTTGGCTCAGATACCACGCGACGAAGGGCATGCCGCCGTGCGCCTGACGGTCGGTGCCGTCGATGCAGTTGTCGGCGGCTGAGCCGAACAGATCGCAGTAGCCCCAGGTGACTGGGCCCGTCACCTGCGCGGAAGGATCCTGCTGCTTGATCGCAGTGCCGTAGGCGAGCGCGTTGTTCCAGGTCTCGGCGTAGGTCGTCGCAACCGGATGCACGTCGCGGTGCGTCGAATTCCACAACATGACCTCATTGTCGAGCGCGTAATACCTCACCCCGCCATTGGCGGCGGCGCCAAATGTCGCTTGCAAATGGGCGATCCACGCTTTCTGGAAATCGGGCCCGACCACGCTCGATGTATCGGCCGGATCGTTGTTGACCAGATGATGGCCGCCGCTGGAACCATAGGCTACGCAGTTGGGTGATGGATTGTTCGCCGGCAAGCATTCGCCGCTGCCAGCGTCGGTATCCCATGGATCGACGGCTGCCGTCCACGGATTGGGCGGCTCCTGCACGCCATATTTCGCAACCGAAAAACCCGCGAAATAGGGATGATCGAGTGGGCTGTCCGCGCGCGGCGTCCAGCCAATCGTGGGGATGGTCATCAGCACATCGATGCCGGCACTGCGCGATTCGCTGATGAACGCGTCCGCTTCATTGCCGAGTGGCGGCACGTGCGCACGGTCGCTGGCGCCGGGAATATTCTCGAAGTACCAGTCGGCGGCCGTGCTGTGCACGTCAACCTGCCAGTTGTAGCGCGTGGTCGAATTGCCGCCCCAGCGCCGCAACGGGTAACCGATCTGCACCTCACGCGTCGCATCGCGTTTCGCGACACCGAAGATCAGCGGACTGAACGAGTGCACATTCGTTTGGGCGTTGACCGTGATTGCAATCGCGGCATTGGGTACGGATTGCCGCCGCACACTGTCGACTGCCGGTGCAGCCCGCGACAAGGCGATCAGTGCGATCGATGCCAGGGCCAGAGAAGCTCGAACATCGAAGTTGCGCATGCCAATCTCCTGCGGCGCCAATTATGCGCAACGCTAGCCCGGATGGTGCCATGCTTTTCTCGACGCCGTCACACTCGTCAATGCGCGGGCGGGCAGGCATCATGCAGGGCGCAGCCGACGATCCGCCGATGTCCCAACCCGAAAATTCAAGCCTGCTTGCCTGGTGTCGTCCCGGTTTCGAGGGCGAATGCGCGCAGGAACTGGCGGCGCATGATGCCGACGTCGGCGGCGGTGGCTACGCACGCGCTGAGCGCGGCAGCGGGTACGTCGAGTTCGTGGCCAGCGATGCGGTCGCTGTGAGTCGACTCGCAGCCGTCGCAACCTGGCGCAATCTTGTCTTTGCGCGTCAGATCCTGCGCGTGCTTGGGTCGGCGCGAGAGCTCCCGCCGAAGGATCGATTGAGCGTGCTGCTGCCGATGATTGAAGCCGACCCACGGCAATGGATGGACGCCTGGGTCGAAGCGCCCGACAGCGACAGCGGACGCGAACTGGCCCCATTGTGCCGTGGTCTCAACGCAGCACTGATCGGCGCGTTGAAAAAAAACAAACGCATCGATCGCAGCTCGCGCTGGCGTCTGCACGTGGGCCTCAGCGCAACCGATGCCGCCTACGTCGCTTGCGCGACAATCGATGGTTCGGCGCCGTGGCCGGGCGGCATTCCACGCCTGAAATTTCCGCAGGCGGCGCCCAGTCGTTCCACCTTGAAACTCGACGAAGCGCTGCTGGTGTTGCTTGAGGAAAGCGAACGCGAGCGCTGGCTGAAACCGGGCATGCGCGCAGTCGATCTCGGCGCTTCGCCGGGCGGCTGGACCTGGCAACTGGTCAAGCGTTCGCTGCAGGTGACCGCCGTCGACAACGGACCGATGGATGCGACGCTGCTTGCCTCCGGGCTGGTCGAGCACCTGCGCGCGGATGGTTTTCGCTATCGCCCTCCCAAACCCGTCGACTGGCTGGTCTGCGACATGGTCGAACAACCACGCCGTGTCGCCGAACTCATCGCGCAGTGGCTTCGCGATGGTTGCTGTCGCTACACGATCTTCAACCTGAAATTGCCGATGAAGAAACGGTACGACGAAGTGCAAATGTGTTTGGACATCGTGCGCAACGCATTCAATGATGGCGGGCAACGGATCGAATTGCGCGCGAAGCAGCTTTATCACGATCGCGAGGAAATCACGGTGTTCGCGCGCGTACGCGCCTGAACCGCAGCTACGCCGGGGTACCGGCTGCGGACGTCAACCGCTATTCTTGAGTGGGCTTGGCGAAGGATGATTCAAACGCTCCTTCCTATTTGGAATAACGATGAAAGGTCTCCGTGCATTTCTGCCATTGCTGGTGCTGATTGCCGTCGGCATCGCTCTGCTCGCGTCCGGGGCGCTTGAGCGCTTCAGCCCGCAGCACATTGCGCAGGAGCAGGCAGATCTGCAGGCCAGCATCGCCTTGCATCCTCTGCTGGCGGCACTGACGCAGATCGGCTTGATGGCAATGTCGATCGCAACCGGCATTCCCGGCGCGATCGTGATCGTGCTCGCAGGCGGCATGCTGTTCGGCATCGTCACCGGCACGATACTGTCATCGATCGGCACCACGATCGGCGCGCTGATCCTGTTTCTCGCCAGCCGCTCTGCTTTCCAGCATGGCACGCGGCAAGTGCCCGCACTCGTCGAGCGCCTGCGCTCCGGCTATCACGCCCATCCGGTCAGCTACGCCTTGTTCCTGCGCCTGGTTCCGTTCTTTCCATTCGGAGGGGTCACCGTCGCGCTGGCCTGGCTGCGCTGTCCGCTGTGGTTGTTCGCGCTCGCCACCGCGACCGGCGGCACCGTGATGGTCGCATTCGAGACTGCTCTTGGCGCTGGCCTTACCCAGGCCATCGCGCGCGACGGCGCGTTTTCAATGAGCATCTTCGCGCACAAGCACGTGTTGCTGCCCTTGCTCGGGATGGCCGTGCTCGCGTTGACGCCGATAGTGCTCAGTCAGTTGCGCCGCAAAAAATAGCGCCGCGGATGGCGTCCGCGCCCTGATTTCAAACGCGTGCGCGGCTTGCCCAATCGCGCCTTTCCGCTATGCTGCCGCGCTCCGCTTGCATCACCCAGAGGCGTCGTTGAGTCCGACCCGGCCCCCCATCGTGCGCAAATCGTTCTGGCGCGCGCTCGCCCTGACGCTTGTGGTCGCGGCTTTGAACGTCGGCCTGTGGGCAGTCATCAACCGGCCCGTGCATATCGCCGATTGGAAGGGCGAGATTGGCGGCTTCGCCTACAACCCCTCGCAGCGTTACCAGGATCCGACCCGCCAGATCTATCCAAGCGAGGAGGAACTGGACAGCGATATCCGTCTGCTCTCGCACTACACGAAACGACTGCGCACCTATTCATCGGCAGAGACTCCGCAGATTCCGCGCATCGCAAAGTTCTACGGCATGCGCGTGATTGCGGGCGCGTGGATTGGCGGCCGTCCCGAACGCAACGAGCAGGAACTGGCCGCACTGATCGCGCTCAGCCGCAAGAACGACAACATCGATGGGGCGATTGTCGGCAACGA
>JBDUED010000188.1:0-4155 GCA_040002595.1 Dokdonella sp. | reverse complement strand
CCGCGCATGCTTGACGAGGCTGCCACGCAACAACAACGCGAACTCGATCGCTGGCTGACCGTGCTGACAGCGGTGCTCGGGCCTGCGGTGATCCTTGCCGTGGGCGCGATGGTGCTGTTCATTGTTCTGGCCATTCTGTTGCCAATCTTCAATTTGAACGAGATAGTGAAGTAGGCTGGACAGCCGCCGGCCGACGCCGGTGCAGGGCCGGCCGCACGATGCGCGTCCAGCCTACAATGCCCATCTGTTTCCGTTTACACACCCGACGCATGATCCGCTTCGAAAACGTCAGCAAACGCTACGCCTCCGGCCACGACGCGCTTACCGATCTGAGCTTTGAGGTCAAAGCGGGAGAGATGGTGTTTGTGACGGGCCACTCGGGGGCCGGCAAAAGCACGTTGCTGAAACTCATCGGGTTGACCGAGCGTCCGACGCGCGGCCAGATCACGGTCGATCATGCAGACCTCGCGCAGGTGCGGCGACGAGGTATCGCACGACTGCGGCGCGGCATCGGCATGGTGTTCCAGGATCATCGTCTGCTGCTGGACCGCAGCGTTTTCGACAATGTCGCCTTGCCGCTGTTGATAGCGGGAACCGGGCGCGAAGAAATCGGCAAACGCGTGCGCGCGGCCCTCGACAAAGTCGGCCTGCTCGCGCGCGAAAGGGCGTTTCCCGCGGCGCTATCGACTGGCGAACAGCAGCGTGTCGGCATCGCGCGGGCCATCGTGGCCAAGCCACCGGTCATCATTGCCGACGAGCCGACCGGCAATCTCGATCCGCAACTGTCGATCGAAATCATGAATCTGTTTGCGCAGTTCGGCGAGGTCGGTACCACCGTGCTGATCGCCAGCCACGATTTGTTCTTGCTCAAGCGCATGAACAAGCGCGTGCTGGTGCTCGATCAAGGTCGGCTGGTGGATGATTTCAGGCCGCAGGCGAACGTAGCATGAGCGAACAAGCGGCGCGTCAGGCGCCAAAGAAGCTGGCGCCAAACAAGCCATCGACACGCGTATCGCGCTTGCCGCTGGGCGCACGATTGCGCGCATGGCGCGACCAGCATTTGTACAGTTTCTTCTCCAGCCTCGGACGCCTCGCGGTGCGACCTTGGGCGACCGCGCTGACGGTGCTTGTTCTCGGCGTTGCGCTGGCGTTGCCACTGCTGTTTTTTCTGGTGCTCGATAACGCGCGCGATCTTTCAGGCGGCATGCGCGAGGCGCGCGAAATCACCGTGTTCCTCAAACCTGACGCCAATGCGCTCGCCGCCGATGCGCTGGCGTCGTCGTTGCGCCTGCGTAACGACGTTGCTAGCGTGACGCTGCGCACGCCGGCGCAAGGCTTGGCGGAATTTCGCCAGCTGTCCGGCTTTGGCGCTGCGCTGGATGCGCTCAACGCCAATCCGCTGCCCAGTGTGCTCGTGATCACACCGCGCGCTGATGGCGATTTCGACAATCCACCTGTGATCAGCGATCTCGAAGCGGACAAGCGCGTGGATCTCGTGCAATACGACGCTGCCTGGCGTCGACGGCTTTCGGGCATCTTGCGTTTCGGTGAACGTGCGGTTGCGGTGACCGTCGCCCTGCTCGCGCTGGCCACGCTGCTGGTCATCGGCAATACCGTGCGCATGGATGTGCAGACTCGGGCGGATGAAATTTCAGTGATGCAATTGCTCGGCGCCAGCAACGGATTTGTGCGCCGGCCCTTTCTGTATTCCGGCCTCTGGTATGGCCTGTTCGGCAGTCTGCTCGCGCTGGCGATCGTCATTGGCGTCGAACTGGCATTGGCCGAACCGGTCAACCGCCTGCTGGAAAGTTACGACCATCGATTCGCTGTGCGCGCACTGGGCCTGGTGCCCGCAGTCATCGTGATCGGCGCCAGCGTACTTCTGGGTTGGCTTGGCGCGCATATCGCCACCACGCGCCATCTTGTCGCAGGGCGGCCGCGCAAATGAGCGCCGATGTTTCGCTGACCCGGCACATCTCCAGTGACGAGCCACGCGTGCTGGTTGTCGACGGTTCGCGCGTGGTGCGCCAGTTGATCGAGCGGGTGTTGAAGACTGAGTTACCCAACTGCGTCGTGATCGGCTGTGGCAGCGGCGCGGAGGCGCGCGAGCATCTGGATCATGACGTCATTGATCTGGTCAGCACCGCATTGCGTCTGCCGGATATGGACGGTCTGGATTTGGCGCGCCACGTGCGCGAAGGATCAGCGCAGGCCTATATTCCTATCGTGGTCGTTTCCGGTGACGTGCAGGAGCGCCTGGTTGCGCGCACGTTGTCGAGTCACGTCACCGACTATTTCGACAAGGCCCTCGGCTTCGAGGCGCTGGCGGCGTTCATCCGCGGCTACGTGCATCCGACCGAATCGATCAGTGGCGAAGTTCTTTACGTTGAGGACAGTCGCGTGGTGGCGCTGGCGACGCGGCGCATGATGGAGAAGTTTGGTTTCAAGGTGTCGCATGTGGTCAGCGTCGAGGCTGCGCTCGAGTTGCTCGAAGCGGCGCGTTCGGAAAATCGTACTGCGGAGATCGAGCTTGTTCTGACCGATGTCAGTCTCAAGGGTGAACTCAGTGGCGGCGACCTGCTCGATCGCATCCGCGGTGAGTTCGGCTATTCAAAAGGCCAACTGCCGGTATTGGTGATGACCGGCGATGAAAACCCGGTGAATCAAGCAGTGCTGTTGCGCGCAGGCGCGAATGATCTGGTGCACAAGCCGATCGAGGAGCGTCTGTTGATCACCAAGCTGCAATTCCAATTGCGCGTCGCGCGCCACTTGCGCGAGCAGGCGTGCCAGGGCGCGTGAGCGAAAGGCAGGTCAAGCTCGATCCGTCGTGGAAATCGCGCCTGGGTGCGCAGTTGCAACAACCGCCCATGCGCGCCTTGGCCGAGTTCCTGCGCGCGGAAAAGCAGGCGGGAAAAATCATTTATCCGCCGGGCGCGCAGATCTTCGCCGCGCTGGACACGACGCCATTCGATGCGGTCAAGGTGGTGATTCTCGGCCAGGATCCGTATCACGGTGCGGGTCAGGCGCATGGCTTGTGTTTTTCAGTGCAAGCGGGTGTCGCACCACCGCCGTCGCTGCAAAACATCTTCAAGGAAATCGAACGCGACCTGGGGCTGCCGCGTCCCGATCATGGCTGTCTGCTCGCATGGGCGCGTCAGGGCGTGCTCCTGCTCAATGCCGTGCTGACGGTGGAAAAGGGATTGGCCGGTTCGCATCAGGGCAAGGGTTGGGAAGGTTTCACCGACGCCTGTGTGGAGGCCCTGAATCGCGAGCGCGAGGGTCTCGTCTTCATGCTGTGGGGTAGCTATGCGCAGGCCAAAGGCAGGTTGATCGATACGCGCCGCCACCGCGTACTCAAGGCGCCCCATCCCTCGCCGCTGTCGGCGCACCGCGGATTTATTGGCTGCGGCCATTTCTCGCGTGCAAACGATTTTCTGCGCCAGCGCGGCCATGCACCGATCGATTGGCGCGTGCCGCCCAATGGTTGATCGCCGATTAAGGCGGGGTGCGTAAGATAAGGAGAAGGTGCCGCGAGTCAGTCTCGGGGTCTTCTTGGAAGTTGTGTGGAAACAATCACTTGGCTGGTTTTGCAGGCGCCGAATGCGACTCCTTGCCGCCACTCGCAGAATACAGAACTTCAGAGTACACTATCAATGCCACTCCGGAGTTTGCAGTGGAACTTACCCAGCGCTTAGCACTCATAGGATGCGAGTGCTAAAATTGATGATTGATGAGGAGTCCGACGAATGAGCAATGCCCTGGTCGCCAGCCAATTCCCGGTGCCGAGCGCAATTGGAAGCCTCGATGCCTACGTCAACGCGGTGCATCAGATTCCAATGCTGACCCACGAAGAAGAACAGGCGCTTGCGCGCCGCTTCGCGGGTGAAAGCGATCTGGATGCCGCAAAGCAGATGGTGCTGTCGCATCTGCGCTTCGTTGTCCATGTGGCGCGTGGCTATTCAGGTTATGGCCTGCAGATCGGCGACTTGATCCAGGAAGGCAACATCGGATTGATGAAAGCGGTCAAGCGATTCGATCCCGATCACGGCGTGCGCCTGGTTTCGTTCGCAGTGCACTGGATTCGCGCCGAGATGCACGAATTCATCTTGCGCAACTGGCGCATCGTCAAGGTCGCCACCACCAAGGCGCAGCGCA
>JBDUED010000187.1:0-4194 GCA_040002595.1 Dokdonella sp. | reverse complement strand
CTGCGCACCGGCATGCGGCGCATGACCAACGCATTCGGTGGACGCGCAAGGCGCAACGTGGCACGTGTGATCGTGCCGGTCAGACCGAAGCCGGCAAAGGTTGCGGCGAAGAGATCCCCATGGTGCGTGGCGCTCGCTACCACCGGCCCTCCCGCGGGCGTGTGCAGTTCGAGGGCCTCGACCTGCCCGCTGAAGGTGCCGTCACGCGCCGGATTCTTGCCATGCACATCGGCCGCGATGCAACCGCCGATGGTCGCGCGCGGGTGGCCAGGCGTTACCGGCAGATACCAGCCCTTGCCAAGCGCGAAGCGCTGCACATCACCAATGCGCGCGCCGGCCTCCACGCTCAGTCGGCCCCCGTCCGCGTCGAATCCAAGCAGCCGATCGAAGGCGCCAAGTTCCTGCGTGATCGCGTCACCGCCAAAGCTGGCGGCGACATACGAGACGCCGCCGCCGCGCGCTATACGAGGCGCATCAGCAGGCAAGGCATCGAGCAGGCGATAGCGGTCCGGCTGCTGCACGCTGCAACGCGCGCCGAACTGGCGATCAAAACTGCAAAGATCGATGTCGGCGAGTGCATAACCGCGCACGTCACCCCTCCTTGTCGTGCGCGGCAGCGGCTTGCTGTACATCGGCCTGCTTCAGATCGGCCTGCTTCACATCGGCGTGAAAGAGACGTTCCAGATCAGCACGCGATTCCCGTGCCGATTGCAGCAAGGCCGCCGCGTCGTCGTACACCGGGTATTGGCTGGAGAGCACGCGTTCGTCGTGCGTGCGGAAGCGCTGCACGTAGTCGGCAGCGGTTGCCTTGTCGTAGCCGAGCGCCTCGAACACATGGCGGGCGATTTCGAGACTGGAAAAAAACGTGTCGCGCACGATGTCGTCGACATTGAGATCCATCAGCTTGAACACATGCTGGCGGTTGCGTGCGCGCGCAAACACTTTGAGATGTGGAAAATGACGCCGCAGCAAACGTGCGGTGCGCACATTGGCATCCGGATCCTCGGTCGCGAGCACGAAAATCTCGGCCTTGTCCGCCTGCGCCGCGCGCAGCAGGTCGAGCCGCGTGGCGTCACCGTAAAACACCGGGTTGCCGAAATGACGCATGAAATCGACTTGTTCCGGATCGCTTTCCAGAGCGGTGAACGGAATCTTGTTGGCGTTGAGCATGCGCGCGACGATCTGGCCGACGCGACCCATGCCAGCAACGATCACCCGCGGAGTGGCGGCGTCGAAAGTATCGAACGCGCGCGTGGGTCTGGTTTTCACGATCGGCGCAAACTCCGCCCGCAAGCGCACCAGCAACGGTGTCGCGGCCATCGACAAGGTGACCACGAGAATGGCTAGATTGCGCTGCTCGGCGCTGATCAAGGCGTTGCCCGCAGCGAGCGTGAAAATCACGAATGCGAATTCGCCACCCTGCGCGAGCAGCGCCGCAAGCGCGAGTGACTGGGTGTTGTCCTCGCGCGCTCCGAAGCGCGCCACCGCATACAACACCAGTGCCTTGATGCCGAGCAGCCCCAGCAGCAAGGAGCCGACGAATTGCGGCTGGCTCATCAGCATTTTCACGTCGAGCGACATGCCGATGCTGATGAAAAAAAGGCCAAGCAACAGCCCGCGGAAGGGCTCGATCTGTGCTTCGATCTCATGGCGGTATTCCGAATCGGCGAGCAACACGCCGGCGAGGAATGCGCCGAGCGACATCGAGATGCCGGCCAGTTGCATCAGCCACGCGGTTCCGATGACCACCAACAACGTGGTCGCCGTAAACACTTCCGGTGTACCGACTTTCGCCGCCGCACGAAACATGGGCCGCAGCAGATAGCGACCGCCAATCACCACCAGCGCGATGGTACCGATCACGCGTACGGCTGCCGCTACTTCGGTGGTGACGCCGAGTGAGCCGGCATGCTCGCCGCCGAGAATCGGAATCAAGGCAAGGATCGGAATCGCCGCCACGTCCTGGAACAGCAGAATCGCAAAGCCGAGTCGCCCGTGGGCGCTGGTCAGTTCCTTGCGCTCGGCCAGCAATTGCAGATCGATCGCGGTCGAGGACAAGGCAAGCCCAAGGCCCACGATCAGCGCCGCTTTCCAGCCCAGGCCGCACGCGAATGCTATGCCGCCAACTGCCGCAGCCGTCGCGATCAGTTGCGCACTGCCGGCGCCGAACACACGCCGGCGCATGACCCACAGGCGCTGAGGCGAAACTTCCATGCCGATGACGAACAGCATCAACACGACGCCAAGTTCGGAAAGTTCGCCGATCTGTTCGGTGTTGCCGATCAGGCGCATCGCCGATGGCCCGATCAGGACGCCCGCGCCAAGATAGCCGAGCACCGCACCGAGCCGCCAGCGCTTGGCCAGCGGCACTGCGATGACGGCGGCGAGCAATAACACGACCGCGTATTGAAGAAAGTTGTGATCGGCCACGCCGACTCCCAAATGCGCGCGAATTATGGCATGCGCTCGTGCGTCCTCATGCATGCGACCCACGAACAGTCTGGGTTGTCGCAGTCGCTGAGATTGCGCGCTGTCAGCCTGCGTCGACTATTCTTAGCCGGAGTAAAGCCATGTTGGTCGCGTCGCTGGGTTCGCCCTGCAATTCCACACCTCGTCGGCGTCGTTCGCCCACGCATCGCCTTGCACGCAGCCGTATTGGCGCGTTGCATCCCACGGCGAAGCCTGCAATCGCGACGGCGTTTCTGATCGTGTGGTGTGCCATTGGTGTTGGCTTAGTGCTTTGCGTCCCCGCCGCACGCGGCAGCTCACTGTTTGGCGCGACGTTGCCCTTCTGGCTGGTCGCGGCCCCGTTACTCGATCTGGGGTGGTTGAAGCGCGCATCGTTGCGCCGCTTGCTGCGCGAACAGTCGACCCGGATGCGCCGTCGTCGTGCGTTGATTCGGCAATGAGAGTTGAATGACAGGATTCGACAGCGGATTGAACTGATCGACGCAACACCGTGCCGAAAACGATGGGCGGTCCGTTGCATCCAGCCAGTTGTTCATACAGTTGGCATTGCTTGGCCGTGTGCTATGTTCGGATTGCGCTCGTCCGGCGAAGTCCCAGTGCCTGACCGAAGTAGCGGATCTTCAAGCCGCGGCAATGTTTTCCCTCAGGCAGACCAATCAAGATGACGCTGTACACACGAGTTCTCGGCTTCTTGGCTGGGCCTTATCTGCTGCTGGCATTGGCATGGATGCCTGGGGTCAACTACGCGCAGAACGCCAACGACGGCTTCGACCCGAATGCGAATAACCCTATTTACGCGCTGGCGGTGCAGGCCGATGGCAAAATTCTCGTGGGTGGCGATTTCACCACGATCGCCGGGCAGGCCCGCAACCGCCTTGCCCGCCTGAATGCTGACGGCAGCGTCGATGCCGACTTTGCCGTCACCGATGTGGATAGCACCGTAGAGTCCATTGCCGTGCAAGCGGACGGGCGCATCGTGATCGGCGGCGCATTCGCCCAGGTCGGGACGTCCCTGCTCAATCACATCGCGCGCCTGAATGCCGATGGGAGCGTCGACGTGACATTCGATCCAAACGCGGACGGCACCGTTAACACGTTGGCGGTGCAGCCCGATGGCAAGCTGGTGGTGGGCGGTGGTTTCACCACCCTTGCGCCAAACGGCGGGACCGCCATCACGCGACAATACGTCGCGCGTTTGAATGTCGACGGCAGTGTGGACCTGACATTCGATCCCAACGCGAACAACTTCGTCGCCGCGCTGGCGCTGCAGCCCGATGGGAAGCTGGTGGTGGGTGGTGATTTCACCTCACTTTCTCCGAACAGCGGGACCGCCATCCCACGCAACCGCATTGCGCGCCTCAATGCCGACGGCAGCGTAGACACTACATTCGATCCGAACGCGAACGGCACCGTCACTGCGCTGGCGCTGCAGCCCGATGGCAAGCTGGTGGTGGGGGGTACGTTCACCACCCTTTCGCCGAACAGCGGGGGCGCCATCATGCGCAATCGCATTGCGCGCCTGAATGTCGATGGCAGCGTGGACATGACATTCGATCCAAGCGCGAACAGTTCCGTCGTCGCGCTTGCGCTGCAGCCCGATGGCAAGCTGGTGCTGGGTGGCTTTTTTACCTCGCTGTCGCCGAACGGCGGGGGCGCCCTCACGCGCAATCACATCGCGCGCCTGAATGCCGATGGCAGCGTGGACACGGCATTCGATCCGAACGC
>JBDUED010000186.1:0-4290 GCA_040002595.1 Dokdonella sp. | reverse complement strand
GATGCGGTGCTGGTCCTGGTACCCGGTCGGCAAGCGAGCGAAACCATCCTGTTTTGTCGCGAACGCGATCGCGCACGCGAACAGTGGGATGGACCGCGCGCCGGCACCGACGGTGCCATTGCGACGTTCGGCATGGACGACGCGTTTCCGATCGACGATATCGACGACATCCTGCCTGGACTGATCGAAGGTCGCACACGCGTGTATTACCACTTCGGCCGCGACACCGAGTTCGATCTCGAACTCATCGGCTGGGTCAATCGCGTGCGCGCGCTGGTGCGCCAGGGCGCCAAGCCGCCGCACGAATTCGTCGCGCTGTCTCATCTGTTGCACGATCTGCGCCTGTTCAAATCGCGCGGCGAACTGCGCTTGATGCGCAAGGCGGCGAAGATTGCCGCCGACGCGCACATTCGCGCCATGCGTGCGACGCGGCCGGGCATGAACGAGCACGAGGTCGAAGCCGAACTGCTTCATGCATTCCGCAGTGCCGGCGCGGTCCCCAGCTACGAGCCGATTGTCGGCGGCGGCGCCAACGGCTGCGTGCTGCATTACCGCGCCAACAACGCGCCGCTCAACGACGGCGATCTGCTGTTGATCGATGCCGGCGCCGAAGTCGACTGCTATGCCTCGGACATCACGCGCACCTTTCCGGTCAACGGCCATTTCTCGCCGGAGCAACGCGCGCTGTACGACATCGTGCTGGCGGCGCAGAGTGCCGGCATCGAGCAAGTGCGCGCGGGCCGGCCGTTTGATGCCTACCACGAAGCGGCCGTGCGCACGATCACCAAAGGTCTTTGCAAGCTCGGTCTGCTCAGCGGCAGCGTCGACAAGAACCTGCGCGACCACACCTACCGCAAGTTCTACATGCACAAGACCGGGCATTGGCTCGGGCTGGACGTGCATGACGTTGGCGACTACCGCGTCGATGGCGAGTTCCGCGTGCTCGAAGCGGGCATGGTCGTCACGGTCGAACCGGGTCTCTATATCGCGCCGGATGCCAAAGGCGTGCCGGCGAAATATCGCGGCATCGGCATCCGTATCGAGGATGACGTGGTCGTCACAGCCGGCGAGCCCGAAGTAATCTCGGCAGGGGCCCCCAAGGACGCCGATGCGATCGAAGCGCTGATGGCGCGATGCTGATGAGCGGCGCTCATCGCGTGAGTCGCCTGTTTCAGCAGACGATGATGATCGCATCGATGTTCGTACTGGCCGCGCTGGCGCAGAGTACCTCTGCGCAAACGCTCGACTACGGCTTGTTCGGAACCTTGCACCTTGCGCGCCCTGCAGAGCCGATCTCCCACACTGTGCTGTTGTTTTCCGATCGCGATGGCTGGACGCCGCGCGAGGATCAGCTTGCCGACGGGCTTGCCAGGAGCGGCGCGTTCGTGGTCGGCATCGATCTTCCCGCCTATCTGAAACGTCTCGCAGCGCTGAAGGACAAGTGTTCGTATCCGGCTGGCCATGTCGAAGAGCTCGCGCACTGGATCGAGCGCCACGAGGGGCTATCCACGTACACGGTTCCGCTCATCGTTGGCGACGGCGCGGGGGCGACGTTCGCCTACGCGCTTGCAGCACAGGCGCCGGCCGGTACATTTGAAGGATTGCTCACCCTGGGCTGGGACAGCGCACTGCGTTTTTCAAAAAACATCTGCGCGGGCGACGCCGGCGCGCTGACCGCCGCTGCCGACAACGGGTTTCGCGTCGTGCCCGTGGCCAGGAAGTTGCCGCTGCGCTGGCTGGCGCAACCGTTCGCCAACGGCGCACGCATCGATGGCCTCGGCGCCGTGCTGGCGACAACCTGGCGTGCGCTCGGCGCGCTGCCGCCGCCGCTTGCGGCGCCTGACGCGGGCAGTGGTATCGCGCGCACCTACGCGCGCTGGCGCCAGCGCGAAGATGCATCGACAACAGCGTTGCCGGACGATGTCGCCGATCTCCCCCTGACTGAAATCCCGCCCACTGCCTCATCGAGCGCGCAGGTGCATCGCATCGCGATCATCATCACCGGCGATGGCGGCTGGGCAGGTCTCGATCGCGGCGTCGCCGATGCGCTGACCAGCGACGGTGTGCGCGTGATTGGTTTTTCGACACTGAAATTCTTCTGGCACAAGCAGACGCCGGACGCTGCCGCGCAGGCGATCGCTCGCGTGATTGCGCATTACGGCAAAGACGATTCGACGACTCGCTTTGTGCTGATCGGCTATTCGTTTGGCGCGAGCCTCGTGCCCGTCGTCATCAATCGTCTGCCTGAACAATTGCGCCAGCGCGTCGAACGCGGCGTGATGATTTCGCCCGACGACGCGGCCGTATTCGAGATCCATGTTGGCGACTGGTTTGGCGGCACGCAGCATGACGACACGTTGCCGATCGGTGCAGAAATTGCCGCCTCCAGCGTGCCGCTGGTATGCGTCCACGGTGCCGACGAGAACGACAGTTTCTGCCTCAAGCCGCAACCCGCGCAGGTGCGCGTGGTCGATCTTCCGGGCGGTCATCACTACAACGGCGACTACGCCGCACTCGGTGCATTGATCGTCGCCAACCTGCGTACCCCAGGGCCCGCAACGCATCCTTGAGACGTGTTGTGGACGGTTCGTGCATGGCACAGCGGCGCGGACTTCCCAGATCAAGGGTCGATCACGTCCGGTTTGCAGCGCAGCGTCTGCCGTACGATCGCAACGTTCCGAGGGGATGGAGGATTTCCGATGAATACAAACGCGCAGTGGATATTTCGACTCGGATTGTTCACGATCGCGGGCGCCTTGTCCGTTCACGCCTCGACTGTGCGAGCACAGCAGCCGGCCGCAGATCCGCCGATGAGTCCGGCGGTGTTCGAGGATGTGCCTGCGCCCGATTCGCCCGAAGGGCGTGTCGCGTCCGGCACCATCGCCGTAGTGACGCTGCACACGCCAAGCGCGGATGAAATCGATGCGGGCGTACAGACGCCGAAGGCAGTCGATCCGGCGTCAGGCATACGCTTCGAGGATTTGCCGCGCGCCCTTGGGACACGGGTTCGCGTACTCACGCATGGCCAGCGATCGCAGCGCGGCGTGATCGAGGCGGCTGACGCGCATCACCTTACCCTGAGGATCAATCGCCACGGCGGCAGCGCAAGCTATGTGCTTGCGCGTGAGCAGATCGAGCGCATTGATCTGGATTGATCCCCGCTTCGGCGCGTCTCTCGCGACGCCCGCCGATTTGCTTTTCGCGTCAATCGGCGCCGCCAAACACAAAGCGACGATAGCCGCCGGCGACCAGCGCTGCGATATCGATAAGCAGGCCCGGCACCCATGAGCCGCGCGGATAGGCAAGGTACGAACCGATCCATTCGGGTTCGAATTTTTCCTTGTAGCGCCGCAGCCCCTGATAATTGTAGAAGCGCCCGCCGTACTGGAACGCGAGCGCGGCAAGGCGTTCGTTGACGCGCGCATACGGATTGTCGCCGACGGCTGAAAGCGGCGCCATGCCGAGGCTGAACGATTCGTAGCCGCAGTCCTTGGCCCACTGCATCACACGCGCAAAGAGAAAATCCATGGTGCCGCGCGGCGCGCCATCGACGTGGCGCATGAGATCGACGCTGGCGGTTCCGTTCGGTCCGTACGGTGGCAGCACGTTTGCGAACGCGATCAATTCGCCTGAGCGGCGCACCAGCGCGAGCGGGCTCCACGCGAAATAGTCCACATCGAAATGGCCGAGCGAGAAACTCTTCTCGTGCACATCCTTGTTGGCGAGCCATGCATCGGAAACGCGTTCGAGTTCGGTCAGCAACACGCTGTCGAAGGGCGGCTGCACCAGCTCGAAGGTGAGCTGCTCCTTGAGCGAGCGGTTGACAGCCTGGCGCAGGTCTTCCCAGCGTTTGCCGGCGAGGGTGAATTCATCAAGACGGATCGTCGCCAGTTCGCCGAGCTTGAACAAGTCAAACCCGAGGTCGTGATACAGCGACAGGTCCGGTTCGAGAATCTCGTAGAACAACGGCACACGATCCTGTGCGTCGGCAAACGCACGAAAGTCGAGAATCGCACGCTTGATCGCATTCTCCGGCCCGCACGGCGAACCAAGCGCCACCAGGCGATCGCGTACCGCGCCGTATGCGACTACCGAATCACCGTCCGCGGACCAGAACAAATGCTTGTCGCCCATGAACGACAGATGGGCAAATTCGCCGCCACCGTGCTTCAGGTAAACCGCGCGCGCGCGTTCGAGTTCGGTGCGATCGGGCAATTTCAATGACGGCCGGCGCACCGCAAACGACTGCCAGATCAGGTAGGCCAGCACGCCGAACAGCGCGGCGAAAAG
>JBDUED010000185.1:0-4316 GCA_040002595.1 Dokdonella sp. | reverse complement strand
TTTCGCGCGAGCGGATGGATGCGACCGAAAAGGAACTGCGCGAGGAGCGCGCCGGTGTCGAACATCTGTTCGCCAAAGGTTGAGCCACAGGTGTCTATGGCGCCGGCGGACGCCGCGCCATCGATGGAGTCGCATCCGCAGCCACTTTTCGCCTGTAATGTGGCCGCCAGTTGGCAATATCCACACGTGAACGCGGTCTGCTTGTTTCTGCTCGTCGAAGCGAGGCGCTGACGTACCATCGTTGTCGGTGCATTGCGGCTGTCGACGCTCCGACAGAAGCAATACTTTGGGCGTGCGAAAGCGCCGGAAGGCGCGATTCCTTCGGATTTCGCGCCGGCCAAACCTACGCAAGTCGCAATCGCAAGCGCATATCCGCGCCTGTTGCGTTCGGCCCGCAAAGCGGTACGCTTCTTGCTAGCGTTATCAATGGTTGCATGCGTTGCAAGCCCGCATGGTGCACTGCCAGCGCCCATTTCCCCTGGGATTTCATGATTCCTTCGTCCATCTGCACGCCGGCATCCGATTCGACGAAGTTCGAATGGATGATGCGTCTGATCCAGACGACGACACCGGCCGAGGTCGCCAGCGCGATCGTCGGCCTGCTCAAATCGCATGGCGGATGTCGTGCAGCGGTGGTGCTGTGGTCGGCCGATGCCCCTGAAATATTCCAGAGCAGCGCAGGCGACCGACCGGAGCGTCACGATCTGCAGCGTGCGCGTGCACTGCTGCGCAGCGAGGAAGCCCTCGCAATCGACGGGCGCCATGTGGCGTTGCGCCTGCATCAGGAAGAACGCGCCGTGCTGCTGCTGCACCTGGAGCGCGAGCAATCGCCGCACACGCTGATCGATTCGATGCGTGACTGCCTGCATCTGGCCGGCTGGCATCTGGGTCGCGCGCTGCAACTGGCTGATCTGCATCAGTCGCACACCCAGCTCGAGCGTTCGGAAACCTTGCAGCGTGCGTTGTTCGCGATTTCCGAGCTTGCAAGTTCCGATCGTGACCTGCCGGAAATGCTGCGTGGCGTCCACGCTATCGTCAGCACCCTCATGTACGCCGAAAATTTTTTCATCGTGCGTCACGATCCGGAGCGCGACAGTCTGCGTTTTCTCTACTACGCCGACGTTGAAGACACCGAGGCACCCGGCACTGAGGAAAGCCCGATGTGCGATCGGGAACATACGATGACTTGGCATCTGATCGTGGGCGGCAAGGCGCTGATGGGAAGCAGCGAAGAACTGCAGCAGCAGATTGTGGGTCCCTTGGTATTGAGCGGTCCCGAAAGCGTCGACTGGCTTGGCGTGCCCATGTTGCGCGAAGGCAAGGTGCACGGCGCACTGGTCGTGCAGAGTTACCAGCAGGGGATTGCGTTTACATTCCAGGATCAGGTGTTGCTGGAATTTGTCGGCAGCCACATCCTGACCGCGCTGGAACGCAAGCAGAGCAAGGATGAGCTGGAACAACGCGTACGCTCGCGCACGCTTGAACTTGCCGAAGCCAATCGCGGACTGCGCCAGGAAGTGCTTGAGCGCGAACGCGCCGAGCGTCTGCAGGCGGCGCTGTTTCATATCGCGGAGCTGGCCACCGCGGACATCGACGAAAGCGAATTTTACGAGCGTTTGCACAGTGTGGTTGGCGAGTTGCTCAACGCGGAGAATTTTTTCATCGCGCTGCTTTCCGACGATCGGTGCATCCTGGAATTTGCCTATTTCGTCGATGCGGGTGCACGTCGCAATGCGTCGCGCAAACTCGGTCGGGGCCTGAGCGAATACGTGTTGCGCAGTGGCCGTCCGCTGCTTGGCTTGAACGCGCAGATCGAGCAACTGGCGCGCGACGGCGAGATCGAAATGCATCGCATCGGGCGACCCTCGGTGTGCTGGCTCGGAGTTCCTCTGCGAGTCGCCGATGAAGTGATCGGTCTGGTCGTGGTGCAAAGTTATACGGAAGCGGTGATCTACACCGCGCCTGATCAGGAGCTGCTTAGTTTTGCGGCGCTGCAGATCGCCAACAGTATCCATCGCCGACGTTCAGCCGTCTCGCTGCATCGCGCGTATGCAGAACTGGAGCAACGCGTCGAAGAGCGCACACTGGAATTGCGCGAACAGATCCTGCGCCGCGAATCCATCCAGGACCAGCTCAAGCATCAGGTCATGCACGATGCGCTGACCGGTCTGCCCAATCGTGGCTTCCTGCGTGATCGGCTCGAACGCGTCCTGGGTGCGCTGCAGCGCGAACCGGGGCGACGCTGCGCGTTGCTGTATCTGGATATCGATCGCTTCAAGGTGATCAACGACAGCCTCGGCCACTTGGCCGGCGATGAAATGCTCAAGGAGGTTGCGCGCCGTCTGATCAACTGCGTGCGCGATCCGGATATGGTTGCGCGCCTTGCGGGTGACGAGTTTGCGATCCTGCTGGAGCGCGTCAGCAATGCGGGTGATGCGCAAAACGTCGCCGAGCGCGTGCTCGAAACGTTGGCCCAGTCGATGCTGGTTGGTGGCAAGGACATCGAGCCGTCCGCCAGTATCGGCATCGCGATCGCTGACGGAAGCTATATTGCCGCCGACGAAGTGCTGCGCGATGCGGATTTGGCGTTGTATCGGGCCAAGGATTTGGGGCGCAAACGTTTCGAACTATTCGACGAAACGCTGGCCAACAACCGTGTCGACGTGCTGACGATGGAAGGCGAGCTACGCCGCGCATTGCAACACGGCGAGTTCGAACCTTATTTCCAGCCCGTGTGTCGCCTTGATGGCGGTGCAGTGGTCGGATACGAAGCACTGTTGCGCTGGAATCATCCTCGTGACGGATTGCTCGGTCCCGACGCGTTCATCAAGATTGCGCAGGACAGCGGCCACATGGAGGCGATTGACTGGCGCATGTTCGAATCGAGCTGCCTGCTGATGGCGCAGCTTGGCGATCACGACAAATTCCTGACGATCAACGTCTCAGACCTGCATCTGCGGCGTGCGGATTTCGATCAACGCCTGATGCGATTGATCGAACGTGCGGGGTTATCGCCGGCGCGCATGATCATTGAAGTCACCGAAGGTTCCCTGCTCGAGGATCCGCAACGCGTGCGCGCGACGCTCGATCGTTTGCGCCGCGTCGGCATCGGTGCAGCGCTGGATGATTTCGGTACGGGCTATTCGTCGCTCAGTTATCTGCACTCGCTGCCGCTGCGCATGCTGAAGATCGATCGCGCGTTCGTGCATGCACTTGACGAGGGCATGCAGACAACGACCACCGTAGTGGCGGCGATTCTCGCGCTGGCACGCGCCCTCAACATCCAGGTCATCGCTGAAGGCATCGAGACCCCGACCCAGCGTGCGGCGTTGTTGCGGATGGGTTGCGAATTCGGCCAGGGTTATCTGCTCGGTCGGCCTGCGCCGGTTGCCCAATGGAGATCGAGGGAGTCGGCTGCCGCAGCCAGTGTCGTGTGAGCCATCGAGTCGTTTGAACGCGAGAATGCGCACGACGATGGCGTGCAATGCGTTCGACGAGCGTCAACGATGTCGCCGATGAGGGCGTCGGATCGGCTAAAATCGGGCGTCTGACTGGAGTATCCATGAACTCGTTGCCGTCTCCTGGCGCGCGCTTTCGCGCTGCCGTCGCCGAAGAACAGCCGTTGCAGGTTGTCGGCGCAATCACCGCGTACGCGGCGCGCATGGCGCAGCGCACCGGTTTCAAGGCCCTCTATCTTTCCGGCGGCGGCGTGGCCGCGAACTCCCTCGGCATGCCGGATCTCGGCATCAGCACGATGGAAGACGTGTTGACCGACGCTCGCCGCATTGTCGAAGCGACGCAGATCCCGCTTCTTGTCGACATCGATACGGGATGGGGCGGAGCGTTCAACATCGGCCGCACGATTCGATCTTTCGAGCGCATCGGCGCCGCTGCCGTGCACATGGAAGACCAGGTCGGACAGAAGCGCTGCGGCCATCGTCCGGGCAAGGAGGTCGTACCGAAGAGTGAAATGGTGGATCGCGTGAAGGCGGCGGTGGATGCGCGCACCGACGCAGGCTTCGTCATCATGGCGCGCACCGATGCCGCTGCAGTGGAAGGAATCGATGCTGCGATGGATCGAGCAGTCGCCTATGTTGAAGCTGGTGCCGACATGATCTTTCCCGAAGCGATGAAGACTTTGGAGGAGTACCGTCGCTTCAAGGCGGCGGTGAAGGTTCCTGTACTCGCCAACCTCACCGAGTTCGGCTCCACGCCGTTCTTCACCACCGACGAGTTGCGCGACGCCGGCGTGGACATTGCGCTTTACTGCTGCGGCGCGTATCGCGCGATGAACAAGGCTGCGCTCAACTTCTACC
>JBDUED010000184.1:0-4359 GCA_040002595.1 Dokdonella sp. | reverse complement strand
TGTCGAGCTGATCCTTCAGCGCCGCGACGATACGCGGATGGCGATGGCCGAGCAGGCAGGTCCACCACGAACTGACCGCATCGAGGTAGCGTTTGCCGTCGTGACCGGTCAGCCACGCGCCTTGCGCGCTCGCAATTGGCAACATCGGCAGGGTTTGGTGATCGTGCATCTGCGTGCATGGATGCCACACGACGGCCAGATCACGCGCAGCAAGTCGTTCGGAATCGGACAGGGACATGGCTGTATGATCCGGGCCATCGCCACCTCTGCACAAGTACGACGCACATGATGAGCACGAACTCCGCGGAAATCCTTGCGCCCATGCGCCGGTGGCGCTCTCATAAGGCGCCCGGGTTCACGCTGATCGAAATCCTGGTCGTGGTCGTGATCCTCGGCATCCTCGCCGCTATCGTGGTGCCGCGCGTCATGGAACGCCCGGGCGAGGCCCGCGTTACGCGCGCCAAACAGGATATCCAGGGCATCGTGACTGCGCTCAGCTTGTACAAACTCGACAACTACGCGTATCCGACCACTGAACAGGGTCTGGACGCGCTGGTCACCAAGCCGTCCGGCCAGCCGGAAGCACCAAACTGGAAGGGGCCATACCTCGACCGCCTCGCGAAAGACCCGTGGAGCAAGCCGTACCTGTATCAGCATCCCGGTCAGCATGGTGAGATCGACGTCTACAGTTATGGCGCCGACAACAAACCGGGCGGCGACGGTGAAGCGGCTGACATCGGCAATTGGGATCAATAGCGGCGCGGTCGCGGCGACGTGAAATCGGCAGCGAACAACCGATCGCGCGCCAGGGGCTGCAGCCAAACCGCGGCTCGCGACGAGAATCGACGTCTCGGCGGCTTCACCTTGATCGAACTGCTCGTGGTTGTCGTGATCAGCGCTGTATTGGTCGCCGCATTGACGCTGGCGGTCGGCGGCACCCCGGAACGCCAGTTGGCGAACACCTCCGAGCGTTTCCAGGCATTGCTTGGCCAAGCCTGCAGTCAGGCGGAGTTGAGCGGTCGCGAAATCGGCACTGTCATCGGCACGGACGGCTATACGTTTAGCCGTCTGGATGGAGATGCCTGGCGCGTGTTGGCGAAGGGCGGGGAATTGCGCCCGCGCGCGTGGCCGGCCGGGGTGCGCATCGAATTGTCGCGCGAGGGGCGGCCGCTGGAACTTGCGGCGCCGGGCCACGACTTGCCGCAACTGGTGTGTTTTTCGTCGGGCGAACTGACCCCGTTCGCGTTGACGCTTGCGCTTGGCGACGCTCCGATGCGTTATCGCATCACGGGGGCGGACGATGGCAGCCTGAAGGCCGAGCGCATCGAAGGACCGCCATGATTGCGATGCACGGGCGCGTTTCGAGTACCGGGATGCGTGGTCTCGAACCGGGGTATTCGCGCGGTTTCAGCCTCATCGAGGTGCTGATTGCGCTGGCCGTGGTCGCCCTGGCATTGCTCGCGCTGACGCGCACCGCGAGTATCCAGGTGCAAAGTTTCGACGCACTGCGCGAACGCACGCTGGCCGCCTGGGTTGCCGCCGACGTGTTGACCGACACGCGCCTGGCCAGCGCATTTCCGGCCACAGGACGCAGCGACGGGCGCATGCAATTGGCCGGTCGCGACTGGCGCTGGACACGCGACGTGCAGGCGACCCCGAACGCGGAAATCCGGCGCATCGATATCAGCGTGTTCCTGGGCGAAACGCATGCGCCGTCGGCAACCATAAGCGGCTTTGCCGGATCGGCATTGCCATGAAATCGGCATCCGGCTTGCGCAATCCGATTCCCGATTCCCGTATCGCCGGAGGCTTTACCCTGATCGAGCTGCTGGTTGCACTCGTCGTGTTCGCCGCGCTTGCCGCCGCGGCGTACGGCGGACTTGCGCAGATCGCGCGCGTTCGCGGCGCGTTGGCGGCGCAGCAGGATCGCTTCGCGGCCATCACGCGCGCGATATCGTTACTCGAACGCGATCTGCGCCAGAGCGTCTCGCGTTCCGTGCTTGGCAATGCAGGCGAACCCGAGCCGGCATTGATTGGCGCTCCCGACAGCATCGAGTTCACCCGGCTGGGCTTCGCCAATCCGCGCGCCGAGCCGCGCAGCAATCTCGAACGCGTGGTGTATGCCATCGACAACGGCAAATTACGTCGCGCGCGCTACGCGGTGCTGGATCGCGCGCCCAACTCAGTGGCGGCGACGCGAATTCTGGTCGAGTCCGTCGGGCAATGGCATGTGCGCTATCTGGATCGCAGCACTGGCGCGTGGCGCGACACCTGGCCACCAGCTCCGCTGAGCGAGCATTTGCAAACGCTGCCCCGCGCAGTCGAATTCCGCATCACGTTTGCCGATCTGGGCGAGGTCCGGCGCGTGCTCGAATTGCCCTCGACCTTGCCGCCGTCGGCGTTGCCTTCCCCAACCCAAACGGGGCCGACGCCCGAACACAACACGCGCGTGCCAACGAATCCGCCCGACGCGCGAGGCTTACGATGATCGCCATGCCGTCGCGCCAGCGCGGCGTCGCACTGCTGGTGGCGTTGCTGGTTGTCGCGCTTGCGGTGATTCTCGTCGCCGCCCTGCTCGATCGCGGCGAACTCGCGCTTGCACGCACGCGCAATGCGCTGCGCGCCGAGCAGGCCGAAGCGTATGCGCAGGGCCTGGAGATTTACGCCGCTCAGGTTTTGCAGGATCCCACCCTGGGCGGCGGACTGGATACCAACGCCAGTCCGTGGGCGCTGCCATTGCCGCCACAACCGGTGCCTGGCGGCGTTATCAGCGCCACCATGCATGACCTCAACGGTTGCTTCAATATCAATAACCTGTCGGTCGCGCACGGTAACCCCGGACTATGGCGACCGGTCTTTCAAAAATTGCTCAAGGCATTGTCGATCGATCCGCGCCTGGATGAAGCGGTGAACGCCTGGCTCGATCCGCACGCAAGCGATGCCAACCGCTATCTGGCACTGCCGGTCGCGTATCGTCCGCGTGGCGACGTGTTTGCACACGTTTCGGAACTGCGCCTGGTGCAAGGGGTGAGTGGCGACATTTACGCCAGACTCGCGCCCCACGTCTGCGCGTTGCCGCCCGGCACGATGATCAATATCGACACCGCTGGCGTGCCGGTGCTGCAAAGTCTCGGCCTCAGTCGGGCGGTCGCGGAAAACCTCTGGCAGAACGGCGCTGCCCATTGGTCCACGACGCAGTACAAAACGCAGCTGACGCAACTGGGCGTTGTGCTGGATTCCAACCTGGACAGTTGGATCACGACGACAAGCACGTATTTCCTCGCCCGCGGCGACATCGTGCTCGACGATGTGCCTTTCACGTTCTACAGCCTGATCGAACGCGTGCAGAATCGACCGATCGCGGTGCTTGAACGCAGCCGTGGCAGCGATGATGCGCTGGTCGCGCCGGCACCGATTGGCGTGGACCATTCCAGCGATGCAACGCTCGACTGACGTCTCCGGCCAAGCGCCGATCTCGACTACAATCGACGCAATTTCGCCCTTGTCCCGACACCGCATGCCCGATCGCCTTCTGCTGCGCCTTGACTCCGATGGCGGCCTGACCTGGCGCAGCTTGGACGGCAGCGGTCGCGTCGCGCCAAGCGAAACCGGCGCACCGCCGGCGGCGATGATGGCCGCTGCCGAAGTCATCATCGTGCTGGTGCCGGCCGAAGACGTGCTGCTGGGTGAGGTCAAGCTGAGCGCACGCAACCGAGCGCAACTGCTGCAGGCGCTGCCTTATGCCGTTGAGGATCAGTTGTTGAGCCCGGTAGAGGAACTGCATTTCGCTGCGTCGCAGGCGCGTGGCGAGCACATCGGTGTCGCGGTTGTTGCGAAGGATAAAATGCGCGCTTGGCTGGCCCGGCTAAGCGACGCGGGCATCCGCGCCGATAGTCTGCTGCCCGAATCGCTGGCGTTGCCGCTGGCAGTGGGCAGCACGACTGTGTTGATCGAGGGCGAGCGCGCGATCGTGCGTCTGGCAGCGTGGTCAGCGTTTGCCTGCAGCGTACCGGAACTGTCCGCATGGTTGGAACAGGCTCACGCGGCGGGCGATTTGCAGCCGCTCGCGGTGCACGATTTTCGCGCCGCGGCGGCGCTTGCGCTGGCAACGCCGATCACCCGATACGAGGAACGCCAGCGTGATTCGCTGGCGTGGCTTGCAGGCGCATTCGACGCGTCGACCGCTGCGATCCCGATCAATCTGCTCGATGGGGAGTTCGGCGTGTCGCACCGCCAGGCGCGTGGCGCACGCTGGTGGCGCATCGCAGCGATGCTGGCGGCGGCTGTGGTGATTCTTGCGCTGTATACCTGTCCCTTGTAAGGCGCATAATAATGCATACGCGGTGGCGTCATCCAGTT
>JBDUED010000183.1:0-4382 GCA_040002595.1 Dokdonella sp. | reverse complement strand
AAGCACGCGAGCCTGCGATGCTTCGCTCACTTCAGTTGCCACTTGACCGATTTCCCATGCGTTTTGATCTCCTCACCACCGACTCTGCCGCGCGCCGCGGTCGCATCACCTTCGACCGTGGCACGATCGAGACGCCCGCCTTCATGCCGGTCGGCACCTATGGCTCGGTCAAGGCCATGACGCCGCAGAACCTGGTCGAGATCGGCGCCGAAATCATTCTCGGCAACACCTTTCATTTGTTCCTGCGGCCGGGCCTTGACGTGATCGGCGCATTCGGCGGCTTGCATCGCTTCATCGGCTGGAACAAGCCGATACTCACCGATTCGGGCGGTTTTCAGGTTTTCAGCCTCGCGCACAAACGCAAGATCACCGAGGAGGGGGTGACATTCGCCTCGCCCGTCGACGGCTCGAAGGTTTTCTTGTCGCCGGAAGAGTCGATGCGCATCCAGCATGTGCTGGATTCGGATATCGCGATGATCTTCGATGAGTGCACGCCGTATCCGGCGACGGAAACACAAGCGTGCGAATCGATGGAGTTGTCGCTGCGCTGGGCCGAACGCTCGCGGCGCAGTTTCGATGATCTTGGCAATCCCAACGCATTGTTCGGCATCGTCCAGGGTGGCGTGCACCCGGACCTGCGCACGCGTTCGGCGCGCCGACTGATCGAAATCGGCTTTGACGGTTACGCGATCGGCGGTCTTGCCGTCGGGGAGCCCGAACACGAACGCAACGCCATGCTCGACCATGTCGAACCGTTGTTGCCGCAGGACAAGCCGCGTTATCTGATGGGTGTCGGGCGCCCCGAAGATATCGTCGAAGCGGTGCGCCGCGGCGTCGACATGTTCGACTGCGTGATGCCGACGCGTAACGCGCGCAACGCGCATTTGTTCACGCGCCACGGCACCTTGCGCATCCGCAACGCGAAATACGAGCGTGACACGCGTCCGCCCGACGAGGCCTGCACGTGTTACACCTGTCGCTCGGGATTTAGTCGTGCCTACCTGCGGCACCTGGATCGCTGCGGCGAAATGCTCGGGCCTCAATTGGCAACGATCCACAACCTGCATTACTACCAGCAATTGATGGCCGGATTGCGCGACGCCATTGCGGCCGGGACGCTGGCCGGCTTCGTTGAAGCGTTTCATGCGTTGAGGGCGGAGGGTTGAGGCCCGAAAACAAGGAAAACCCTCTGTTCGCAGGCTCCGTCAGCCCTTGGCTTTGGGGCCTTCGCTGTGCGTCGCCCGTCGCGGCATGGCATAATCCGCGGCCTTTTTGATGGTCGCAGCTTTTCCGCGACCGTCCCCGAATCTTGCTGGAGCACTCATGGATTTCTTCATCACCAATGCCTATGCGCAGGCAGCAGCCCCCGGTGCGGCGCCGAATCCGCTGATTTCGTTTCTGCCCCTGATCATTCTGTTCGGCATCTTTTATTTCATGCTGATCCGCCCGCAAATGAAGCGCGCCAAGGAGCAGCGCAACCTGGTCGCCGCGCTGGCCAAAGGCGATGAAGTGCTGACCAACGGCGGCCTGTTGGGACGTATCGCCGAGATCGCCGATCAGTTCGTGACGCTGGAAATCGCGCCGAATGTCATGGTGAAGATGCAGAAGCAGGCGATTTCCGCCGTATTGCCCAAAGGCACGCTGAAAGCGTCCTGATCCAGGTTTTCCTTCATGGTCTGGTGTCGGCCGACGTGGCCGCACAGCGCAGCGTCGCGTTGCGTTCCAGCCCGCTTACGTTAGAACTGTTGTCGTTGCCTCGGACTCAAGCATGAACGATTTTCCCCGCTGGAAATACGTGATCGTGGTCGTGGTTCTTCTGCTTGGCGTGCTTTACGGCCTGCCGAACCTGTTCGTGCAGCAGCCAGCCGTGCAGATCACCGCCAATCGAGGCGCAACCGTCGACCAGGCGCTCAAGGAACAGGTCCAGGGCACGCTGGAAAAAAACAAGATCGCCTTCGAGAGCATCGACCTGTCGCCCGATCATCTGCTCGTGCGCTTGCGTGCCGGCGAAAACGAGCTGCAAGCCAAGGCACAGGAATTGCTGAAGACGTCGCTCGGAGACCAGTACACCGTCGCGCTCAACCTCGCCTCGACCGTACCCGGCTGGATGCGCGCGATCGGCGCCAGGGAAATGCCCAAGGGTCTGGATTTGCAGGGCGGTGTGCACTTCCTGATGGAGGTGGATGACAAGGATGTGATGGACAAGCAAGTGCAGCGCTACACCGACGACATCCGCGCCGCACTGCGCGACAAGAACATCCGCTACCAGTCGGTCGGACGCGGTCCGGACGGCATTGTCGTGCAGTTGCGCAGCGCTGCCGATCGCGACGCGGCGCTGGACACGATCCAGTCCAAAGTGCCCGACGTCGTGGTCTCCAACGGCAAGCAGGTGGGCGATGCCTACACGCTCAATGCGGCCGTCAAGCCTGACAAGATCAAGGAAATCGCGCTGAACACGATCCATCAGAACCAGGCGACCTTGAGCAACCGTATCAACGCGCTCGGCGTTTCCGAGCCCCTGATCCAGCAGCAGGGCGAGTCGCGCATCGCGGTCGATCTGCCTGGCGTGCAGGACACCGCCGAGGCCAAGAAGATTCTGGGTGCGACCGCGACGCTGGAATATCGCGCGGTCGATGAGAACGCGAACGCGTACGAAGCGGAGAAAAGCGGCCAGATTCCCCCTGACGACAAGCTCTACCATCGCCGCGAACGCGGCGCGGATGGCAAGCCGATCCCGATCCTGTTGAAGAAGAAAGTCATCGTCACCGGCGATGAACTGATCGATGCATCGAGTTCGCCGGATCAGCAAAGCGGCACGCCCTCGGTGTCGGTCACATTGAACGCGGCGGGCGGGCGCAAGATGCTGGAGTTCACCTCGGCCAACATCGGCAAGCCGATGGCCGTGGTCTACGTCGAGCACACGCCGGAAATCGCGATGGTCGACGGCAAGGAAGTGCGCTCGACGAAGGTCACCGAGGAGGTCATCAACAACGCGACCATTCGCGGCGTGTTTTCCAATCGCTTCCAGACCACCGGCCTCGAAAGCAACAAGGTCGCCTCCGATCTCGCCTTGCTGCTGCGCGCCGGCTCCCTGGCCGCGCCGGTGATCATTGTGGAGGAGCGCGTGATCGGCCCCAGCCTCGGCAAGGACAACATCACCAAAGGTGTCAACGCGGTGTTGCTCGGACTGGGTGTGGTACTGATCTTCATGGCGTTTTACTACTGGCTGTTTGGCTTGATCGCCGACATCGCGCTGGTGTTCAACCTGGTCATCCTGCTCGCAATCATGTCGGCAATCGGGGTAACCCTGACCATGCCCGGCATTGCCGGTATCGTCTTGACCCTTGGCATGGCGATCGATGCGAACGTGCTGGTGTGCGAGCGCATCCGCGAGGAACTGCGCAATGGGTTGACGCCGCTGGCGGCCATCCGCGCAGGCTACGAAAAAGCGTGGGCGACGATCCTCGACGCCAACGTCACCCATCTGCTTGCCGCACTGGCCCTGATGACGCTCGGCTCCGGCGCGATCCGCGGCTTCGGTGTGACCCTCTTCATCGGCATCCTCACCTCGATGTTCACCTCGGTCACGGTCACGCATGCCATCACCAATCTCATCCACAGCGGCCGCAAGCGCAAAGGCTTGATGATCGGCAGCGGTTACGCGCGCGCAGCAGGATAAGCAGCCATGGAACTTTTCAATCCGAACAGCAACATCGATTTCCTTGGCTGGCGCAAGATCAGTCTGGTCGTTTCGGCGCTTCTGATTGTGCTGTCGCTCGGTCTGATTGCGACACGCGGTCTCAACTACGCGCTCGATTTCACCGGTGGCGTGCTGGTCGAAGCGGCCTACGACCAGCCGATCGAAGTCGATCAGGTGCGTGGCGCGCTCGAGGCTGGCGGTTTTCACAACGCGCAGGTGCAAAGCCTCGGCGGCACGCGCGACATGTCGATCCGCCTGCAGCCACAGGCCGATCAGAAAAATGCCGACAAGGTTGCCAGCGACGTACTCGCCGCGCTCAAGGTAAAACGTGCCGACGTCACCTTGAAACGCCACGATTTTGTCGGTCCGCAGGTAGGCCAGGAGCTCAAGAGCGACGGTATCGTCGCGGCGGTGTTCGTGATGCTCGGCATCATGATCTACATCGGCATCCGTTTCGAAAAGCGTTTCGCGTTTGCCGCGATCGCCAGCGAATTGCACGACACCATCCTGACCGTCGGGTTCTTCGCCGCGACCCAAATGGAATTCGATCTGACCGTGCTCGCCTCATTGCTGGCCGTGATCGGCTACTCGATCAACGACAAGGTGGTCGTGTTCGACCGCGTGCGCGAACTGTTCCGCCTCACGCGCAAGGCCGAGCCTTACGCGATCCTCAACAAGGCGA
>JBDUED010000182.1:0-4479 GCA_040002595.1 Dokdonella sp. | reverse complement strand
GGTTGGTCGGGATCGGGCCGGACGGCCGAACGGATGTCGGGCTGGGACATGGCAGTTCCGTAGTTGGGAAAAGGAAGGCAGCGCGCGTGCGAACGACGCTTGCGACGGCGCGCATTGTGCCAGATGCGTTACGACGACTCACTTGCCGCGTGACGCGCAACCGGGCATCTTCGTACGATCAATAGAATGCCGGAATTGCCGCGTGCGCTACCCCAATCTGTTCGCCCCGCTCGATCTGGGCTTTGTCACGCTGCCCAATCGGGTGCTGATGGGTTCGATGCACACCGGACTCGAAGATCGCGCACGCGACTTCGACAAACTCGCCGCCTACTTCGCCGAGCGCGCGCGCGGCGGCGTCGGGCTGATGGTGACGGGCGGTTTCGCGCCAAGCATTGAGGGCTGGCTGTCACCGTTCGCGAGCCGCCTGTCGATGCCATGGCAGGTCGCGCCTCATCGCAAGATCACCGCCGCGGTGCACGCCGAGGGCGGACGGATTTGCCTGCAGATCCTGCATGCGGGTCGCTACGCGTATCACCCGCTGTCGGTCGCCCCTTCACGCATCAAGTCGCCGATCACCCCGTTCACGCCGCGTGCGCTGTCGATTCGCGCGATCGAACGCACGATTGGCGATTTCGCCAACTGTGCGCGCCGCGCGCAAGACGCTGGTTACGACGGCGTTGAAATAATGGGTTCCGAAGGCTATCTCATCAACGAGTTCTTGACCGAACGCACCAACCAGCGCAGTGACGCGTGGGGCGGCTCGGTCGACAAACGCCAGCGCTTCGCGGTCGAGATCGTGCAGCGCATACGCGCCGCGATTGGGACGAATTTCATCATCATCTACCGCCTGTCGATGCTCGATCTGGTGGAGAACGGCCAGAGCTGGGATGAAATCGTGATGCTGGCGAAGAAGATCGAAGCCGCCGGCGCAACCCTGCTCAACACCGGCATCGGCTGGCACGAGGCGCGCATTCCGACCATCGTCACCAGCGTCCCGCGCGCGGCGTTCGCGTGGGTCACGCGGCGCATGAAAGCCGAAGTTGCGATTCCGCTGATTACCACCAACCGCATCAACATGCCGGATGTCGCGGAACGCATTCTCGGCCAGGGCGAGGCGGACATGATTTCAATGGCGCGGCCATTCCTCGCCGATCCGGATTGGGTCGCAAAGGCGCGCGATGATCGCGCCGCCGACATCAACACCTGCATCGCCTGCAATCAGGCCTGCCTCGATCACGTGTTCGAAAACAAGCGCGCGACGTGTCTGGTCAATCCACGCGCATGTTTCGAGACCGAGCTGGTTATTCGCCCGGCCGCGCTTGTAAAACGTATCGCCGTCGTGGGGTCGGGACCCGCGGGCCTCGCCTGCGCGACGACGTTGGCCATGCGCGGCCACGCGGTCACGCTGTTCGAGCAGGCGCACGAAATCGGCGGCCAGTTCAACATGGCCAAACGCATTCCAGGAAAGGAGGAATTTTCCGAGACGCTGCGCTACTACGGCCGACGCATCGACCAACTCGGCGTGGAGCTGCGCCTTTCGACACTGGCAACCGCGGCCTTGCTGCACGAAGGCCGCTTTGATGAGGTCGTGTTCGCCACCGGCGTCACGCCGCGCATCGTCGCGATTCCCGGAAGCGAGCGGCCAAACGTACTCAGCTACGCCGATGTGCTTGCCGGCAACGCACCCGTGGGGGGGCGAGTCGCAATCATCGGTGCCGGTGGTATCGGTTTCGATGTGGCGGAGTTTCTGGTCGAGAGAGCGCCCTCGCCCACTACCGACATCGCACGCTGGACGCACGAATGGGGCATTGACACCACGCTGGCCGCGCGCGCCGGCCTCGTCAAAGCCGCGCCTGAAGCGCCGGCACGCCAAGTCTGGCTGCTGCAACGCACGCCTGGCAAACCCGGCAAACGCCTCAACAAGACAACCGGCTGGGTGCATCGCGCGACCCTCGCGGCCAAGCGCGTGACCGTGCTCGGCGGGGTCGCCTACGAACGCATCGATGAGGACGGCTTGCACATCCGCATCGGCGACGAAGAACAAACGCTCGGGGTCGACACGATCGTGATCTGCGCGGGCCAGCAGTCCAACCGCACCCTGCATGCGCAATTCGCTGCGGACGCGACCACGAGCCACCTGATCGGCGGCGCGGACGTGGCCGCCGAGCTCGATGCCAAGCGTGCAATCGATCAGGGTACGCGGCTGGCTGCCACGCTGTAGCCCATGGGTTGCGCCGACAATCGCGTTACTTGAATCGCGAACGCACGCCGCAACATAAAAGCATTATTCGCGTGGAGTTCGCATCATGAAGCTTTACTACATGCCTGGCACGTGCTCGTTAGCCGATCACATCGTGCTGGAATGGATCGGCAAGCCATACGAGGCGAAGCGGATGTCGCACGATGAGCTCAAGTCGCCGGCGTATCTGAAACTCAATCCGAACGGCGCCGTGCCGGTACTCGAAGACGGCGATTTCGTGCTGACCCAGAATGCGGCCATTCTCAACTACCTGGCCGATCTCAATCCCCAATCGCGCCTTGGCGGTGACGGCACGCCGAAAAGTCGCGCCGAGATCAATCGCTGGCTCGCCTTCGTCAATGCCGATGTACATCCGGCGTTCGCTCCGCTGTTCGGGGCAACGGCGTACCTCGACAATCCGGCTGCAGTCGACAAAACCAAGGATGCAGCGCGCACAAAGTTGCGCGATTACTTCGAAAAGATCGACGCTCAGCTCGTCGGTCGCGACTGGCTTGTCGGCGAGCGTTCGATCGCCGATCCCTATCTCTTCGTCACCCTGCGCTGGGCACGCAAGTTCGGTGTTGATCTGTCTGGCCTTGGCAACATCGAGGGCTTCATGCAACACATGGAAGACAATGTCGAGGTGCGCAAGGTGATGGCAGCGGAGCGTAGCGAGCACGCGTAAGCCAGACTCGCGCAAGGCGACCGGCAGCCTCAGGGTGTCGGTCGCGCATTGCACGTCTACCGTGTTTCACGGCACGCGCTTGTCGATCGGCACGAACGTGAGGTCTTCCGGCCCGGTGTAATTCGCGCTTGGACGGATGATCTTGCCGTCGACGCGCTGCTCGATCACATGCGCGCTCCAGCCCGAAGTGCGCGCAATCACGAACAGCGGCGTGAACATCGCGGTTGGCACGCCCATCATGTGGTAGCTGACGGCGCTGAACCAGTCAAGATTGGGAAACATTTTCTTGACGTTCCACATCGTCGACTCCAGGCGCTCGGCAATATCGAACATCTGCATGTTGTTCTGTACCGCAGACAGTTCGCGTGCGACTTCCTTGATCACCTTGTTGCGCGGATCGCTGACCGTGTAAACCGGATGGCCGAATCCGATCACGACCTCCCTGGCGTCTACGCGCGCGCGGATATCCGCTTCGGCCTCGTCGGCTGAGTTGTAGCGTTTCTGGATCTCGAACGCGGCTTCGTTCGCGCCGCCGTGCTTCGGGCCGCGCAACGCGCCGATCGCGCCGGCAATCGCCGAATACATGTCACTGCCGGTGCCGGCGATGACACGCGCCGCAAACGTCGATGCATTGAACTCGTGCTCGGCATACAGGATCAGCGAGGTGTGCATCGCGCGCACCCACAATCCGCTGGGCGCCTCTCCATGCAGCAAATGCAGGAAGTGGCCGCCAATCGAGTCGTCATCGGTGTCCACCTCGATACGCTTGCCATTGACCGCGTAGTGGTACCAGTAAAGCAGAATCGAGCCGAGCGATGCCATCAGGCGGTCGGCAATGTCGCGCGCTCCCGCATGGTTGTGGTCGTCCTTTTCCGGCATCGCGCAACCGAGCGCCGACACAGCAGTGCGCATCACATCCATCGGATGTGCCGACGCCGGCAGTTGTTCGAGCACGGCCTTTACCGACGCTGGAATTCCGCGCAGCGATTTGAGTTTTGCTTTGTAGGCAGCCAGTTCCGCACGGTTGGGCAATTTTCCATGCACGAGCAAGTAAGCGATTTCCTCGAACTCGCTGGTTGTCGCGATATCGAGGATGTCGTAACCGCGGTAATGCAGATCGTTGCCGCTGCGCCCGACCGTGCACAGCGCGGTATTGCCGGCGGTGACGCCGGACAGCGCAACGGATTTCTTGGGTTTGAATGCGGCCGCAGGTTCGCTCATGAATTATCCTTGGTGGGAATGGCGCCTTGCGCGAAAAGCGTGTCGAGCTTTTGTTCGTACGCGTGATAGCCGAGAAAATCGTATAGCTCCGCACGCGTCTGCATGGTCGGTACCGCGGCCTTCTGCGTGCCGTCGCGGCGCACGGTTTCGTAGAAGTTGAGCGCGGCCTTGTTCATCGCGCGATAGGCGCCGCAGCAGTACAGCGCGATGTCCACGCCGGCTGCGCGCAATTCGTCGGTGGTAAAGAACGGGGTGGTACCGAACTCGGTGAGGTTGGCAAGGATCGGCACCTTCACCGCGGCCTTGAAACGGCGGTAGTCGTCCAGCGTCTTCA
>JBDUED010000181.1:0-4498 GCA_040002595.1 Dokdonella sp. | reverse complement strand
GGTAAGGCACCGGGTTTTGATCCCGGCATTCGCAGGTTCGAATCCTGCCGTCCCAGCCATGTGCATGGCCGAATTGGGCTTCGAAGCGATTGAAGTGGCACGGCGTTTCCCGCGGATACGGATAATGGAGCCAGATCGTGGACACCAATTTGGAAACCCCTGGCATCCTCGTTTTCACCGGCAACGCGAATCGCGATCTGGCGGCGGCGATCTGCGCGGAGCTGAACGTGCCACTCGGCAAGGCTCTGGTCGGACGCTTCAGCGACGGCGAGGTGCAGGTAGAGATTGAGGAAAACGTGCGTCGACAGGAAGTTTTCGTCGTGCAGCCCACGTGCGCGCCGACGGCGGACAATCTGATGGACCTGCTTGCGCTGATTGACGCATTGAAACGCGCGTCGGTCACCAGCGTGACGGCGGTAATTCCGTATCTGGGTTATGCCCGCCAGGACCGGCGCCCGCGGTCGGCGCGCGTGCCGATCACGGCGAAGCTTGCCGCACAGATGATCGGTGTGGTCGGCACCGATCGGGTATTGACGGTCGACTTGCACGCCGATCAGATCCAGGGCTTTTTCGACATGCCGCTCGACAATGTGTACGCCTCCCCGGTGCTGCTGGCCGACATCTGGCGTTATCACGGCACCACCGATTTGATTGTGGTGTCGCCGGACGTGGGCGGCGTGCTGCGCGCACGGGCAATGGCCAAGCGTCTGGACGATGCGGATCTGGCGATCATCGACAAGCGTCGTCCGCGCGCCAACGAATCGACAGTCATGAACATCATCGGCGAGGTCAAGGACAAGGTTTGCGTGCTGGTCGACGACATTGTCGACACCGCTGGCACGCTGTGTTCTGCGGCGGCGGCGTTGAAGAAGAACGGCGCGCGCAAGGTCGTCGCCTATTGCACGCATCCAGTGCTGTCGGGGCCGGCGATAAGGAACATCGATGGATCGATGCTCGACGAACTGGTCGTTACCGACACGATTCCGCTGTCGGAATCGGCCAAATCATGCGGCAAGATTCGTCAGCTCTCGGTCGCCGAGTTGCTGGCGGAAACGATTCGTCGCATTGCGCTGGGCGAATCGGTCAGTTCGTTGTACGTGGATTGAGAGCAGGGCGGTGGGCGAAACATCAAACGCGATTAAACGCGCCTGTTTCAACCGTAAACGCCAAGCCCAGAAACCAACCAAGCTCTCCTGGTCGCGGGGGAGTTTTCATGTCGCCGTGAGGCGATACAACTGCAAAAAGGCATCACCAAAATGGCAAAGACTCATTCAATCAATGTGGAAAAGCGTGACGTTGCAGGCAAAGGTGCGAGCCGCCGCCTGCGTCACGCCGGTTTCGTTCCGGCGATCGTCTATGGCGGCGAACCCAAGCCGGTCAGCATCCAGATTCAGCACAAGGACGTGTGGCATGCGAGCCAGAACGAGTGGTTTTATTCGTCGATTCTCGATCTGAGCCTTGCTGGCGAAGTGCAGCGCGTGTTGTTGCGCGACATGCAGCGCCATCCGTTCAAGCAGCTCGTGCTGCATCTGGATTTCCAGCGCGTCAACGAGAACGAGGCCATCCGTGTGCGCGTTCCGCTGCACTTCATGAATCAGGAAGCGTCACCGGCGGGCAAGACCTCAGGCATTGTCATCATGCATGAGTTGACCGACATCGAAATCGCGTGCCTGCCGAAGAATCTGCCCGAGCATGTCGAGATCGACCTGTCGGATCTGAAGCCGGGCGACATCGTCCACCTTTCGGAGATCAAGTTGCCAGAGGGTGTCGAGATTCCGGAATTGCGCTTCGGCAAGGAACATGATCATGCCGTGGTCGTGGCCAAGGAAATCCGCGAGGAAGCCGAAGTGGAGCCCGTGGCTGCGGAAGGCGAAGTTGCTCCTGCGGCTGCCGGGGCTGCGCCCGCCGCCGCGACGAAAGCTGCGGCTCCGGCGAAAGCGGCGGCCCCAGCGAAGAAAGACGAGAAGAAGTAGGTGTGCGCTGCGTGCGCCGCTGGCCCGCAAGGGCAGCGGTGCATGCGGGGTCTGCGCGCATGACGGGCTTGCGTCTCATCGTCGGCCTCGGCAATCCGGGGGCCGAACATCTGCGGACCCGGCACAATGCCGGGGCCTGGCTGGTAGACGCGCTCGCTCAACGCGAGGGCACGCGATTTGGCGTGGAATCCAAGCTGCGCGCCGAAACGGCGAAAATCGTGCTCGATGGCCAGCCGTTGTGGCTGCTCAAACCTACTACCTTCATGAATGCAAGCGGCGCGTCGGTCGGCGCCGCCTTGCGCTACTGGAAAATCACGCCGGAGGAAATGCTCGTCGCCCACGACGATCTGGATCTGCCTCCCGGCGCGGCCCGCCTGAAATTCGACGGTGGACACGGCGGCCAGAACGGGTTGCGCGACTTGTTCGCGCACATCGGCCACGGCCAGTTTCATCGCCTTCGCCTTGGCATCGGACATCCGGGACACAAGGATCGGGTGACTGGCTGGGTGCTGGGACGACCTTCGGCCGCGGATGAAGCGCACATCATCGACGCAATCGCGCGTTCACTCGACGTGTTGCCGCTTATGGTCGCCGGGGAGTTCAACGAAGCGATGAAGAAATTGCATACAAGTCCGGAATCGGCAACGGGGAATGGAGAATCGTAGAGGCGCTATCCTCGCGACCATTGCCATGCCGATCCACTATTCCCGATTCTCTATTCCCGGATTCAAGCATGGGCATCAAATGCGGCATCGTCGGCCTGCCAAACGTCGGCAAATCGACTCTTTTCAATGCGTTGACCAAGGCCGGCATCGCGGCGGCCAATTTTCCGTTCTGCACGATCGAGCCCAATATTGGCGTGGTGCCGGTGCCCGATCCCCGTCTTGGTGCGCTGTCCCTCATCGCCAAGCCATTGAAGATCATTCCCACCTCGATCGAGTTCGTCGATATTGCAGGTCTGGTCGCCGGTGCATCGAAGGGCGAGGGGCTGGGCAACAAGTTTCTCGCTCACATCCGCGAGGTTGATGCAATCGCGCATGTGGTGCGGTGCTTCGATCATCCGGACATCGTGCACGTAGCCAACAAGATCGATCCGATCTCGGACATCGAAACCATCGACACCGAGCTTGCGCTGGCGGATCTCGAGTCCGTCGACAAGGCCTTGAACAAGGCCGAGCGCGCCGCGAAGGCGAACGACAAGGACGCGCTCGCAAGGAAACCGGTGCTGCAGAAACTCGCCAGCGCCCTCAATGAAGGCAAATCAGCGCGCAGCCTAGGTCTCGAAGACGAGGAAAAGGCGCTCGTGCGCGATCTGTTCCTGCTCACCTTGAAGCCGCTGATGTATATCGCCAACGTTCGCGAAGACGGTTTCGAGAACAATCCTTATCTGGACAGGGTGCGCGAGCGCGCCATCGCCGAAGGTGCCGAAGTGGTGGCGATCTGCGCGGCGATCGAGGAGGAAATGGCCCAGCTTGAGGATGTCGATCGCGATGAATTCTTGAAGGATCTTGGCCTCGATGAGCCCGGTCTCAACCGCGTGATCCGCGCCGGGTACAAGTTGCTCGGACTGCAGACCTATTTCACTGCGGGCGAAAAGGAAGTACGGGCCTGGCAGGTCAAGGCAGGGTCCACCGCGCCGCAGGCGGCTGCCGTCATCCACACCGATTTCGAGCGTGGCTTCATCCGCGCCGAAACGATCGCCTACGACGATTACATCAAGTACAAGGGCGAGTCTGGTGCGAAGGATGCCGGACGACTGCGCCTCGAAGGGAAGGAGTACCTCGTCAAGGAAGGCGACGTGCTGCATTTTCGCTTCAACGTGTGAGTGGGAGTGTTGCCGATCCTGTGTATTGCCATGCCAGGTCCGCATGGCGGCGTGGGCTTTGGTCGCCTCGCCAGCCATTGGATGTGAATTTCGCCGGCAAGACCCATGGCGAAATGGGGATGAACGCGCTAACCGGCGTCCCGTGCTCATTGGAAAGGGCGTTTTACGTTGCAGCCTTCTCCGCGAACGGCTGGAGGACATCTTGCGTGCCGTGCCTTGACAGCAGGTGTCACCAGAAAGGAAAATGCGCGGCTCCGTGTTTTGAGGGAAGCCACGCGGGAGCGATCTTGAACGCGACGCACTGGCGGCGCGGTCCGCCGGGCGCAGGGCAGGATGGCCCGACGTAATCCACCGTTGGAAAGTAGAGGAATCGAGGCGGCAGGAATAAACGAGAATTCTGGAGAGATACCCAAGCGGCCAACGGGGGCAGACTGTAAATCTGCTGGCTCACGCCTTCGGTGGTTCGAATCCACCTCTCTCCACCGGTTTCAGGATGGCTAGTGAGGTTTGCAGAGGTGGGTTCGAACCACCGAAACGAATCGCGCTCGACAAAATTGCAGGAGCAATTTTGAACAGCCCGCAGGGCTGGCCGCGGAGGGGCGCAGGGCAGGATGCCCGGAGTAATCCACCTCTCTCCACCGGTTTCAGGATGGCTAGTGAGGTTTGCAGAGGTGGGTTCGAACCACCGAAACGAATCGCG
>JBDUED010000180.1:0-4550 GCA_040002595.1 Dokdonella sp. | reverse complement strand
GTTCGTCATGAACGGCGAAGCGCTACGCGATCCGGAAGCGTTGCAGCAGGACATCTCGCGTTACGGCGAATGGGAAGCCTGGCGCCGCCAGACCGTGCGTTTCGGAGGAGCAGCGACACCGCCTCCCGACTGGATTCCGGCCAATCCGCAGCTGCTGCTGCTATCGGAAGAACGCACCCCCTAGGCTTTGAAGCCATAGGGCCTGCCGCGGGCGAGGTGGGGGCGGCGTATCCAGCTCGTAGCCGTCGATCTCGGTCGGATCGCGATAACACTCCAGGATTTCTCTGGCGACCAGGGAACGCTTCGACAATTCCCGCTGCTGGCCGACAGCGGCCTTTGATCGCCGGGGATTGTTCGGCTCGGTCAGAGATATAGACAGCAGTCGTGTCGACTCCCATATGCACTTCGTCAGTGTCTGATGACGCGTGAAGTCGGGGCTTTCCGATGCGGACATCGAAGCGGTCGCGACGTATGCCGTCGCATCGCATTGACGTTGGCTTCTGTGAAACAGTGGTGTGTGGCTGCGACGACGAGCACTCGCTCGATGACGTGTCAGGCGATCGACCGGGCAACTTCATCGTGGGTTCGGTTGCGGCGACGCAATGTGGCGCGTGCACGAATGCGAACGAGTTGACGAAGGAGGTTTTTTGGACATTAGCCGATTGATTCTCGACGACCACAACGAACAGCGCCGCCGGTTCGCAATCCTGGAGCAGATTGACAGCATGAACACCGACGCGCTTGGCGCGATATGGGAGAGACTTGCCGCGTTCCTCGAAATGCACGCCGCGGCCGAGGAGAAATGGTTTTATCCCGCCTTGCTCAAGGTCGGGCAAGGCGCCGGCAGCAAATCCACGGCGGCGGCGGAAACACGCGACGCCATCGGCGATCACAACGATATCCGCGATGCGGTGAAAAAAGTTGCCAATTATCAGGTTGGCAGCGACTCGTGGTATTCGGCAATCGCGGCGGCCAACAAGGCCAACAGCGATCACATGGGCGAGGAGGAGCGCGAAAGCCTTGCCGATTTTCGCCGTCACGCAACGCTGCAGCAACGGCACGATCTGGCCGTGAAATTTGCGACCTTCGAGGCTGTGCACTTCGCCGGAGTCGAGGCGAAAAACAAGGACGCGGAGCGCTACATCGAGCGCAATGAATGAGTTGGCGTTTCTTCGCGATCCAGGCGGTCACGTGTTCCTGCTTTGCACCTTAGAGCCGGTGAACCGTTGCGCTGCATCCGAACGCGGCCCGCCTCACGGCAGGCATTCCAGTGCCGCCACCGAACGCATCAGCCGTGGCGACAGGTACGCGTGCGATCCGCACGCCAGCAGGCCCGCCTTTGCGAACGCGGTGCGGTACCAGGCCGGTGATCGTGCGATGAACCCGGCGTGGTCACCGGAAACATCGTCGCGTGACGTGAATGTTTCAAGAAATGCCAGGCCCTCGAGCAAATCGCCGAAGCCGGCGAGGCCACGATGCAATTCCGGCGCCGGTACGTAATGCAATACGTCGCTGCAAACGATCAGGTCGTAACGCCTATCGAAACGCAATTGTCCGAGCTGGCCGAACGTTGCGCGACCGATGTTGCGCGAGCGGCCATAGCGTGCAATCGCGTACTCGCTGGAATCGAGACCGCGATACTCGATGCCCGGGCGCAGACGTTTGAGCGGTGCGCGCCACGGTGCTTCGCCGCACCCGATATCGAGCACGTTGCGCAGCGGTCGCGCCAGATAATATTCGGTCAAGTGCACGACCATGGCGACCTTGCGTCCGAGTTCGGCGCGCGAACCGACGCGATGATGCGAATCGCGGTACCACCTCTGGAAATACGCCCGATCGTAGCGTTTGGTCATCGACGTCATCGATGGTAGCGAGGTGCGCATCCTAGCAAGCGACAGGCTCGGCAATCGACGCAGACTGGCGCTTGAACTGACAAGCGCGACCCGACGCGCGATGCGTCAGGTGGATGCCGTCACGGTCCCAGCGCGAACGGGCAGATGTTGTTCCAGATCTGGCCGAGCTGCGCCACCGTGTAGATGTGGCCGCCCGCGAACAAGGTATAGAACACCGTCTGCCCGCGTTTCCAGCCGCCATTCTGGAAACGCGTCGCATCGTTGCCCGCGCCGTATTGCGTGTAGTACGGATCGACGAGACCGAGATGGATGTCGACCGGAATCTTCGGTGACACGCCTGCGAGCAGCGAGGCGCAGGTCGGCGGATACGACCCGTTGTCGGTGCAGGCGTACTGTTCCAGCGAACCTGCGCTGACGCCATAGGCTGCAAAAAAATTCGGACTGGCGAGCGCCAGTCCATGGGCGTAATGCGCGCCGGCGGAAAAGCCCCACAGATAGATGCGGCTCTGCTCGATGTTGTAGTGCGCAAACGCGTCGGCGAGTGCCGCGTTGATCTCGTCGATGTCGTGCGGGCCTCCCCAACCAACCAGACCGTTGCTGGGAAACGAGGTGCCCGCGAGCGCGATGACGATAAAACCGCCGCTGTCAGATACGGTTGACCAGTCGCTGCGAATCTGCAACGCCTGCGTGTCTTCGCTTCCGGCGTAACTGGCGCCGCGCAAGGCCAGCAGAATCGGCCACCCATGCGTGGGGGTGTAATTGGACGGCAAGTGAAGGTAATAGGCACGGGTGCCGATGCCCGGCACATAGATCGTGCGCGTGACATTGCCGGGAAAGACGCCACCGCTGCCATTGGAGGCCAGATGTGGAATCGCGATTGCCTCCCAGCCGTCATGGAAGAGCGTTTCCGCCGCCGGGCAGGCCGTTGCTGGCAGTTGAACCGTGCTGGCCGCACCCGCAGCACCGCTTGCGAGGACGATGGCGAATGCGAACAGCCCAGCTGAGATAATCCTGGTGTGCATGCGCCTTATCTTGCCCGGTGGCCCCTTTATGCAGGTTGTCTGGCATCTGGGAAGCACAGCGCCGGGGCAGTGGCCATACGCGGGAGTAGGGTTCCGGCTTGACCGGAGCCGCGAGAAGCTTGGCTTGGATCGGATTTGCGGCGGCGCACGATGGCCAGATCGGCGAACTTAGAGCTAAGATCGCTGCCAATTCGTTACAAACCCGCAAAGAAACCGTTTTGCAGAAGGAGCGTCACATGCAGCATGAAAACCGTCGGACCTGGCTCGCCCCTTCGCTCGCCGTTTTGCCGTTGGCGCTTGCGGCCGCGTTGGCTGGCCAGAATGCGCAGGCCAGCGGATTTCAATTGCAGGAAAACGATGCCGCCGGAATGGGCCGCGCCTATGCCGGTTCGTCTTCGGCGCCGGGCGACTGCGCCGTCGTTGACAACAATCCGGCCGCAATGACCGAGTTCAATGTCTCGTGCCTGCAAGCGGATGTCACTGCAATCAATTTCAGCACCCGCTTTCATGGTAGCGGCACCGACGCACTCGGTCAGCCGATCAGCGGCGATGATGGCGGCAACGGCGGCGCAACGCTGCCCGTGCCGGCTTTTCACTACATCCTGCCGGTAGCCGGACAGTTCGCGTTTGGCGCATCGCTAAGCGTGCCATATGGATTCCAGACCGAGTACAACGACCGCTGGATCGGTCGCTACCAGGCGCAGACAACCAAGTTGCAATCACCGGCGCTGACGTTTGCCGGCGCGTGGAAGCTGTCCGACCAGGTGTCGATCGGCGCCAGCTTGATTGCGCAACGCACCAGCGCAACATTGCAGCAGGCGATCAATCTCGGCACGGTGCTGATGGGTCCGACCAATGGCGCATTGCTGTCGCAGGAAGCGGATGGTCGCGGTACCTTGAAAGGTCACGATTGGGGCTTCGGCTTCGGCTTGGGTCTGCTGTGGAAGCCGACCGATAACGACCGCATCGGCGTCAACTACCATTCTCAGATCGACCACACCATCAACGGCCAAGCCACCTTTGAGGTGCCATCGAATGTGCTGCCGTTGTTGGGCGGAGCGTTCACCAACACGACCGGTATAGCCGACATCAACACGCCCGCGTCACTCAGCGGGAGTTGGTGGCACACGCTCGATCAGCGCTGGAGCTTCGGCGTTGATGTGTCGTACACGCACTGGTCGAGCTTCGACAAGCTGGTCGTCAACTACGCCAATCCGGCGCAGGCGCAATTCAATGCGCCTTCGATTTTCGACTTCAAGAACACCTGGTTCACCTCGATCGGTGCCGACTATCGATTGAACGAGCAGTGGACCCTGCGGGGCGGCGTTGCCTATGACGAATCGCCGACGGTCGATGCGCATCGCGATCCGCGTATCCCCGATGGCAATCGCCGCTGGCTTGCGTTGGGCATCGGCTGGAACGCGAGCGACGCGCTGCGAATCGATGCCAGCTTCGCGCACCTGTTTGTCGCCGACGGTCACATCAACGACACCGCGGCGACATTCGACAATCTCAACGGCTATTTCAAGAGTTCGGGTAATTTGTTATCGGTATCGGGTCAGATCATGTTCTGATCGATCCCACGTTCGGGGAGGACAGCGGGCGCCTTCGGGCGCCCGCTTTTTTTTGGCACGGAAAAGTGGCGATGCAAGCGATCCATGCCGAGCGTCGCCAA
>JBDUED010000179.1:0-4554 GCA_040002595.1 Dokdonella sp. | reverse complement strand
CGCCAACCATCTTCGGACCCTGCGGCAATTGCGCCACCACGGTGCCGGCCATCGCCGCCGCGATCTGGTCGGCAACAGTTTTAGGATCGACGCCCGCGAGCGCTGCTTTTACGGGATCGACTTGCAACTCCAGCGCATCGCCAGCGGGGCTGATGCCATCGCGCACACCGACCACGCCGCTGACCTTGCCTACCTTCGCCGCAATCGCTTTTGCAACTTTATTCATCTGCGCGGGGTTGTCGCCGTACAGCTTGACCTCGATCGGCTGCGGCACCGCAACGAGATCGCCGATCAGATCCTCCATCAACTGCGCCAGCTCGATATCGAGACCGTGAACGTGGGCTTCGACGTTCCCGCGGATATCGTCCATGACCTTATCGATCGGGGGCCGTGCGCCATCCTTCAGGCGGATAAAGAAATCGCCGGTGTTCGCTTCGGTAAGGCCGCCGCCAAGCTGCAATCCAGTGCGCCTCGAGTATGTGTCCACGTACGGATTGGCGCGGATGATCGTTTCAACCTGAGTCAGCAGACGGTCGGTCTCCGCGAGCGAGGTGCCGGGGTCGGAACGATAATCGAGGATGAAACCTCCCTCATCCATGCTCGGCATGAAACCGGTGCCGACCGAGCGATACGCGAGCACGCCGATCAGCAGCAACGGAATTACCCCTACCAGGACGAACAAAGGTTTGCGCAAGAGAAATCCGAGGCTTCGCGAATAACGCTCGCTGGTCCAGCGGCCAACTCGACCTGGCGGCCTTTCCACCGCGTGGCGTTCGTCGATGAACCGTTCTGCCAACACAGGCACGGCGACTGCGGTGAGCACATACGAAATCATCAAGCCACTCGCCATGGTCAGCGACAGCGCCTTGAAAAATGCGCCCGTCACTCCGCTAAGGAATGCGAGCGGCACGAAGATCACGATCGTTGCGGCACTGGACCCGGTCAGGGGCCGCATGAATTCCAGCGCAGCCGCCGCGATGCGCTCTCGCATGCTGCCCGCGGCTGCGGCGCCCGACTGCAGCCGCCGCATGATCTGCTCCAGCATCACGATGACGTCGTCGATGATGAGCCCTACCGCCGCCGCCATCCCACCCAGGGTCATCATGTTGAAACTCATGCCGAGCACGCGCAGCAGCAGCACGGTGATCGCGAGCACGGCCGGTACCACGATCATCGCAACCAGGATCACGCGCGTATTGCGCAGGAAAACGAACAGCACGAGGCCGGCGAGTGCGATGCCGATCAGAATCGCATCGCGCACGCTCGCGGCCGCCGCGGTGACGAGCTGACTCTGGTCGTACCAGGTCGCAATCTCGACGCCCGCGGGTAATTGGTTGTGGAACTGGGCCAGGCGCGCCTTGACGTCGGCAACCATCTGCACGCTGTTCGCCGCCGGCTGCTGGTAGACCTGCAGCAGCACCGCATCCTGACCGTCCGCGTTGACGCGCACCCACTGCGGCTGCGCGCTGCGCACGACATCGGCGACATCTCCGACACGAACCACGCCGCCCGCGCCTGCACGTACCACGACGTTGCGCAGCGCAGCGACGTCGCCGGGCTGGTTATCAGCCAGCACGAGAAACAGCTTGTAGTGATCCTGCAAGCGCCCCAGCGCGGAGATCACTGCCGAATTGCCAACTGCGCGCACCACGTCATCGACGGCGAGGTCCTGCGCACGCAAGCGCGTCGGATCGATGTCGACGTGATATTCCTCGACCGCGCCGCCCTGCACTTCGACGCGCGCCACACCGCCGACGCCGGTCAGCAGCGGCCGCAACTGGTACTGCGCGAGATCGTGCAATTGCACCGGCGACAGCGTCTTCGAGCGCAAGCTGTACGCCAGAATCGGGAATACGGTCGGATCCATCCGGCGCGTGGAAAGCGTCGTTCCAGCGGGAAGGTCCGGCAAGATCTGCCCGGCCGCCGCGTTGACGTCGAGAAACGCGCGGCTCATGTCCGCACCCCAATCGAACGTGACCGCGATTTCGGCGCTGCCGCGACTGGTCGTCGAACGCACGTCGCGCACGCCGCGCACGCGCCGGATCGCCTCCTCCAGCGGTGTGGTCACCTGCAAGACCATCTGGTCTGCGGGCCGATCGCCGGCATCCATGGTGACCTGCACGCGCGGGAACGAGACATCCGGAAACAACGAAACCGGCAATCCGAACGCAGCCGCGATGCCGCCGAGCGCAAGGATCAGGCACAGGAACAGCAGCGAGCGCCGATGCGTGTGCATCCATAGCGTCGGCGTCATGGCGTGGTTCCGCTCGCCGCCTGCGCGCGCACCGCGTCGCCGTCGGCCAGTTCATAGGCGCCCTGGGTGATCACCGGATCAGCCGCATCGAGCGCTCCGATGACCCCAATCGTATCGCCGGCCGGTGACGGCACCTCGACATCGATGCGGTGCGCTTTTCCCTGATGGATCTGCAGCACATAGTGACCTTGGTCGTCACTGAGCAGGGCGTCGCGCGGCACCGCCCATGCGGTCTGCTGCGCGATTTCGATGTGTGCGTTCAACGCGGTGCCTGCGGCCAGCGTCGACTCCTTGCCGGCATCGACATCCGCAAGCACATCGATCAGGTGGGTTTGCGGATCGACGGCGGCAGCGACGACCGCGACCCGGCCCTGCAACGGCCGCGCGCCACCGCCGTACACCGGCGTGATCAACACCGGCATGCCGGGATGGATCTTCGCGGCGTCCTCGGGCGCGACTCCGAGCTGCGCTGACAATGCGTGCTGCGGCGTGAACTCGATGAGCTTCGCGCCCGCCGGCACCCGTTCGCCGAGCGCGACCGCAACTGCGGTGACGACACCATCGGCCGGCGCACTCAGGATCGCCACATCCTGCGCGCCACCGAGTCGACTCTGCGCAGCAAGCGCCGATTGCGCATCGGCCAGCGCCTTTTGTGCGGCCGCGAGTTGCGCATTGGTCGCCAGATGCTCGGCGTGCAGGCGCTGATTGCGATCGAGGTCGCCGCGCGCGAGATCAAGCGCGCTGCTGGCCTGCTGGTACGTGCTGCGCGTGGCGGGATCGGTTGCGAGGCGCAGCAGGGGCTCGCCGCGCTTCACGCGTCGACCCGGCGTGACATCGGCTGCGACGACCTGCCCCGCTTGCGGCAGGCTCAGCATCTGCGTGTGGCGGCTGTCACCGGCAAACGTGCCGAAGGCCTCGACGAGGGTCGGGAATGCGCGTTGTACAGGCATTGCCACCGCAACCTCGGTCGCGACTTTTTTCGCGGGAGGCGCGCTGTCGGCATCTCCGCTGGATTTTGAGCACGCGCACAGCAGCAGCAACAGCAACAACGCGATGGAACCGTGGAATGTGCGCGACATCATGGTGGGGAAGACTCCGTGGAGATGGGCCAGTCACCGCCGACGAGCGCATCGAGCGCAATCGCCTGCTCGTGCATGTTCTGCTCCAGCGTCGCGAGGTCGCTGTCGGCGGCAAGCGCGTTGGCGCGGATTGCGAGATAGGTTGGCCAGTCGATCAAACCGGCGTTATAGCTGCTCTCGGCGGCAGCGCGCGCGTGGGAAAGCTCATGGGCGTTGTTCGCGAGCAGCGCATGTTCGCCACGGTAGCTGCGCAGGTCGCCCAGCAACCGATCGATATCATTGCGACTGGTCAGCAGGCGCGCTTCGTACTCATCGTGCAGGCGCTGCCGCGTCGCAGTCTCGATTGCGATATTGCCGCGATTGCGATCGAACAAAGGCAGCGCGAGTGCGACCGAAAATCCCGAGCTATAGACATTTCCGGTGTCGCGCGCGCGTACGAAGCCGACCGTGATTGCCGGGAACTGCGCGAGAATTGCCGCACGCAGTTTTTCATCCTGCGCGGTGTAGCCCGCCTCCAGCGCGCGCAGATCCGGGCGGCGGCGCGGCAACTCGAGCAACGCGGCCTGCACTTCGCGCGCATCCGGATCGACCGTGTAAGCAGCACCCACCAGATGCAGCGGAACCTGCGCATCGAGTCCGAGCACGTCATGCAGGTCGTGTTGGGCCTGATTGAGTAGACGTTCGCCATCGGCAAGCTTGGTTGCAACGTCGGTCGCAGCACGCAAGCCACTGCTCGCGCTGTCATAGGTCAGGTCACCCGCCGCGAGTGCGCGCTCGATGAACGGCTGTAGCGGTGCCAATGCGGCCTGCTCCTCACGCAGGCGCACCACCTGCTCGCGCAGCGAGCCGATCTTGCCGAACAATTGGCGTGCCTTGGCGATCGTTTGCCACTCGCTCCAGAGCAGGTTGAGATGCACGGCGCGCGCACTGTCGCGCGCCGCACCGACTCGAGCCGAGCGCGTCAGAAGATTGCCGAGGTCGTAGGTGAGGCCAAGATTGAACGCGCTGGTCAGATCCGGTTGTCGACTGGTCGGTCGATCCTTCTCGGCGCTGAGTTGCGGATCGGGCAACAAACCGGCCGCGAACGCCTGCGCTTGTGCGATGCCGAGGTCGCCGCGCAGCACGCGCAGATCCCGGTTGTTGGCCACCGCCAACATCGCTACTTCGGTGACATCGAGGCCATCGGACGGATCGAATCGGTGTGTGGCCAGCGCAGGCACC
>JBDUED010000178.1:0-4581 GCA_040002595.1 Dokdonella sp. | reverse complement strand
TCGCGCCAGCGGCGTCCACTGAAAATGCCGTAATGGCCTGCGCCGGTGACTTCGATATGCTGATGTTTCTTCGGCGGGATCCCGCGGCAAAGATCGTGCGCTGCGCGGGTCTGGCCAAGGCCGGATATATCGTCCAGTTCGCCTTCGATGGTTAGCAGGGCGGTGCGCTTTATCGCTTCGGGCGCGACGCGTTCGCCTTCGACAATCCACTTCCCCAGAGGCAGCAGGTGATCCTGGAAAACGATGCGGATCGTGTCCAGGTAAAACTCGCCCGGCAGATCGAGCACCGCGTTGTATTCGTCGTAGAAGCGCCGATGCGCGGCGGCATCGTCCAGATCGCCACGCAGCAGGTTCTGATAGAAATCCCAATGCGCGCCCATGTGGCGGCTCGGGTTCATGGCAACGAAACCGGTATGCTGCATGAAGCCTGGATACACGCGCCGACCCTTTCCCGGATAGTTGCGCGGCACGTCAAACACGACATTGTGTTCAAACCATGCGTAGGGCTTGGTCGTGGCCAGATCGTTGACCTTGGTCGGACACTGGCGCGGATCAATCGGGCCGCCCATCAGGATGACGGACAACGGGGTCGCCTCGCCGGCCGACGCCATCAGCGACACCGCAGCGAGCACCGGCACGGTCGGCTGGCACACCGACATCACATGCAGTTTGCGCGCGCCAAGCCGGGTGATGAAGCGGCGTACGTAGTCGATGTAATCGTCGAGGCCAAAGGGTCCCTTGTCGAGCGGGACCATGCGTGCGTCGACCCAGTCGGTGATGTAAACATCGTGATCGCGCAGCAGGGTGCGGACGGTGTCCCGCAGCAGTGTCGCGTGATGCCCCGACAACGGTGCCACCACGAGGACGGTCGGATCGTTGCGCAACTGCATCAACGCATCCGGATCGTCGCTGCAGCGCTTGAAATGAAGCAGATTGCAGAACGGCAGATCGAGCGTGTGTTCCTCGATCACCGCCGCTTCCCGGTCATGCGCTTGCACCGAGGTGATGCCGAACGCCGGCTTTTCGTAATCCTTGCCGAGCCGGTAGAAAAGTTCGTAGCCGGCCGCCATGCGATCGACACCCGGCACTTTCGAAAGCCAGTTGTCCGGTGCCGACAAGGCGTTCGCCGTGGCGCCGGACCAGGTCACCCACGGATTGAGCAGGGTGCGGTTGACTTCGTGAAGGAAATACAGCATCGGCAGTCCATACGGAATTTAACCTGCCAATTCTAGGCCATCCGTCGTGTGACTGTGTTGATCGAGCAGGCATGACGAGGAATCCCGCCACGCGCGCGCACTTGAATTATCGCGACGGCTAGACCATCCGAACCGGCAACGATGGCGCATTTGGCCGATTGAATGCGATCCTCGCACCGCGGCGGTAATCGCGCAGACTGAACGCACGCAGCGCGACCGAGCAGACCGCTCCCGCGGCCTGCGAAACGCGCCTCGCCGATGTCCTCACGCTATTCGATGAAAAGGTGACGATGGAAACCCGCATCACAACCCACCAGGCGCGCCTGCTTCATCTGGCAGCGCAAGGCTTGCTCGCGCGGCCACACCGGCGTGCGCGCAAGGTCGACGTGCTGGCGGCAATGATGCGCATGCGTATTTTGCAAATCGACACGATCCACATCGTTGCGCGAAGTCCGTACCTCGTGTTGTTCTCACGGCTCGGCGCATACGACCCGCAATGGCTGGACGCGCTGCTCGAAGACGGCGCAATTTTCGAATGCTGGGCGCACGAAGCGTGTTTCGTACCGAGCACAGACTACGCGCTCCATTGCCTGCATTCGCGCGGCCGCGAAGGTCATTGGGCGATGCGGCATGCGTTGCGTGCACGTCGCGATCATGCGGCCGGCATGCAGGCATTGCTGGCGCATATCCACACGCACGGCGCCGTCAAGGCGTCGGATTTCGAACGCCGCGACGGCGGGGCGACGGGTGGCTGGTGGGGTTGGAAGATGGAAAAGCGCTGGCTTGAAGCCTTGTTCGCGCTGGGCGAGTTGATGATTGCGCGGCGCGAGAATTTCCATCGCGTTTACGATTTGTCCGAGCGCGTCCTCGCCAATGCGCGCGCACGCGGCGGCATCGCGCATGCAGCAGGCGACGCGGAAATCACGCCTGCGGCAATGCGACGACAATTCATCCTCGGCGCGGTGCGAGCGCTCGGCGTTACGCAGGCGCGCTGGATAAACGATTACTTCCGCGCTGGCGGCAAATTAAAAGACGCCGATCTCGACATGTTTGTCGTCAGCGGCGAACTGCTTCGAGTAGAAGTGGCGGAGTGGGAAAACGTGGCTTACGTGCATCGCGAACACGCCGCTCTGCTGGGCGCCACGGCGAGCAACCGATTGCGCGCGACGCACACGACCTTGCTGTCGCCGTTCGACCCGGTGGTGTGGGACCGCGAGCGCGCGGCGACGATGTTCGGCTTTGATTACCGCATCGAGTGCTACACGCCAGCGCCAAAACGCAAATACGGCTACTACGTGTTGCCGATTCTGCATCGAGGTCGTCTGGTCGGGCGGCTGGATGCAAAAGCGCATCGCGCCGACGGCGTGTTCGAGGTCAAGGCGCTGTATCTGGAAGCGGAGGTGAAGCCGACGCCAGCCCTGACCGCGGCCCTCGCGCAGGCCATCCAGCGTTGCGCCGACTGGCACGCGACGCCAGTGGTAAGGCTAGTTGCGTGCGAGCCAAAAAATTTGCGACGTGAGCTGCAAGCAGCCTTGCTCAATGCGAGCTAGTGGACACTGCTCGCGCAAGTAACGTTGTGTGAAGAAAGAGTGCGCGCAGCGATAGGGCGTTGCAGCCGCATCGCTGACGCCGTGCTCAAGCCGGACGCGAGTAGCGCTGGCCGCCGTTGCTGCGCTGCTGCGGCTTCTTGTTGCGTGAACCCGGATGCGCGTCGCTGCCATTGCCTACATGCGGGCGGCGGGCGTGACGCTGCGGCGGACGTTGGTTCTGGGTCGGACGCGAGGTGCCATCGACACGCAGCGGTCGCGAGGGTTCGAAACCGGCAATCGGTTCGATCGCGATGTCCTGTTTCAGCATGCGGCGAATGTCGCGCAGCAGACCTTCCTCGTCACTCGATACCAGCGAGATGGCGAGTCCTTCGGCACCTGCACGGCCGGTGCGGCCAATGCGATGCACGTAGTCTTCGGCCACCATCGGCAAGTCGAAATTGATCACCATTGGCAATTGGTCGATGTCCAGACCGCGCGCGGCGATGTCGGTCGCGACCAGCACTGAAACCTTGCCGCTCTTGAAGTCTTTCAGGGCGCGCGTGCGTTGTGCCTGGCTTTTGTTGCCATGAATCGCAGCGGCACGCAGGCCGGCTTTTTCCAGCGCGCTGGTGAGTTTGTCCGCGCCATGCTTGGTTCGACCGAACACCAGCGTCTGGCGTGCGTCGTTGAGCAACAGATGCAGCAGCAGATCGCGCTTGCGCGCGGCATCGACCGGGTGAATACGGTGGGTGACGGTGGCCACGACACTGTTTGGCTTGGCCACCTGGATCTCGACGGGGTCGCGCATGAACTGCGCCGCAAGTGCCTTGATCTCCGGCGCAAACGTGGCCGAGAACAACCATGTCTTGCGGTTCTGCCGCGGCAACGCGGCGAGGATGCGCTTGATCGCTGGCAGAAAGCCCATGTCGAGCATGCGGTCCGCTTCATCGAGAATCAGCACCTCGATGTTGGAAAGATTGATGCTGCGCCGTTCCATGTGATCCATTAGACGACCGGGCGTTGCGACGACAATCTCGACGCCGCGACGCAGTGCATCCACCTGCGGCTGCATGCCGACGCCGCCGAATATGGTTGTGGCCCGCACGCCCAGATGCTTGCCATAGCCGCGCACGCTCTCGTGTACCTGAGCGGCGAGTTCGCGTGTCGGTGTCAGGATCAACGCGCGTGGCGTCTTTGCCAGCGCCTGACCGCGTTTGGTGACATAAAGATGGTCGAGCAAGGGCAGCGCAAACGCCGCGGTCTTGCCGGTGCCGGTCTGCGCGCCGGCGAGGAGATCCTTGCCCGCCAGCGCGACGGGAATGGCCTGAATCTGGACCGGCGTGGGCTCGGTGTAGCCGTGCTCGGTGAGCGCGCGCAGCAAGGCGGGCGAAAGCCCGAGTGTTTCAAACGACATGATGAAAAATCCCTGTTTGGGTGTCCGCGCACAGCGCCGATTTACCGATCGGTGACGATCGGAAAACGTGACAGCGCAGGGACCAGCGACAACCGTTCGTTGCAAGAAGCGGTGCCGCACCTGAAGCGTTCCCATGGAACCGCGCTACAGGCAGAACGATTGGCGGACCCAGCTGACCTGATGGTCGAGGGTTCCGGGTTTGGCGCGACGAAAGCCGAGCGGCGCGGGCCATGGAAAGGTTGCCAAGAGGCAGCCCATCGGAATCACAGCCCAAAGGGAAAACGCGAAGCGGCGCAACAAACTCCGCGCACGATACACGAAGTGTTCAATGCAAGCCACTGATTATTGGCAGGCAACGCGTCTGTTCACCTACTTAAGATCGGTGCCTTCGGGCAGCAACACACCAAGTCTCGCCGGAATGGGGCAATTTTGCAGGAGCGGC
>JBDUED010000177.1:0-4597 GCA_040002595.1 Dokdonella sp. | reverse complement strand
GTTCCGGGTGCTTCTGGAGCGCCTCGGCAATCTCGAGCGCGCAGCGGGCCGGTTCTTCCGCGCTATGGTGGAAGACCAGCGCCATCCCATCGCCGGTCGGCAGCCTCATGAGTTCTTCGTCCGTCGACTCCTGCACCTGTGACGTCGCGAGTACGATCGCGGTGAGCTGGTGCAGTCGCTCCTTCTGTTCTTCAATTAAGAGCTTGGAGTAGCCGACAATGTCGATGAAGAGGACATGCCCGATTTCCAGGTGGAGGTTGTCGTCGCTCATTGCTTGGCTTTCGGCATGACCCCGACCTTTTGGGCGAAGGCGATGAAGCGCGGGTTGAAGCTTAACCCCGTCCGAGGCGATGTGCATGTTGAGTGCGAAGTTCGAAGTCTGCTTTGGATAAGCTTTGCAGGAAGTCAACGGATATGCAGGTCAGTGAATTATTTGCGACCTTTCGTGACGGACGGTATTCATTGGTATCAGCTGCCTGCGCGGGACCTGTTGCCTGCGCAAGCAACAGTTCAAGCAAATCCAGCACGCTCGCCAAAGGCTTCGATACCTGATCCTTTGAGCCATCTCGCGCAACACGGCGCAGTCGCTACACTGCGCCGCGTGGTTGCCGAGGACAGAACCCATGCGTATCTGCGTTTATTGCGCGTCAAGCGAACTTTGCGATCGCGTCTATCACGACGCCGCGGATGCGCTCGGTCGCGCACTCGCCCAGGCGGGCTGCACCATTGTTTATGGTGGCGGCGGAGCCGGCTTGATGGGATCGCTCGCCAATGGCGCACTCGCGCTAGGCGGCGAAGTGATCGGCGTGATTCCGCGTTTCATGGTCGAGGTGGAATGGCAGCATCCGGGTGTTGGCAATCTCGAAATCGTCGAAGACTTGCGCGAGCGCAAGCATCGATTGCTGACCGGTTCGGACGCCGTGGTCGCGCTGCCTGGCGGCTGCGGCACGCTGGAGGAATTGTTCGAGGCGATGACCTTGAAGCGCCTCGGCCTCTATCGCAATCCGATCGTGCTGCTCGACACGAATGGATTTTATGCCCCGCTGCAGCGTTTCCTGGAACAGGTGATCGAGCAGCGTTTCATGAATCCCGAACACCGCGATATATGGCGGATGGTCGAGCACGTGGACGAGATCCTGCCGGCGATCCGCACCACGCCACCATGGCGCGAGGATGCGCGCGATTACGCGGTGGTACGAAGGTAGCGATGAACGGCCGCTAGTCGAAACGGCTCAGCTCACGATCGGGTTCGCTTGTCTGCTCGCCGTCCGCCGGCGGATCGTCGAACAATCCGCCTGCAGCGGGTTCGTCGCTTTCTGACTGATCGGAATGTGGTGTGTCGGAACGATCGCTTGCTGCCTTCTGCTTTTCCCAGCGCGTGCGGATCGGATTGGCCGATTCGGCCGCCTCGAGCGTGCTGAGCAAAAGCTGTTTCTGTTCCTCGGGCAAATCTGCCCAGTGACAATCGGCGAGCGCGCCCGCCATGGAATAAAGCAGATTCAAGCTGGGCCGGAATCCGGCGCGCTTGATCTTTAGAAATGCCTCGACCGGGCCTACGCGCGCGAGATCTTCGGTTGTGCGCACACCGATCTGGCGCAGCCACGCGGCCGATTTCGGGCCGACATTGCGAATCTTGATGTCGCGAGCGCTCATGGTGTCCTCGTTTGAAACCCGCGGTTATCGCAAAGAGTGCATGAAGACGGTGCACAGTTGTTGCATGCCAGCGCGATCCTCTTCGTCGAATCGCCCGACCTGCGGGCTATCCACATCCCACACGCCGAGCAGATGTTCCCCCTGGAGCAAGGGCACCACGACCTCAGACCTGGATGCACTGTCGCAGGCGATGTGTCCATCGAACGCGTTCACATCCCACACGAGTTGAGCTTCCCGCGTTGTCGCCGCGATTCCGCAAACGCCCTTGCCGAGAGCAATACGCACGCACGCCGGCTTGCCCTGGAACGGACCGACAACCAGTTCGGCACCATCGAAGAAATAAAAACCGCACCAGTTGATATCCGGCAACGCGTGCCAGACCAGCGCCGCAAAATTTGCCGCGTTGGCGATGCGGTCGCGTTCGCCATGCAGCAGACTTTCTGCCTGGCGCGCGAGTTCGGCATACAACGCCGGCTTGCTGGCGGCATCAATGGAGGCAGCGACAAACATGGCGCTCCGACAGGGAAAATGGCAGGTACGCCATTGTACGCGTGCGCCACTCGCATCGCTGCAGGCATACTGCGCAGCCTGTCGATCCGGAAAAAAACGCATGTCCAACGTCCTGCGTGCCGATCCCATGGGTTTTCACCTGCGCGGTCGGGAGAACACGCGTATCGAGGCGTTCACCGATGCCGCATTCGCGTTCGCCGTCACCTTGCTGATGATCGGCGGCGGCCATGTACCGGTCAACATTGCCGAGCTGATTGATGCGGTCAAGGGAGTGCCCGGTTACGCCGCGAGCTTTGCCCTGTTGTGTTTGTTCTGGCATGCGCACTACATTTGGTATCGCCGCTACGGAGTGGAGGACGGGCGCAGCGTAGTGCTCAGCCTGGTGCTGGTCTTCCTCGTGCTGATCTACGTCTATCCGCTGCGCATGATGTTCACCGCCGCATTCATGTCGGTGGGCGGCAGAGCGGCGCCCGGCGCCTTCGTACCGCAGGCGTGGTCCGACATGCAGGCGATGTTCGTCATCTTCGGTGTAGCGTACGCAAGCATGTCCGGCGTTTTACTGCTGTTCTACCTGCATGCACGAAAGCTCGGCGCGGACCTCGGCCTCGATGCCGGCGAAATCGAGATCACTCGTGCGGGTATCTTGCGCTGGTCGATCAACGCCGGCGTCGGCCTCGCTTCGGGGTTGCTCGCGCTGGCCATTCCGCCTTACTCGCCGGGAATCGCGTTCACGCTGCCCGGACTCACCTACTGGGTACTCGTATTCTCCGGTCCTCTGTTGCGCCGTCGCCTGCGGCTGCGTCTGGCCGCACTCGCCGCGCACGCGTGAGCGCGCGCGGCGTGTTCGTCACCGGCACCGACACCGGCATCGGCAAGACGTGGTCGAGTTGCGCGTTGATCGTCGCGCTGCGCGCACGCGGGCTGCGCACGGTCGGCATGAAGCCGGTCGCCAGCGGTTGCGTGATGACGGCGCATGGCCTGCGCAACGAGGACGCCGAAGCGCTGATCGCAGTCAGCGATCCCGTGCCCGCCTACGCCGACTGCAACCCGTTTGCGTATGCGTTGCCGATTGCGCCGCATCTTGCGTCCGGGGAAGCGCATCACGTCATCACGTTGCAACCGATCATGGATGCGTGCGCGCGCCTCGCCCGCGGCGCCGATCGCATCGTTGTCGAAGGCGTCGGCGGCTGGGCCGTTCCGTTATCTGCAGACTTGATGCAGGCTGATCTCGTGCGCGCGCTCGACCTGCCGGTCATCCTCGTCGTCGGCCTGCGCCTGGGTTGCCTCAATCATGCGTTGCTGAGTGCGCGCGCGATTGACGCCGACGGTTGCCGACTGGCGGGGTGGATCGCCAACCATTTCGACACGGACATGTCCTTCGCGCAAGAAAACATCGACACGCTGCGCGCGCGCATCGCCGTCCCGCTGCTCGGCGTGCTCGATCACGCAGCGGACGCTGGCGCGCGCGCGTCAGTGCATGCGCTCGATACGCGCGCGCTCTGACGCCGTGCAGGATGCGCTCGTCCCGATCAATGCACGTCGCACGGTCTGGTTGCCGTGGCTGCTCGCGCTTGCCGGTTTGCGCTCGGCATCGCCACCCATTGGCCGGAGCTGATGTCGTTCGATTCGGCGTGCCGCAGATTTCTGATCGCAACGCCACGCTCCGGGCTCGCCGAGGCTGCTGGCGCGCTGCTAAACTTTGCAGCGTATCCACTCTAGGGCTTTTTCATGAGCGTGCAGCGCTACCTGTTTTCAATCGACGATCTGCCCAAGGCGCGCGGCGAATCGCACGAACTTTCATTCCAGGGCGATTCGGCGGAAAGTTTTGCGGCGCTGTTGCAGGAAGCCTTGCGCGGACCTGGTTTATTGCAACGCTGGCGCGCCATGCAGCCCAATCCGGACGCAATTGATCCGGCACTTGGCCAGAGCGATCCGGAAGCGACGGTGGAGGCTCGTCAGTCGGATCTGCACGTCAACGTCGAGGTCGTCAGTTCATTGCCGCACGCCATCATCAAGCACTGCATGACGTTGCTGATCGGCAAGCACTGGACCTTGCGCGATGTAAGCGCGGCGTGAGCTTCCGTGCGACGACAAGGTACCCACGCAAGCAACGGCCGCTGTCTTAGTAGGCAAACTCGCGAAACACGGGGTCGACATTGCCTTTCCACTCGCCGTTGAACAGTTCGAGCTTGCGTTCGGCCGGGGTCTGGTTCGCGTCTACAATCTGCATCAACTCATCGAGGAAGATGGTTTCGTCGGCACCGTGGCTGTTGGTGCGGGCGCGGCGTTGCAAACCGTGCGCCGCGATCTTCACCGCCTCGGCCGCAAGGTCGCGCATGTGACCTGCGCGGAACGGCAATTTCAGGGCGTGTTTTGGAACGCCATCGCGTAATGCGTGGCGTTCCTCGCGCGTGAAATCCTTGACCAGATCCCA
>JBDUED010000176.1:0-4619 GCA_040002595.1 Dokdonella sp. | reverse complement strand
GGACAAGGCATCGCGGCGACCGCCGCTTCACCGAGCACGCGCGTCGCTGTGCACGACCCACCCCGATCACGGGATTGACTTCAGAACTTTGGCAGCCCGACTTTGCAGCGAGGAGACTGACTGATGCGCGCCACCTGCGCGACGATTCACCTCGGCGCCCTGCGCGAGAATTTGCGCCGCGTGCGCGAGCTTGGAGGAGGCGCGCGCGTAATGGCCGTGGTCAAGGCGGATGGCTACGGACATGGACTCGAGCGTGTCGCGCGCGCTCTTGACGATGCCGATGCGTTCGGCGTCGCCGGCATTGCCGATGGCCAGCGCTTGCGTGCGGCCGGCGTATCACAACGCATCGTGGTCCTTTCCGGACATGACGACGCCGGCGACCTTGCGGAGATGCGTCGGCTCACTCTCGACACCGTCGTGCATCACGACGCGCAAATCGACGCGCTCGCCGTCGACCACGATCCACGACCGCTGCGCGTTTGGCTCAAACTCGACACCGGCATGCATCGCCTTGGTTTCGCGCCCGAGCGCGCAAGCGAGATTTTCGCGCGACTGCGTTCCCTGCCCAGCGTCGATCATGACATCGCGCTGATGACCCACTTCGCCAACTCCGACGTATTCGATGATTCGATGACCGCGCAGCAAATCGAACGCTTCGAGCGCGCCGTCACCGGCCTCGACGGCGAGCGATCGTTGTCCAATTCCGCGGCAATCCTCGGCTGGCCGGCAGCTCACGGGCAATGGGTGCGCGCTGGCGGGGCGCTTTACGGCATCTCGGTCGTGGCCGGCACAGTTGGCGCGGATTTCGGTTTGCGTCCGGCAATGACCTTGACCACGAAACTCATCGCCATCAACCGCGTGCGCCGTGGCGAGCGGGTCGGCTATGGCGCGAGTTGGGAAACACCCGAAGACATGAACGTCGGCATCGCTGCGATTGGCTATGGCGACGGTTATCCGCGCCACGCCGAACCCGGCACGCCCGTGTTGCTCGACGGCGTACGCGCGCCCGTCGTCGGCCGCGTCTCGATGGACCTGATCAGTATTGACCTGCGCGATCATCCGCATGCAACGATCGGCGCGCCGATTGTGCTGTGGGGACGTGGTCTGCCGGTCGAGGAGATTGCGCAGCACGCCGACACGATCGGCTACGAACTCACCTGCGGCGTGACGCGGCGTGTGCGCTTTGTTGAAGACGAAAGCTGAGGTGCCCATGACGAAGGCAAAAACCGCATACGTCTGCGCAGAATGCGGGGCTGAGCACAACAAGTGGCAAGGTCAGTGCACCGAATGTGGGGTGTGGAACACGCTTGCCGAGTTCGTGGTGCAACCGGCGAAAGCCGCTGCGGTGAATCCACGCGGCAGCGGGTATGCCGGCGTGGTCGATGCGCCGAAAATCACGAAGCTCACGACGGTGGCGACCAGCATTGAACAACGCAGTGCGACCGGCATTGCCGAACTCGATCGCGTACTGGGCGGCGGCCTCGTAGCTGGGTCCGTCGTCCTGATCGGCGGCGATCCGGGGATCGGCAAATCGACCTTGCTGCTGCAGATGCTTGGCGCGATCGGCCAGCGCGTGCGCGGGCTGTACGTGACCGGTGAAGAAAGTCTGGCGCAGGTTGCATCGCGTGGGCAGCGGCTTGGCATCGTGCTGGAAGGACTCGAAGCACTCGCCGAAACCTCGATCGAGCGCATCCTCGGCGAGGCGGCAAACAGCAAACCCGACGTGCTGATCATCGATTCGATCCAGACCATCTGGACCGAAACCTTGACCGCGGCGCCAGGCTCGGTATCGCAAGTACGCGAATCGGCGGCGCGGCTCGTCCGATTCGCGAAGGAGACCGGCACCAGCGTGTTTCTGGTCGGCCATGTCACCAAGGAAGGCGGTATCGCCGGACCGCGCGTGCTCGAACATATGGTCGATGCGGTGCTGTATTTCGAGGGCGAGGCGGGCAGCCGTTTCCGCATCCTGCGCGCGTTCAAGAACCGCTTTGGTGCGGTCAACGAACTGGGTGTGTTCGCGATGTCCGACAAGGGGCTGCGCGAGGTACCCAATCCATCGGCGATTTTTCTTTCCACACACACGCAGCCGACGTCCGGCAGTGTGGTCATGGTTGCACGCGAAGGTACGCGGCCGTTGCTGGTCGAAGTGCAGGCACTGGTCGACCAATCCTCGCTCGGCAATCCGCGTCGCGTCGCACTTGGCCTGGAACAGAATCGCCTGGCAATGCTGCTCGCAGTACTGCATCGCCACGGCGGCGCGGCCGTCTACGATCAGGACGTGTTCGTCAACGTCGTTGGCGGCATACGCGTGCAGGAAACCGCAGCGGACCTGCCCGTGTTGCTGGCGGTGCTGTCGAGTTTTCGCGACCGGCCGCTGCCCGAAAAGACGGTTGCATTTGGCGAAGTCGGACTGTCCGGCGAAATCCGTCCTGTGCCGAATGGCGAGGAACGCCTGAAGGAAGCGGCGACCCATGGATTCCTGCGCGCGATTGTGCCGAAGGCAAATGCCCCAAAAAAGTCTAGAATGGGAGAAATGGAAATTGTTGGCGTCGAGCGTCTCGGCGAGGCGATCGAGGCGAGCCGGCACGATGCGTAGCCTGTATGGGCGCAGTCCGGCAGGCACGCTGGCGCAGAGGCTGCAGGCTGCGCGTGCTCCGTTGATCAGGAGGCAGTTGTCCGAAGGAACCAGCGAATGATGGCGACGCCGCTGCTTGCCACAAGGAAAAGAATGCAGTAGCTCCAGCTTGGAAAGGACAGGAACCACGTCCACGATTCGTGTGCGGAGCAGAAGTGTTCGCGTGAGCCGAAAAGTTTGTCCCCGCAAGCACGTCGAATTCGATTGAACGCGACGAAAAGGACCGGTATGCCACCGGCGATCGCTATGCACAGTGCCTGTGCAAGCACCGACTAAGGGATAGTGGGCCGGGCGGATTTCATGCCGTGCGATGCAGGATCACTTCCAGCACGAACTTGGAGCCAAAAAAAGCCAGCACGAGGATCGCCATTCCGAGCAAGGTCAGATTCACCGCGCGGTGACCGCGCCAGCCGTAACGCCAGCGTCCCCATAGCAGCACGCCGAACACCAGCCACGCGACAACCGAGAGGATTGTCTTGTGTTCCAGATGCTGGCCAAACAGGCTGTCGACAAAAAGGATGCCGCTCAGCAGGGTCAGCGAGAGCAACGCAAACCCGGTGCCAATCAGGCGAAACAGCAGGGATTCAGTCAAGGTCAGCGGCGGCAGTGCGCGTAGCCATCCACCGAATTGTCGATGGCGCAGGGCGCGTTCCTGGATCGCGAGCCCAATCGCGAATATCGCCGCTATCGACAACACCGCGAACGCAAGTAGCGCGATGCTGACGTGCAACTTGATCTGCCAATCCATCGGTTGGGGCAAGGTGGGTGGCGCTGCGAACACGTCAACGCCAAGTAGCATTGCGGCGAGCGGAAACACGATCACGCCGAGCGCCGCAACCGGGCGCGACAGGTTCACGATCAGGGTCAATACCGCGATCATGCACGCGACCAGCGACAACGCGGCAAAGAAGTGCAGGTCGAGCGCGCCACGGTGCATTCCGAAAAGCACGCCGACATGCGCAAGTACGGCGACTGCGGCGGTGCTGCGGGCGAGGCGGCTCAGCGGCGCGCCAGCGTCGAGCAACGGACGCACGAGCACGCCCGCTGCAACTAGGTAGAGCACGATCGCGAGCAGCGCGAGCAACGAAATCATCATGCGCGCAGTGTCGCATAGGGTTTGCCCGGGGCGTGAATGCCCATGGGACGTGACACGGCGGAGACGGCCCGGTTTTTTGTGACGGCGGTTTCTGTGGGTGTGGCGGAAGCCGCAATGTTTGAACGTTGGCAACAACGGCATGGCGGCCCCGCCGCTCAGCCGATGGGCGCTCCGCTATAATTGCGGGTCCTTTGGCTTTCCGGATCGCTCCATGTTCGAGTCGCTCAGCAGTCGCCTTTCCGCTACCGTGCAGCGCTTGCGCGGCAAGGGGCGTTTGACCGAGGCGAACATCCGTGAGTCCCTGCGCGAGGTGCGTATCGCCTTGCTCGAAGCCGACGTCGCGTTGCCCGTCGTGCAGGCGCTGATCCAGCGCGTGCAGGTCAAGGCGCTCGGTCAGGAAGTGCTGCGCAGCCTCACCCCGGGTCAAGCGCTCGTGAAAGTCGTGCGCGATGAGCTGACCGCGCTGATGGGTACGACGAATACCGATCTCAACCTCGCTGCGGCGCCGCCGGCGGTCGTGTTGATGGCTGGCCTGCAGGGCGCGGGCAAGACCACCACCGTCGCCAAGCTCGCGCGCTTCCTGAAGGAGCGCAAGAAGAAAAAAGTCATGGTCGTCAGTTGCGATGTCTATCGTCCGGCCGCGATCGAGCAGTTGCGCACGCTGGCGGAGCAGGTCGACGTGCTGTTCCATCCGTCGAGCGGCGATCAGGATCCCGTCGCGATCGCCACGTCGGCGCTCGATGCGGCGCGCAAGAATTTCGCCGACGTGTTGATCGTCGACACCGCCGGCCGCTTGCATGTCGATAGCCACATGATGGCCGAGATCAAGGCGCTGCACGCAGCCTTGAATCCGGTTGAAACCTTGTTCGTGGTCGACTCGATGACCGG
>JBDUED010000175.1:0-4660 GCA_040002595.1 Dokdonella sp. | reverse complement strand
ACATTGCTTTTCCTGACTGTGATGCGGCGGCTTTGTACGGTGCGCGTGACCCTCGTGCGAAGTTTCGTCACGATCTTGCAGGAGCGGCGCAAGCCGCGACGGCGAACGAGCCTCGAAAATACGTCGTCATTACGGCGAAAGGGCATCGCGGATTCCGCCCCTCCCACCTGTTGCGTTTCCTACTCCACCGTGCGCGCCAGATGCGGACCCGCATCGTCGAGTGCCGACAACGCAAACAGCGTTTCCGGTCCGATGATGCCATCGGCCTTTATCCCGTAGGCCTGCTGCAGCGCGCGCACCCGAGTAGCAAGCGCAGCATCGAACGTAGCCGATTTTCCATTGGCCTGCGCGCCGTTGTCGAACGTGGCCACGCGGTCGGTCGCCCACGCAACGCCAGCGCCCGTATCGCCGATCTGCAAGCTTGCCGTCACCTCCGCAGGCAAACGCCATAGGACGATGAAGTCGCCATTCCAGACCTTGGCAAGCGACGCGCGTTCAAGTTCGTAGCGATCACCGGCCAGATCCAGACGCACATGCCGTTTGCCGGCGCCTTGCAGCAGCGCGTAAGCCGGATGCGTCGGACCGCCCAGCAGCAGGATGAGCGGTCGATCGAAGCGCAGCAGTTGATCGAGCACCGCGTGCCCGCGCAGACAGGCTATGCCCGGCGCGACCAGTGCGGGGCAGCGGGTGGCGGCGCGTACCGAAACCGCGTCTGGGTCGACCTGCCAGCGCGCGAGCAACTGGGTGAATGCGGTCAGCTCGGTTTCCGGCGTCTGCGCCAGACGGGCCTCAAGGCGACGCGCTTCGGCATCGACGGGTGGCGGCACAATTACCGCTACTGCCGGTGTCACGGCAGGTTTCGCCGGCCGGTAGCCGTGCAAACCGGCGGCGATGGCGGCCGCAACCAGCACCAGCGCCGCGGCGGTCGCCCACCATCCGTAGCGACGCAACCAGTACAACGCATGTCCCGGCAACGTCTCGTCGGCGGCGCGATTGACCAGGCGCTCGCCAAGACTGTCTTGCTCGCGAGCAAAGCCGGCCATCAAGGCGCGATCGGCGATGATATTGATCAGGCGCGGCACACCGCCGGAGCGGTGGTACAAGGCCTTCAATCCCAGTCGCGAAAACGGCACCCGCGCGCAACCGGCCACGGCCATGCGGTGGCGAACGTAGGTTTCCGTCTCAAGTGCATCGAGCGGCATCAGGTGATAGCGCGCGGTGATGCGCTGGCTAAGCTGACGCAGTTCCGGGCGGTCGAGCATGTCGCGCAACTCGGGCTGGCCGAGCAGGATGATCTGCAGCAGTTTCTGCGTCGGTGTTTCCAGATTGGTCAGAAGGCGCACCTGTTCCAGCGATTCGGTGGACAGGTTCTGCGCTTCGTCGACAATCAGCACTACGCGCAGTCCTTGCGCATACGAATCGAGCAGGAACGCATTCAGGGTGTCGGTCAGGGCCTTTAAGCTGCCACGTCTGCCCTCGATATCGAGCTTCAATTCCTCGCACACGGTCTCGACCAGTTCGACCGGAGACAATTTGGGATTGAGCACCAAGGCGACGCGGGTGTCCTCCGGCAATTGTTCGAGCAGCAAGCGGCACAGCGTGGTCTTGCCGGTACCGACTTCGCCCGTCAACTGGACAAAGCCGCCGCTGCCGCCCTTGCCGATGCCGTACAACAGGTGTGCAAGCGCATCCCGGTGTCGTTCGGACAGGAAAACATAGCGCGGGTCCGGCGTGATCGAGAACGGCGGTTCGCGCAGGCCGAAATACTCAAGATACATGCGGCTATTTTACCTGAGCCGGCGCGGCGGGCGCAGGAATCGTGTCGGCCTGCGGCGCCTTTTCCAGAGCCGTCGACGCCGCGCATACCACGTTCTTGCGCGCCGTCGTCGTGTCCGGCGCGCGGTACGCCTGCCCGATCCTTGGCATGCGCGCCGACAGGGCCAACGCGTTGCCGTGCATGCGCCAGTCGTAGATCACGCTGAAGGCGAGCACGCGCGAGACGTATTCGCGCGTTTCCTTGTACGGGATCGTCTCGATGAAAAAATCCGGATCAAGCGACGGACGCGCATCGAGCCAGCGCCCCACGGGCGCCTCGCCGGCGTTGTAGGCGGCGCTGGCCAGCCACGGACTGCCTTGGTATTTGTCCGCCATGCGTCCGAGAAAACGCGTGCCGAGCTGGACGTTGAGCGCCGGATTGAACAAATCCTGCGCGTTGCCATAGGGGAGGTTTTCCGCTTTTGCCACCTGTTTGGCGACAGCGGGCAGCAGCTGCATCAAACCGTAGGCGTCGGCCCCCGAATGGGCGTCGGTCATCCATGCGCTTTCGGCGCGGATGATCGCGTAGGTCCAGGCCGGATCGATGCCGGCGGTGTGCGATTCCCGCTTGACCTCGTTTTCCATGCCCAGCGGAAAACGCTGTTCGTACAAATGCTGGGTTGCCGGATCGGCCGAGTAGGCGAATACCGCGCGGTCGTACCAGCCACGACGCGTGGCCAGGTCCGCGGCGAGACGGCGCGCTTTTTCATCCAGCCGACTCATTGCGAACGCCCATTCGCGGCGCGCCTCGGGCAGCATGTCCAGCTCGCGAAACTCGAACGCTCGAGCGAGATCGGATTGCTTCGCCAGCATCTTCTCGATCGCCGGATCGCTGGCGAGCTTGGCCGGGCAAATCGAATAAGGCCGTTCGGTCCAATCGGCAGCGAGAAAGCCGTAGAAGTTGGTTTCCTGCGCGAGAGTCGCCAGCAAGGGAGCGGCGGCGTCCGGTTGGTTTAGTTTTTCCAGCAAGCGCGCGCGCAGGTAGCGCCAGCGAGGATCAGCCGCCTGCGCGGCCGGCATGCGCTCGAGGGCGGCAAGGGCTTCCTTGAAATTGCTTAGCACCAGCGCAATGCGTACGCGCCATTCGCGCGTGGCATCGTCGTCCGCATTGGCCGGCAAGGCTTGCAGGCGCGCCAGCGCGTCGGGTGAATAACTCGTTGCGCGGTACAGCGCAAGCGCATTGAGCACGCGGTTTTTCTGCGCGACGTCCCATTTGAAGCGCCCTTCCAGATCCGACCACGCGGTTTCTGCGGCGGCGCTAGAACGGCGCGCGTAGCGTGCCAGCCCCCAGGCGATCGCGTCGCGTGCGCGCGGCTCGTCGGCCCAGTTTTTTGCCAGCGCGAAGGTGGCGGCCGGATCACGCAAGGCTGCGACGATGCGATCCGCGGTGGCCCGCTCGGCTTCGCCGAGCAGGGCCGCCGCATTTGCCGCGACATCTGCATTTCCTGCCGCAGCGCTGCGATCGAGGCGCTCCCAAACATGTGTGTCGGCCAGCGCGCCGCTGGCGCGCGCTGCGCGGATCACCGTTGCGCAGGCTTGCGGCAGGGCTGGTGTGCCCGACCACAACGCGTCCAGATCGCGGCTGTAGTCGAGCCTCTCTCCCGCCGCAATGCGAGCCTGCAGCTCATCGCATTGCAGATCGCGCTCGCTACTGTTTTTCCACAGCGCTCGAAACGTCGGCCAGTCTTCGCGCCGGGCCAGTTCGCGCAAGTACGCATCACGAAGATCGGACGCCGGCAAGGTATCGGGCCAGCGCGCCAGATAGCGTTCCACTTCGCTGCGAGAAACTTCCTTGATGCGCTGGCGCAGCGCGGCCAGCTCGATATACGGCGTCAATGGATAGCGCGGGTCGAGCGTCGCTGCAAGTTTTTTCCATAGATCGTCGGGCGCGCGCGACGCTGCCGCAAATGCGGCGCGAAACTGCTGACGCTCGGTCGTCCGATCGGCTGCCGGAAGCGGCGCGCTCAACCAAAGCGCGCCGATCAGCATGAGGATTGATCGGGATAAAGCGAGACTTGAACGCATCACCACTTTGGCTATCGAGGAGGCACCGCGCAGTTTAGCGGCCCGGCGATTCTCCTGCGGGAGCAGGTGCCCAAGCACATTCGCGCTAAAAAAGCCAGTGTATCCCGTCGGATGGGCAATTTATTTACAGGTTGTAGCAATAAATTCATACTTGTTTTACATTTTGTTCACATGCGCTCCAGCGAAACGAGAAGCGCGCGTAAAAGACGTCTTCATGCATTTTCCGCCCACCAGTCTCGGGAGAGTTCCATGCGTTCACGTTCAACCACCCTCGCGGTCAGCAGCTTGGCCGCCGCCGTATTGCTGGCGCTGCACGCAGGTTCTGCGTTCGCGCAGGATCGCGTTGGCGACGACGCACAGAAACTGCAGGTCATCGAAGTCACTGGCTCGCGCATCAAGAAGGCCGATGTGGAAGGGCAGACGCCAATCCTGACCATCACCTCGAAAGATATCGAGGCGACCGGACTTGGTTCGATCGGCGACGTGATTCAGCGCCTGTCGGTGAGCGGTTCCTCGCTCAACACCAAATTCAATTCCGCCGGCAACTTCGGCTTCGCGGCGGACGGTTCCGGCGTCGGATCCGGTTCCACCACGATCTCGCTGCGCAACCTCAACGCAAAGCGCACCCTGATTCTCGTCGACGGCTTGCGCTGGGTAAATGAATCCTCGGCCTCGGGCGTCTCCGCTGCGGTTGACCTCAACACGATTCCAGCCAGCATCGTCGACCGCATCGAGATCCTCAAGGACGGCGCCTCGTCGCTGTATGGCTCCGACGCGATCGCCGGCGTGATCAACATCATCACCAAGAAGAAACAGGACG
>JBDUED010000174.1:0-4663 GCA_040002595.1 Dokdonella sp. | reverse complement strand
CCGTTGAAGTACCCGGTTTCCGCGAGGCGGCCTACGGACTCTACGAAGCGCTGGATCGGCTCGGCGCGCGCGTGCTGAGCGCGCTCGCGCTGCACGTCGATTTGCCTGAAACCTACTTTGCGGACAAGACCGACCACGGCAATTCGATCCTGCGCCCGATCCACTATCCGCCGCTGACCGCGCGCGATGTTCCCAATGTCCGCGCCGGCGCGCACGAAGACATCAACCTGATCACCTTGCTGGTAGGCGCCAGCGCGCAGGGCCTTGAAGTGTGCTCGAATGCCGGCGAATGGGTGCCGTTCACTGCCGATGCGGACACCATCGTGGTAAACATCGGCGACATGCTGCAGCGTCTAACCAATCACGTGTATCCGTCGACCACGCATCGCGTGGTCAATCCTGCAGGAGACATCGCGCGCCAGCCACGCTATTCGGTGCCGTTCTTCCAGCACCTGAATCCTGACGTCATGATCGACGTGTTACCTTCGTGCATCGACGCGCAGCATCCCAGCCGTTACCCGCAACCGATCAGCGCGAACGACTATCTGCTGGAGCGGCTGCGCGAGATCAAGCTGGCTTGAGACAGCGAGTCGCGCAACGCGCAGCGCTCGGGCAAACCGAAGCGGTCGCTTCCGCGCGATAATCGCGTCTCCGATTCTCCGGATTCTGCACGATGCCACCTGGCCGCGTCCTGGCAGCTTCGTCTGCTGATAATGCAAGCGCTGATGCCGACCGACGCAAGAGTGCTATGTGCGCGTTGGCGATCGTGGCGATCGTGAGCTTTGTCTATTGGCCCGGCGTGCACGCTTTCTGGGGTCGCGACGATTTCATGCAGCTTGCAATGGCACGCCTGATCGGCTCGCCATGGCCGCTGTTCACGCACGATCATTTCGTGGTGCCTGGATCCGTATTTCGCCCGCTCGGGTTTGCATCGATGTGGCTTTGCCAAGTACTGCTGGGCACGGCTTACGCGCCCAACGCAATGGCCGATCTCGCTCTGCATGCAGGCGTCAGCGTGGCGTTGTTCTGCCTGTTGCGTCAAACGCGAATTGCGTATCCCGTTGCCTTGTCCTGCGCGCTGTTGTTCGCGCTGCATCCAGCGGTGCTCGGCACGGCGCTGTGGTGGTCGGCGCGTTTCGATCTGTTGGCGACCTTGTTTGTGCTGCTTGCCTTGCACGCAGGAAGCGCCTACCGCGAGCATCAAAGGGTTGGGGCGCTGATCGGTGCGCTCGCCGCGGCGTTGGCGGCCATGCTGTCCAAGGAAACAGGGTTGATCGCAGTTGCGGCGCTTACCTTGGTCTGGGTCCGCTGGGCGTGCTGCGAGCCTTTGCATCGGAAGCGGGCACTGCGGGCGGTCGCATGGGCGTGGTCGTGTGCCCTGTTCTGGCTGGCTTGGCGCGCGCTCGTGCTCGGCACTGCGGCCAGCGACTTGACCGGCGCACTGCCGCTCGGCCGCGCGATTGCCAAGGGCTTGTTCGACTGGGTACAGCAGGCGCCGGGGTATCTTTCATTTTGGACGCGTCTCGCTCCCGCGCAGCACATCGCGCTCGGCGCCGCCTTGACCCTGATGGCAGCAGCAACGGTCGCCACGCTCACGCGTCGACGGGCGCGGTCGTCTTCGCCGAAATATGCCGATCTTGCGCTGTGCGGCGCGTGTCTGCTGCTGCTGCCCGCGCTGGTGCAGGCGCCCGTTGCGGCGCTGAACGCGGCGCCGCTCGATGCGGGCGTCTCGGCGATTGAGGCGGCCATGCAATCGCGTCTGTACTACCTCGGTATTGCAGGGGCTGTTGCCATGCTCGCCGTGGTGGTGGCCATGTTGTGGAATCTGGCCACGACCAGACTGCGCGGCGTCATTGCCATGTCCCTGACGATCGCGGTACTTGCGTTGGCGTCGGCATCGCGCGAAGCGGCGCAGGCGTTTGCCCAGCGCTCGGTCGCGATTTCCGCTGTCGCGCGCGATGCAGTCGCAGCGGTGGCCAAACTCGATCTGCCTGGATCAGGGTGCCATGTCGTGTTTCTTGGAATCGAGCCGGCACCCGAATGGAGCTCATTCGTTTCGATGGATTCGATCATCAAGGCACTCAGCCCCGAGCTTGCGCGCGTCGAGCATTGCTGGTTCCACACTGAGGTGCGGACGTATTTCCAGTTGCAGGCTGCGCCGGCATCCATGGCCGATGCCGCGCCATATGCGCCCTTCACCGCTGACGGAAGAGTCATCGGCTGGCGAACCATCGGCGGCTTGACGATCGCCTATCTGCGGCCGCCGCCGGTTGCCAACGCCGGCGTATTTGCGCGAATGAAATTTCTGCGTTATCGCAACGGCCGCTTCGACGATGTAAGCGCGGATGTCGCCGCAGGGCTCGTGTCGGTGCGTCTGCAATGACGCATGTTTGTGCCCGAGCGCGTGATTACGCCGGCGGTTTGCGCGTCGCGTTCGTATCGCTGACGCGAAATTTCCTGCCGCGGCGATTGATCAATTGCAGCGCCCAGCGATCGGGCAAAAGTTCGAACGCGCGCTTGATCCAGCGATTGAGGCGACCGCTGACGCGCACCACATCGTCGCGTTCGAGCGCAGCCAACGCGTCGCGCACGACCGGCTCGGCGGCCATCCACATCCAGCGCGGCATGCGCTGCATGTGTTCGCGCGTGCCATTGGCGTCGTGAAATTCGCTGCGGGTAAAGCCCGGACACAAGGCGCACACCTTGACTCCGTGCGCGCGGTTTTCCAGCGCCAACGCTTGCGAAAACTTGATCAAGTAGGCCTTCGACGCGGCATACAGGGTATGCCCGGCCGGCGCCGGAACCAGTCCGGCGAGCGAGGCGACATTGATGATCCGGCCGCGACCTCGCGCACGCATGCCCGGCAAAAACAGATGGCACAGTTCGGTCGGCGCAACCAGCATGAGTTGAATGAATTGCGCGTGGGTCTGCCATGGCCTTGACATGAACGAACCGGTCACGCCGCAGCCGGCGTTGTTGATCAATATGCCGATCGGCAATTGGCGCCGTGCGATTTCATCGTGCAGGAACTGTGGTGTGGTCGGGTCGGCGAGGTCGCAGGCAATGCATTCAATGGCAACGTCGTACTGTTCGCGCAGTTGTGACGCAAGCCATTGGAGCCGATCGGCGCGTCGCGCCGTGAGCACGAGTGAATGGCCGCGTGCCGCCAGTTCGCGCGCGAAGGCGGCACCGATGCCAGCGGAAGCGCCGGTCACCAGTGCGAAATTTGAAGCCGGCATGAGCGATCCAATGCGAAGGACTTGTGCAGGTTAATCGATGCGCGACGGCTCGGCTGCCGCGGCGCCTGAACTCTGGCGCGTGGTTGTCCGGCTAGCGGGTGATCGTTATCCTTGCCGCTCCTTGCGCAGGGAGCACTTACATGCGACGCCCATTGGTTGCCGGCAACTGGAAAATGCACGGTTCGCGCGATATGGCGAACGATTTGGTCGCAGCCGTTGTCGCGGGCCTGCCGGGAAAGGTCGATGTGGCTGTGCTGCCGCCGCTTGCGTATCTGCAGAACCTGATCCGGCACCACGCTGACAGTGGCGTTTCTTTCGGCGCGCAGGATGTGAGCGCGCATGCGCAAGGTGCATACACTGGGGAAACAGCCGCTTCGATGCTGCGCGATATCGGCTGCATCTTTGTGCTGGTCGGCCATTCCGAGCGACGCCACTATCAGCATGAATCGGATCAACTTGTCGCGGCCAAGTTTGTCGCTGCGCGAGGGGTCGGGCTGGCGCCCATCCTGTGTGTCGGGGAAACGCTGGCCGAACGCGATGGGGGAGCGATGCATGAAGTCATCGCCCGTCAGCTCGATGCCGTCATCGAGCGTGCCGGAATTGGCGCTTTCTCCAATGCGGTGGTGGCCTACGAGCCGGTGTGGGCGATCGGCACCGGTCGCTGCGCATCCTCGCAGCAGGTGCAGGAGGTTCATGCATTCATGCGTGACAAATTCGCGGGGCTCGATGCTACAATTGCCAGCTCGCTGCGGCTCTTGTATGGCGGCAGCGTCAAACCCGCCAACGCGGCCGAGCTGTTCGGCCAACCCGATGTGGATGGCGGACTGATCGGTGGGGCTTCCCTGGTGGCGTCGGATTTCCTCGCCATCTGCACCGCTGCGCAATCGTGAAGAGCTTCTTATGTTGTCTATCGTTGCAAACATTTTCTATGTGCTGATCGCGATCGCGATGACCGTCCTGATTCTCTTGCAGCGCGGCGCGGGCGCCGATGCGGGATCGGGTTTCGGTGGCGGTGCATCGGCGACCGTCTTCGGTGCACGCGGCTCGGCGAATTTCCTTTCGCGCAGCACGGCGGTACTCGCGGGTTTGTTCTTCCTGCTCAGCCTCGGCATGGGCATGTACCTGGCTCGGTCGGGCGCGGATGTGCGTCCGGTGGACGATCTGGGCGTGATGTCTGGCGTCGCCCCTGCGACGAAACCAGCTCCGTCCGCGACGCCCTCACCGACCGGCGTGGTTGCGCCCGTGGTGGCACCGGCGGCATCCGGCGACAAGCCGGCGCCAGCATCCGCCACCACCACGGACAAGCCTGCGCCCGCTGCCGACAAGCCGGCGGCGAGCACCCCCAAGGATGGCGGGAAGAACGGAAAGTAGCAGTGCCCAGGTGGCGGAATTGGTAGACGCACTACCTTGAGGTGGTAGCGACG
>JBDUED010000173.1:0-4672 GCA_040002595.1 Dokdonella sp. | reverse complement strand
CAATGCGCTGACGCGTGCACGGAAGTCGTCGCTGCGACCGGCATCACCGCGCAAGGGATTGCGCGCCTCGATCAAGGCGGCGAGATCGCACGCAAACTCGCGCCGCGGTGGTGGCGCGCGCAGCACGGCGGCGGCGAGACGCGGGTGCGCACCGAGGCCGAGCATGCTTCGGCCGAGCGCGCTGATGCGTGCATCGCTATCGAGCGCACCGAGTCGACGCAGCAGATCGCGGGCTTGCGCGAGCGCGCCGGGTGGCGGTGGGTCGAGCCACCGCAGCGCGTCCGATCCCCACGCGGCCAGCTCGAGCGCAAGTTGCGACAATTCCACTTGTGCGATTTCTGGTGTGCGCTGTGGATCCAGACGCCGGCTCTGTGGCCACAGCCGATAGCACGCACCCGGTCCCAGGCGACCGGCGCGGCCCGCTCGTTGATCGGCCGATGCTTGGGAAATGGTCACGGTTTGAAGTCGCGTGAATCCCGAATTCGGATCGAAACGTGGTTCGCGTGCGAGGCCGCTATCGACCACGGCGCGTACGCCGGGCAGGGTGACGCTCGACTCGGCAACGTTCGTGGCAAGTATCAAGCGACGCGTGCCCGACGCTGCCGTGTCCAGCGCGGTGTGTTGCTCGGCGATGGAGAGTTCGCCGTGCAGCGGCACGATGATGATCGCCTCGGATTGTTGTGGGAGCGGCGATGCCGTTGCGCCTTCGCTGGCGTCAACCGGTGAAGCATTGCGGCTGCCGCCGCTCCCACCATTCAAGGTCTCGAGCGTGCGTCGCGCTATCTCGATCTCGCGCTTGCCTGGCAAAAACACCAACACGTCGCCTTCGTTTTCGGCGAGCGCAAGTTCGACCGCACGCCGCAACTGGAACGGCCAGCCGCGGTCGGGCCACACCTCGCTTGCGCGGGTGGGCGGATGCGAGATGCGCACCGCAAAACTGCGACCTGCACTGGTCACGCGTGGGGCATCGAACCAATGCGCGATGCGTTCGCCGTCCAGCGTTGCCGACATGATGACGAGGCGAAGATCCGCACGCAGATTTGCCTGCACATCGAGCGCAAGCGCTGCGCCCAGATCGCCGTGCAGATGACGCTCGTGGAATTCGTCGAACACGATCGCGCCGACCCCGGGCAGTTCCGGATCATCCTGGATCATCCGCGTCAGGATGCCCTCGGTGACCACTTCAATTCGCGTCGCCGCGGAAATCTTCGCTTCGAAGCGAATGCGATAGCCGATCGTTTCGCCCACCGGTTCGCCGCGCTGCGCAGCCATGAATTGGGCCGCGGCGCGTGCGGCAATGCGGCGCGGTTCCAGCACCAGGATTTTGCGCCCGGCGAGCCATTGTGCAGCAAGCAATGCCGGTGGCACCTGGGTGGTCTTGCCGGCGCCGGGTGGGGCTTCGAGCACGACGCGTGAATGGTTTTGCAGCGCCGCCAGCAGTTGGGGCAGAACTGCGGCGATCGGCAACATTTCGCTCACGCTGGCGAGCTCGTTCGCATTGGAAAGGCCACGTGCGCCTGCGGCGCGAAGATCAATGCGCCTCGCGCAACCAGCGCGCCGCATCGAGCGCGAAATAGCTCAGCACCGCATCGGCGCCAGCGCGACGGATGGCCGTCAGCGCTTCCAGCACACAGGCGCGCTCGTCTATCCATCCATTCTGTGCAGCGGCTTTGAGCATCGCGTACTCACCGCTGACCTGATAGGCGAACGTCGGCACGCCAAACGCCAGCTTCACGCGGTGCACGATATCCAGATACGGCAAGGCCGGCTTTACCATCACGATGTCGGCGCCTTCTTCCAGATCGAGCGCGACCTCGCGTAACGCTTCGTCCGCATTTGCCGGGTCCATCTGATAGGTATATTTGTTTCCTTTTCCAAGATTGCCGGAGGAACCGATCGCATCGCGGAACGGCCCGTAGAAGGCGGACGCGTATTTCGCCGAATAGGCGAGAATGCGCGTGTGCACGAAGCCTTGCGCTTCCAGAGCCGTGCGCACCGCACCAATGCGGCCGTCCATCATGTCCGAGGGCGCGACGATATCGGCGCCCGCTTGCGCGTGCGAAAGCGCCTGCTTCACGAGCGCTTTGACGGTCATGTCGTTGACGACGTAACCTACATCGTCCATCAATCCGTCTTGACCATGCGTCGTGAACGGATCGAGCGCAACGTCGGTAATTACGCCCAATTCCGGACAGTGTTTTTTCAACGCGCGCACCGCGCGCTGGACGAGACCCTCTGCATTCCAGGCTTCGCGTGCGTCGAGGCTTTTCGCCTCCGGCCGGGTTACCGGAAACAGCGCCAGCGCCGGAATGCCGAGTTCCTGGGCTTGTTCGGCGACGTGCAGGAGCTGGTCAATGGAGACGCGATCGACCCCAGGCATCGAGGCAACCGGCACTCGTTTCACCTGCTCTTCATGCACGAACACCGGCAGAATCAGGTCCGCCGGCATCAAGTCGGTTTCGCGCATCAATGCGCGTGAAAAGGGGTCGCGACGCATGCGCCGCATGCGGGTGTTCGGGTAGGTCATGGGAACGGACGACGAGCGCGAGCCAAGGATGGGCCAATTGTACGCGTGGGCCTTGTTGGAACCTGTCCGCTGGAACCCAAGCTACTGGCTGAGGTCACAGCAATGACGCGGCGCAGCAAGCTAATCTGTTAAGCATTCGTTAGTTTTGCGTCCGTTAACATGTTGTAATTCTCGCAGATAACCCCGTAACCCGCTGTAGAAGAAAATAAAATGTTGTCCCCAACCATCCTTGCAGCATTATGCGCACTCACCTTGCTGGTGCTCGCCTCCGTGCGGCGCATTCCGCAAGGCCACGTCTACGCTTTCCGTCGCATGGATGGTCACGTTCGTATCGTCAGCGCCGGCACCCACCTGGTGTTGCCACTGGTCGAGCGGGTGACGCACAAGATCAGCCTCGCCGGCGCGGCGGTTCCCGTCGAAGAGTTGGCTCGTGACGGACACAATTTTCGTGGTGTGGTGTATTTCCAGGTGCTCGATCCGGAGCGCGCCGGGGTGGTGATCGAGGATGTCCAGGAGTTGTTGCGCTGCGCGATGCTGCGACTTTTCGAGAGTGCCGTCTTGCCGCCAACGGCGGATGGGCGTCGCCAATGGCTCAAGCAATCGCTCAATGGCGAATTGCGCGAGTGTGGTTTGCTGATTGCCCGCGTTGACCTGACCGCGCTGGACTGATGGCGCCGCACCGATCCGCCGCCTCTTCTGCGGCGGTGGATTTTGAGCGCGTGCGCACCGATACTGCGCGACCCGACACGTTGCGACCGCCATGTCCGACCGCCCCTTGTCTGACAATGATCGGCTGCGACAGCGCCTGAATGCGGGTCTGGCCGCGCTGCACCTTGATCTTGCCGATGCGTCGATAACCCGACTGCTCGCGTACGTCGATCTGCTGGCGCGCTGGAACGGAACCTACAACCTGAGCGCGGTGCGCGACCCGGCGGAAATGGTTACGCGACATCTGCTCGATTCTCTGGCGATCGTTCCCCACGTGACGGGAGCGACCCTCGCCGATCTCGGCAGCGGCGCGGGCTTGCCGGGCCTGCCGCTGGCGATCGTCGCGCCTGAGCGCCACATTACCGTGGTTGATTCGAACGGCAAGAAAACCCGGTTTTTGCGCGCCGCGGTGCGCGAACTGGGATTGACCAACGTACGCGTCGTTGAAGCACGCGTCGAGAGTGTGGAGGGTGAGTTTGATTGCATCACTGCGCGCGCGTTCGCGAGCCTTGCCGACATGCTGCGCTGGGGCGGTCAATTGCTCGCGCCTCAGGGGGTCTGGCTGGCGTTGAAGGGGCGCTTCCCGCAGGATGAGCTTGCGGCATTGCCGGTCGGCTTTCGTGTTGACCAGATTATTGCGCTCGACGTGCCGGGTTTGGAGGCGCAGCGCCACGTCGTTGTAATCAGGCGTGTTCACGGCACGCACAACGGAATTGGACACGGGACGGCGGCACTGACATGACGCGCATCATCGCGGTTGCGAACCAGAAAGGCGGCGTCGGCAAGACCACGACCGCAGTCAATCTCGCAGCCGCGCTGGCGGAGGCGGGACGGCGCGTGCTGCTGATAGATTTCGATCCGCAGGGCAACGCAACCATGGCTTCGGGCGTCGACAAGCGCACAACCAAGCCCAACGGTTGTGAGGTATTGCTTGACGAAGCCCGCATAGAAGATGTGATCCTGCCGACCGAGGGTGGTTTCGATTTGCTCCCCGGCAATGGCGATCTCACCGCCGCCGAACTGAAGCTCATGGACGCGCTCGCGCGCGAATCGCGCCTGAAGGAGCAGATTGCCAAGCTCGGCGAACGCTACCAGACGATCCTGATCGACTGTCCACCCACTTTGCATTTGCTGACTATCAACGCGCTCACAGCCGCGCACGGCGTGCTGATTCCGGTGCAGTGCGAGTACTTTGCGCTGGAAGGTCTTTCCAGCCTGCTCGACACGATCAAGGCGGTGCGCATGCGCCTCAACCCGCAACTGGAAGTGGAAGGTCTGCTGCGCACGATGTACGACGCGCGCAACAACCTCGGCAATGAAGTGTCCCTGCAACTCACCAAACATTTTGGCGACAAGGTGCTGCGCTCGATCATTCCACGCAACGTACGCCTGGCCGAAGCGCCCAGTCACGGCAAGCCGATCAATCTCTACGACCGC
>JBDUED010000172.1:0-4705 GCA_040002595.1 Dokdonella sp. | reverse complement strand
GGATTCGGTGCGCGAGAATTCCGCGCGCAGGCGTTCGCCGTCGTAGAGCTCAATGATCGGCAGTGCCGCCGACAGCACCAGATTGACGCCGCGGTCGTAGACCTCATCGACCAGCTCGATGAATCGCCGCGCGGCATCTTCGGTTTGCGGCGTGAACTGCGGGACATTTGATATCAAGATCGTATGGTACGCCTTGGTCAGCTCGATATAGTCGGCGACCGCGCGCGGGCCTTCGCACAGTGCGGCGAAATCGAACCAAATCGCACCATCGACCTGACGCCGCACGGGAATGTCGCGTCCATTGAGCGATAGCATGAAATCGCGCTGCAGCTCGCCGTGCGCGACGCGATTGAAGATCGCCAGCAGCGCGCGTTCCGCGTCGGCGCTTGGCGGCGTCAGATACACGGGCGCCCGTGTCAACGCGCGCAGTCGCCAGTCCTTCGGAGAAAGCATCTCGACGACTTCGCAGTGCGCCTGCAGCAAGGCGATCGCGGGCAAAAAGCGCTCGCGCTGCAAACCGTCCTTGTACAGGTCCTCGGGCCGTTGATTGGAGGTTGTGACCAGCACGACGCCGCGAGCGAACAGTGCGTCAAACAGATTGGCCAGAATCATCGCATCGCCGATGTCCCCGACGAAGAGCTCATCGAGCACGAGCAGGCGCACATCGCCAGCGATGCGCGCGGCAACCTCGGTCAGTGGATTTCTGCGACCTTCGAGCATGCGCAGTTGCGCGTGCACGTCCTGCATGAAGCGATGGAAATGCACGCGCTGCTTTTTTTCCATCGGCACGGCCGCGTAAAACAGGTCGCAAAGAAAGGTCTTGCCGCGACCCACGGGTCCGCACAGGTAGAGGCCGAGGGGAGCTTGCGCTTTGCGCGCGCCCAATCGCTGCCACAACGAGGCCGGGCGCGCGTCAATGAGTTCGTGCCAGAGCCGATCGAAACTTGCCAGAGCCGCTTGCTGGGCCGGATCTTTCTGCCAATGTCCCGCCGCAATACCGGCGCGGTACTGCACGCTGGGCACACCCGCGCCGACCGCACTTTCAGCCGCGGTCATGCAGGGTGTTCGATCTTCGGGGGTAGATTCGCGCTCAGGCAATTCCGCACCACGCCGCGCAGATCCATCAGGCGGCGATGAAAGAAATGCCCGGTTTCGGGAACGCGCACGAGTTGCGCCGTCGGCTGCAACGCCTGGGCCCAGGCGAAAACCGCCTTCGCATCGACGACCTCGTCCTCTTCGCCCTGCACGATCAGCCATGGACAGGCAGGTGCAGCGATTTCCGCGAAGTCCCAGCGCCCCACCGGTGGCGCAACCAGAATCATTTGCGCGGGTTCCACGCGCGGAGCGGCGCGCAAGGCAACGTAACTGCCGAACGAGAATCCGCCCAGCCACAAGGCGTCGCCCGGGCGTACGCGACGCAGCCAGTGGGCAATCGCGACGACGTCGTCGGTCTCGCCGGCGCCGTTGTCGTGCATGCCTTCGGACTTTCCGACCCCACGGAAATTGAAACGCACCGTCGCGAGGCCGAGCTCAAGCAAGGCGCGCTCAATGATCGTGACGACCTTGTTGTGCATTGTTCCGCCCTGCAAGGGATGCGGGTGGCAGATGATCGCAGCGCCCGCGCGCGCATTGGCGACGTCGGGCAGCGCACAGGCCAGTTCGATCGCGCCGGCAGGTCCGGGCAACAACACGGAATCCGCGCGGCCGGGAAACGGCAGCGAAGCTTGAGCCGATCGGGTGTTCATGCTTGGGATGATACCGCGGCGCTGCGCGCGCGCTTGCGTACGCGCTGTCACCTCACGGCGTCGGGACCACAGGTGCGGCGATTGTCCAGCCGACCGGGCTATTGACGTCCGGCAATAGTACATTATATCGTTTCAACTTCCGCGCGCACGCCGCGCTGCGCCCATGGCCGGATAACCCATGCAATCCCGTACGTCCACTCTGGGACCGCTACTCGTTACCGCGGCCATTGCCTTGAGTACTGTTCCGGCACACGCCGCGGCGCCGTCGCCCGCCGCTTCGATCGAAGCACTTGCAGCACGCATCCAGGCGCTGGAAGCGAACAGCCAACAATTGCGTGAACAGGCCGCGGCCGCGCTCGCTGCGGCGCAAGCGGCGCAAGCAGAATTGGCAACGCTCAAAGAGGCGCAGCAACAAAACCAGGTTGCCGCGGTGTCCACGCCGACTGAGGCCCCAGCCCAAAGCTCGGGCATCGCAACCGGCAACGCCTTCAATCCAGCGATCTCGGTCATCCTCAACGGTTTTTATGCACACCATTCGGATCAGGCCAACGCGAACGCGCGACCCGGGTTTCCGATTGTCGGAGGCGGCGGCGCGTTGCCGCAGGGACTTTCGCTCGGTGAAAGCGAGATCGCGCTGGCGGCCAACATCGACGACAAGTTTTACGGTCAGTTGACCGTGACCGCAGAAAGCAAGAACGGCGGCGATCACATCGGCGTCGAGGAAGCCTTTATCGACACCACGGCCTTGCCAGCGGGATTCGGCGCGCGCGCCGGACGTTTTTATTCGAACATCGGCTACCTCAACAGCCACCACACGCACACCGATTTCTTCAGCGTTCGGCCGCTCGCGTATCAGGCGTTCCTTGGCGGTCAGTATGGCGACGACGGCGTCAGCTTGCAGTGGGTCGCGCCAACAGACATTTTCCTGCAGTTCGGCAGCGAAGCATTCCGGGGCGACAGTTTTCCGAGCGGCGGCGCCGGCAATGGCGGCGTCGGCGCGCACACCTTGTTCATGCACGCCGGCGGCGATTTTGGCACCCAGAACGCGTGGTTTGGCGGCTTGTCGATGCTGAGCACGAACACGCGTAATGCGGACGACGGATTCAGCGGCCACAACAAGGTATACATTGCCGACGGCACCTGGAAATGGTCGCCACACGGCAACTTCAAGGATGGTGGTCTGCTGCTGCGCGGGGAATACATGCTCGACCAGCGCGACGGCAGCTACGATCCGGCGGTCGCGGCGGCGGCGGGAACTGCGGCATCGCCGCTCGACTTCGGCGACGCGCTGATCGCGCAACCGTGGGTCGGCACGCGCCGTGGCGGGTACCTCGAAGGCGTCTATGCCTTCAATCGCACTTGGGACACCGGCTATCGCTATGACCGGTTGTGGGGCGGCGCCGTCGGCCCGTATGCGAGCACGATTGATCCGTCGCGCGATAGCCTGATGCTGACTTGGCACAACAGCGAATTCAGCCTTTTGCGCCTGCAATTCAGTCACGACCAGCCGACGGACAATACCCTCAGTTTGCAATACCAGGTGGCACTCGGCGCGCACGGCGCGCACAAATTCTAGGACTCCAGCCATGAATCGACTTCTTCTTTTCAGCCTCGCCGTGTTGACCGCATGTGCGGCAACCAGCGCGCATGCGCAGTTGCGCGTATTCGCTTGCGAGCCCGAATGGGGCGCGATGCTGGACGAGCTTGCCGGCGACAAGATCCATGTCGATGTCGGCACCAACGCGCTGCAAGATCCGCACGTGGTTGAAGCGCGCCCGAGCCTGATCGCCAAGGTACGCCAGGCGGATCTGGTCGTGTGCACTGGCGCGGAACTGGAGATTGGCTGGTTGCCGCAATTGCTGCGCCAGGCAGGCAACAACAAGATTACCGCCGGGGCCGGTTATTTCATGGCCGATTCGCAAATCGTCACCTTGAACAAGCCGACCCAGCTCGACCGCGCCAACGGGGACATCCATCCGGATGGCAATCCGCACATCCAGATGGATCCCTACCGCATGCTCGCGGTGGCCAAGGCGTTGTCTGCACGTCTCGGCGAACTGGACCCGCCAAATGCCGCAACGTACACAAAGCGCTTGGCCGATTTCAGCGGGCGCTGGAATGCCGCAATCAAGAATTGGGAAGCGAAAGCCGCGCCGCTAAAAGGTCGCAATCTCGTCGTGCATCACGATGCGTGGGTGTACCTCGAACAATGGCTCGGTCTCAAACAGGTGGAGACACTCGAACCCAAACCCGGCGTGCCGCCCACCAGTTCTCATCTGGCCAGCCTGATCGAGGTGACCAAGAGTTCGAACGTGCTGGCGATCGTCAGCGCGGCCTATCAGGATCCAAAAGCGGGCGACTGGCTGGCCGAGCGAACCGGAGTGCCGGCGGTCATCCTGCCATTCACGGTGGGAGGAGATGACAAGGCCAAGGATCTTTTCAGCCTGTACGACGACACCATCGAGCGCCTGCTTGGCGCGCAGAAACCGGTCGCAAAATGAACCTCACCGGTCTTGATATCAGCATCCTGGGACCGGCGTGTCTCGCGGGGCTGATCGTGCTCGCCACGCATGTGCCACTCGGCCAGCAGGTGCTCAAACGCGGCATCATCTTCATCGATTTGGCCATCGCGCAAGTCGCCGCGCTGGGCGTGATTGGCGCGCAGTTTTTCGAAGTCGACCAGAACGGGTTTGTTGTGCAGTTTGCCGCCGCCGCCGCCGCATTGATCGGCGCTTGCCTGCTGAGCTTCACCGATCGGCGCTGGCCTCGTCTGCAGGAACCGTTGATCGGCACGATGTTCGTGCTCGCCGCAACCGGTGCCCTGCTTCTGCTCGCGCATAATCCGCACGGCGGAGAACATCTGAAAGACCTGCTGGTCGGGCAAATCCTGTGGGTGAGCTTCGCCCAACTGATTCCATCCGCGCTGGTTTCGGCCGCGCTGCTCGGCGTCATGTGGTGGC
>JBDUED010000171.1:0-4728 GCA_040002595.1 Dokdonella sp. | reverse complement strand
AAGGTCAACGTGCCAGTGCTCGGTATCGTGGAGAACATGTCGACGCACATCTGTACAAACTGCGGCCATGAAGAACATGTGTTCGGCGAAGGCGGCGGCGCGCGCATGGCGGCGCAATACGACGTTGCGCTGCTGGGCAGCCTGCCGCTCGACATCCGCATTCGTGAGCAGGCCGACAGCGGCACACCGAGTGTGGCCGCAATGCCCGATTCAGACATCGCTGCGCGCTACCGCGAGATCGCGCGCAACGCGGCCGCGCGGCTTGGCGTGCGCGCGCGCAATAAATCGATGGGGCTGCCGAAGATCGTTATTCAAAATACGTAGCGCCCGAGGCGAAGGACCGAGGACTGAAGTACGCGCCGTGGTATTGCGGAACGCGGCACCAGTCCTCAGCCCTCGGAGCCTCAAGCACCACCCTCGGAGCCTCAAGCACCAGTCGTCAATGTCCCAGTCTTTAAAGTTCCACCTCCCAGCCCTCAGCCCTCAAATTCCATGACCATAAAAAGCGACAAATGGATTCGCCGCATGGCGCAGCAACACAAGATGATCGAGCCGTTCGAATCGGGGCAGGTCAAGCTCGATGGTGGCCACCGGTTGATCTCGTATGGCACCTCCAGTTACGGCTATGACGTACGCTGCGCCGACGAGTTCAAGGTGTTCACCAACATCAACTCGACTATCGTCGATCCGAAGAACTTCGACGCGCGCAGCTTCGTCGATGTGAAATCCGATGTCTGCATCATTCCGCCCAATTCGTTCGCACTGGCGCGCACCGTCGAATTCTTTCGCATCCCGCGCAATGTGCTGACGATCTGCCTCGGCAAATCGACCTACGCGCGCTGCGGCATCATTGTCAATGTGACGCCGCTGGAGCCGGAGTGGGAGGGTCACGTCACCCTCGAATTTTCCAACACCACGCCACTGCCGGCGCGCATATATGCCAATGAAGGTGTCGCACAGATGCTGTTCCTGGAATCGGACGAGGAGTGTGAAACGAGCTACAAGGACCGTGCCGGCAAGTACATGGGTCAGATGGGCGTCACCTTGCCGCATGCCTGAGAACGCTCCGTCGCGCGGCCTAGTGCCGGGCATCGCTGCTCGGGAATGCCCGGCAACGGACCTGATGCTGCCCAGCCGGACCTGATGATACCCTTGCGTTTTCCCGCCACTTTTCTGGAGCACACATCGCCATGCGGAGCTTTCCGTCCTTCAAACTTCTTGTACTCGCGATGGCGCTGACGCTGCTAACTGCCTGTGGTGGCGGTCGCACCAAGGCCGATATCGTGCAAAGTGCAAACATTCCGGCCGGCTTTGACGTGACCATCACTGCGGACAAGGACAATCAGTTCGATTTCGACGGTGCGCCACTGACGGCCGAGGATCTGAAAAGCGCGTTCCGCTATCGTCAGTAGCAATCCCTGCCGATGGCGTCAGTGCTCCTGCAGCGCGGAGAAAAGGAGAAGGTCAAGAAGGAACATCTGATTGCCCTGGCCCGCATCGCCTATCAGATGAAGTTCAAGGCGTACCTGAAAGAAAAGAATGGCGAAATTTCGGAACTTCAGGCGCAGGTCGCGGATTCCGCGAAAACGCCGGAAAGCGTCGAGCCGGCATCCAAGCACTAATCCCATTGATTCTCAACGCGCACCGCTTTTATATCGACCGCATCAATTCATCTTGGAGTTGGCACAATGAAAAAGATCTTGCAGGCAACGATGCTGGCACTGGGACTTGCCGCGACCGGCTTCGCATTCGCGCGATCGGATGTGCGCGATGGCAATGCGATGGTGGGCCCAGCCAAGAGCGATCGCTATTCGATTGATGGCTCGACCATGGGCAAGGCTGAATTGTTTGGCTACCTGAGCGACCTCAAGGATCGCGAGCACTTGACTGGCGTTGTGCTCAAGCATGGCGGCAACGACGGTCAGCGCAAGGTGATTGCATCGATCGCCAAGACCCTGCAGTTAAAGGCATTTGAACAGAACGACGGCGAATTGCGTCCGATCGACAACGGAATTTGAGTCGTCGTCTGGCAGTCGCGCGCGGATCGCGCGCGCTGGCTGCCGCGATTTGATCAAGACTGCCGACATTCCCATTTGATCCGGTCGCGAAAGCGCATGCCGTATCCTTCCCGGATCCAACCCGTGGCCGCTGCTTTTTCCTGCCTGCCGGTGCCCCGTATCGCAACCGCGCTGGCCGCCCTTGTGTTTTCGGCGCACGCGTTTGCGATGCAGCCGTTTTCGTTGATCGGTGAGACCTATTCCGATTGGAAAACGCGTTTGTTCGGCAAGGAACATCCAACGCCTGCGGTCATTGATGCTCCGGTCAGTGGACCGGTTGCACTGCAACCGGATCATCCGCAGAAAATCCGCATCGACGCGGACGCGCCGGAGCGAGAGTTTGCCCAAGGGAAAAGTCGCTTCCGCCAGATCGAGCTTCCACGCGAGCTGGAGCATGCCGCATTGCGCGTCCAGGTTCTGGCACAGCGCAATCAAAGCGGCCGCGGCAATGTGGTGTTCAAGCCATTGCTGTACGTGCTCGATGGCGACGGAAAGTCGCGCGATGCGGTAGAGGCGAAGCCCCTGCATCTGGACATCCGCCCGTTCCGGCGCACGCGTTTGCTTGGCTGCGTCACGCTCGATCACGTGCAGCGCTTCGACATTGCAACGGCGGCCGACAGCGTCGGAAAATCCTATGAATCGGAGGTGCGCGACGCGGTCAAGGTGCCCACATCCGGCGGCTTTTATTATTCGAGCGATGCGGTAAAAGTGAGGTTGCCGTTCGCGGCGACAGGAGTACTGATCATCGAAGTCTCCGCGGCCACTGCCACCGGCAAGGGTTGTTGAGGGTCGGACACGGGAATGCGTTGAAAAAATTTTGCAATGTCTGCTTCCGCAGTGGATACTTGGCGTGAATGAGAAGCCGACGGGACCGGTTCCGATTCGGGAGGGGCTATGCACAAAAAAAACGGGACGCGCCGATCTGGTGTGCGTTTGACGACATGGATACTGGCCTCGTTGGTGGGTTTCGCCGCGTCCGCGCTGGCCCAAAATACGGTCCAGAATCCAAACTTCACCAGCGATCTGGCGCCGTGGACTCTCTTCGTTTCTTCCGCACCTGATCCGGTCGGAAATGGCACGGCGGTCTGGACGGCGACGCAGGATGCGAACGCTGCGATCGGCATTTCCGGCGCGGCGCAAATTGGCCTTGATGCCAACCCTGCCTCCCCGCATGCAGCCGCGGGCATCCATCAATGCATACCGTTTGCCCAGACGACCGTGCTGCAGGCGAATTACGGCGCCAGGTTCAAGGTGCCGGCGAGCGACGCATCCGACGGCAGCGTGACCGCCGCGGTCGAAATCCGTTTCTTCAGCGACGCCGCGTGCAGCCAGTTCATTTCTGGCGCGGGTGGCATGCAGGGGCGCGCCATCGTGGCGAATGTGCCGGATGACAACACCTGGTACAGCGCAAGCGATCCGTCTTTCACGCCGCCACCAGGCACGTCTGCGCAAAGCGCCGAAGTTCGCGCGTCGCTGCGCAAGACCGGCGACTCCGCAACGGCTTATACCGGATATTTCGATGACATCTTCCTGAGTCTCAATGGCTCCGTACCGGTGTCACTGCAAAGTTTCAACGTGGATTAAGCGAACGCGAGGGGCGTCTTGGCGTGTCTTCCATTGGGTGAGGTCAGATAAGTCCGACACACGTGCGCAGGGACTCATGCGAATCGTGCCAGCGGATATTCCGGGGGTTGCATTGTGAATCGTTTCGCGCGTGTCCTGCGTCGTCTGTCCTCGGTGATGGTGATCTTGTTGCCTCTTTCGGCGCTGGCAGCGGCGCCTGCCTGTCCGACCATCGGCGTCGGCCCGACTTCGCTGCCCGATGGCGTAGTGGGATCTGCTTACACGCAAACGTTGAGCGCGACGACTGGCAATCCGCCCAGTGCGTTTGCGCCGGCTGCCTACGGCGTCGACAGCGGCGTCCTGCCGACTGGCCTGGCGATCAATGCCGGACAACTGGTTGGCACGCCGACCTCCACCGGCGCGTTCGATTTCGCAATCAGCGCGTCGGATGCTGCGAGTTGCAGCGGCAGCCGTATCTATCGCGTGTCGGTCGTGTGTGGCAGCTTCACCATCGCGCCACCGACGCATGCGGTGGTCGGCACCGCTTACAACCAGACCCTGGTAGCAAGCGGTGGGGCCGCACCTTACACATTTGCGCTTGACACCGCGTCACCATTGTTGCCGACGGGTCTCACGCTTGCGTCCGACGGAACACTTTCCGGCACCGCGCAAGCGGGCAGTGGCGGCAGTTACGCGCTGCAGATCGATGTCTCGGATGCGTCCTCGTGCTCGAACGCGGCGGTTGCGGTCACCCTGATCGTCGATGAATCCCCGGCGTTCACCAGTGTCAATTCGACGACATTCACGGTCGGCAGCGCCGGCAGTTTCCTGGTGACCGCGACGGGTTATCCGGCTCCGACCCTGAGCACCGGCAGCGCGCTGCCCGGCGGGGTCACATTTGATCCGCTAAGCGGCGTGCTTGCGGGCACGCCTGCGGCAGGATCGGCGGGCACCTATCCTGTCACGTTTTCGGCGACCAACAGCCTCGGCACAACCACGCAAAACTTCACCTTGACGGTCACCGATGCCCCCACCTTCACCAGTGCAAACGCAGCGACCTTCACGGTTGGCACGAGCGGCACGTTCACTGTTACCGCAAGCGGCAGTC
>JBDUED010000170.1:0-4789 GCA_040002595.1 Dokdonella sp. | reverse complement strand
TTCGAGAAGGATGCCCCAACTGCCTGCGGTCCGTTCCCGGCCAGGGGTTCGCACCTCTGGCCCACGAAGCTGTATGACGCGCGAGGGGGCGGGAACCGGACACGGATGGCGAAATTACTTTGATCGTGCCGCGTGGGGCGACTGCCGGGCGGTCGGACAGGATCAAGATCAAACTGGATCCAGGCTTTCGCCGTGATCACTAGCAGGAATCTCGCCGGGATGACAAGCAGAAGGTTTGATCGGCCCCTCCTCATTGATCGGGGCCGTACTCCGCAGCGGGCTCCTGAAGATGGCCCACTGGGTCGGTGGCGCCATGTGCACGCAGCCACGCTGCGAAGTCCGGCGCGCTCAGGTGTCCTTCGGCGAGGGCGAGAAACAGTGGAAACAGTTCAACGTCGTCGGCCATGATGTGGCCACCGTTGAGGTTGATGAAGGTTTCGCAGGCAACCGCCGCGGTGCGCTTGTTGCCCTCGACGAATGGATGATTGCGGGCCAGACCGAACGCCAGCGCCGCCGCTAGATCTGCGAGATTGGGCGCGCGGTCGCCGTAGGTGAGCAGTTGTTCCGGTCGAGCCAGCGCCGATTCGAGCAAGGTGTCATCGCGGACGCCCGAACTGCCGCCGTGTTCGGCGAGTTGACGCTCATGGATGGCAAGCAAAAGCGGCTTGGTCAGCAGGACGATCATGCCACTTGCCGTCATTCGGCCAGCTTGCGCAGAAGCGTGCGCCGCCGCCGCATGACATCTTCGGCCACGGCCATCTGTGCCGCAAATACGGGATCATAGGGGGCGAGTTTGATTCCGTCGGCCAATTCAGTGACGTGCAGGACATCCCCTTTCTCCAGGCGCAGACGCGCGAGCAGTTCCTTTGGAAGGACGATGCCAACCGAATTGCCCACGGTAGTGAGTTTGAGTTGCATGGCGTCACGCTCGATTGGTTAGGGGGTAAAGTTTATTATAACGTATGTACGCACGTCAATGCGCGATGATCCCTCGATGGAATGCCTGCGTGCCCCCAACAAAATTTTTTCGGCGGTCCCGCTTCATCAATAGAACGACCGATGTGCGAAATCCTTTGCGTCGGTCGCCGCGGTTGGCGAACCCGGCACTCTGTGCGTTGACATGCCCACCAGGCTTTATCGCGCGCATTGACCCGCCCGTGCATGATGCGCAGAATCCGCGGCCCTATCCGGTTCCTCTCCATGACCTATTCCCCGCGCCCGCGCCTGTGCTCGGCCGATTGCCTGGCAGTGATTCCCGCGCGTGACGAGGCCGCTACCGTGGCCGCTGTCGTCGCAGGCGTGCGCGAGGCGCTCGGTTGTGCGGTGCTGGTGGTCGACGATGCGAGCACTGACATGACCGTCGCGCGCGCGCGTGAGGCCGGCGCGCAGGCGCTGCGGCTGCCGCTGTGTCTGGGCGCGTGGGGCGCGACGCAGGCGGGCATCCGCTACGCGCGCCGACTCGGGTATTCCTTTGTGATCAGCCTGGATGCGGACGGTCAGCATGTGCCCGCTTCACTGCCGGTATTGTTTGCATCACAAGCAAGCAGCGGCGCCAACGTGACGATCGGCACCTGCGTCGAACGCCTGAGCCGCGCCAAGCGTATCGCCTGGCGCTATCTGCGTGCATTGACTGGCCTGGGCTTGGCCGACTTCACCTCCGGCTTGCGTCTGTACGACGCGCGCGCAATCGAAATCCTCGCCGGCCCCGAGGCTAGTCTGCTCGACTTTCAGGATGTGGGCGTATTGATGCTGCTGGCGAAAAACGGGCTGACCATCGAGGAAACCCCGGTGCCGATGCTGCCGCGTCGCGAAGGCCATTCGCGCGTATTCGCATCGTGGCCCGTGGTGGCGCGCTACCTTCTTCACACGACCGTGTTATGCATCGCGCAGATCGACACGGGGCGCCGGCATGCGCCGCCGCTAGCGGCGGGAACGGCTGCGAAATGCTGACCGGCCAGATCACCTCGGCGATTCTCGGCATTGTGCTGGCCGGCGCGATCATGTTCCTGGTTCGCCGCGACCATCTGCACGGCCCGTTTGCGCTGTGGTGGTTTGGGGTTGCCGCAGCGACCTTCGTGCTCGGAGTTTTTCCGAGCGTGGTGGAGTGGCTCGGCCACGTGACCGGCATCGCGTATGCGCCGGTGCTGCCGATCATCGTCGGACTTTCGCTGATCCTGATTCGGCTGCTCAAGCTTGATGTCGATCGCTCCAAGCAGGAGCGCCGGATTCGCCGCCTGACCCAGAAACTGGCGATTCTCGAACAGGAACTGGATTCGAAGCGCGGCACGCCCGCCACGCGGCCGGATATCGACGACGACGCTGAAGCCTGAGCGCCTGCGGCTGATGCGCATCCTTCACATCGGCAAGTACTACGCACCTCAACGCGGCGGTATCGAACGCCATACGCAGGCGCTGGCACAATGGTGCGTTGCCGCCGGCGACCAGGTCGGCGTGCTGGTGCATCAACGACCCGGGCACTGGCGTGGCACGCAGGAAACGATCGCCGGTGTCGACGTGCGTCGCACAGGATGCATCGCGGCGCCGGTGTATACGCCGATCAGTCCCCTGTTTGCGTTCGAGCTGGCGCAGGTGCTGCGTGAGCGGCAACCCGATGTGCTGCATCTGCATTTTCCAAATCCATCGTGCTTTGCCGTGCTCGCAAGTCCCGCTGCACGGCGACTGCCGTGGATCGTGCACTGGCACGCCGACGTTCCGCCCGATTCGCCTGACTGGCGTCTGCGCACCGCGTATCGCGTCTACCGCCCGTTCGAACAGGCAACGCTTGCGCGCGCCCGCGCCATCGTCGCCACTTCGCAAGCCTATCTCGATGCAAGCGTCGCGCTGGCGCCCTGGCACGCGAAAGCGAGCGTGATTCCACTCGGTATCGCGCCCGGCGACGCACCCACGGCGCGTGTGGATTTGTGGCCAGCGCACGCCGGCCTGCGCCTGCTTGGCGTCGGCCGATTGAGCCGTTACAAGGGTTTCTCTGTGTTGATCGAGGCGCTTGCTCGGATCGCAGACGCCAGCTTGCTCCTGATTGGTCATGGCGAATGCGAGCGCGAGCTGCGTGCGCTCGCTACTGCACGCGGCCTCGCCGATCGCATCGTCTTTGCTGGCGAGCTCGACGATGACACGCTTGCGGCGGCCTACGCGAGCGCAGACGCTTTCGTATTGCCTTCGCTCGATCGCAGCGAGGCGTTCGGGCTGGTTTTGCTGGAAGCCATGCGTGCGGGCCTGCCGATTATCGCCAGTGCAATCGCAGGCTCGGGCGTGGGCTCGGTGGTAGCGGACAACGAAACCGGTTTGCTGGTAACTCCCGGTGACGTGCAAGAACTTGCGCAAGCCATCGACCGCTTGCGTGATGGCGATCTGCGCCGACGTCTGGGCGAAGCCGGCCGGCATCGTTGGCGCACGTTGTTTTCACTCGACAACTCGGCGAGCCAAGTGCGGCAGCTGTATCAGGAAATCGCCTGAAGCGGCCGCGACGAAGACGCACCTTCGCGCCGTTCTTCGTCCAGTGTCGCGCCCGGTGCATCAGCGGCGAGCACCAGCAGCGCGGCCAGCATCGGCGTCAGTTGCAGCAGCAGTCGATTGACCGCCGAATAGCTTTGCGCATAGCGCGCCGCTGCGGTGAACACGAACAGGCCGCCGACCAGCAGGAACGAAACGCCTGCCAGCACCGCCAATCGCCGCGCCGCTGGCGAGCGTAGCCAAGCACGGCGATTCCACACCAGCACGCTCGGCAGCGCGAACCACAGCAGGTTCCAGTTCCATTGCATCCACAAGCCGCCGCTGAACGCGGCCAGCGAATCGGCAATATCGCCGAGGTTGAACCCGGCACTGGCGCCGATGTAGTGGCGCGCGACGCTGATCCAGGCCGCGCCGAGCAGGATCGACAGCACGATCAGCACGCTCGCAAACGCTGCGCCAAGCAGGAATCGCCGCCGCCGCGACCACCCGGGCAGCGCCGCAATGACACAGGCTGCGCCAAGCACGATCGACCACACCGATCCTTCGAGCTTGAGCAATGGCAACAGGGCGATGATGCCGATCACCACCCCAAGCTGGCGCCGCTCACCGTGGCAATACCAGCGCAGCCATGCGAAGGCCGCTTGCGCGAACAATGCGGCAATCCACAAGTCCGCATAGCCGCCCAGCGCGACGTGCGAATCAAGCAGTGGCAGCGAGCCCAACAGATACACGCCGATCCATGCCGGGGCAGCGTCCACCCCGAGCGCGCGCAATTGGCCGTAGTGCGCAATCAGCAGCGCGACCCACAGGCCAAACCAGGCCAGGTTGATCCACGGCTCGATCCACCCTCCGGCGCCGGCAAACCAGACAATGGACCACGGCAACAAATCCGGGTAGCTCCAGCCGATACCGGTGCGCAGGATTTGATCCGCATGCGCCAGCCAATCGTGGAAAGAAACGAACGGCGCGATCTGCCCCGCCAGCACCCACGTTTTCGCCTTGGCTTGCCAGGCGGCCCATGCATCCCAGGGCAAGGTGGGATGCAGCAGGATATCGCTGGCCAGCATCCAGCCACGCCAACCGAGCAGGGCCAGCGCGGCAAGCGCCCATAGCCACCAGCGGTCGGATGGTGATCGCGCGAGAACGATTGGCCGCACACCACGCAATCGCCATGCGAGCAGCCACGCGCCGATTCCAATCCCGCTCGCCCAGGGCGAAACGCGTGCCAGCACATGCGCCGGATCCATCGCAGCAATCCAGCGTGCCAGCACACCGCACAGCAACACACCGACCATCCAGCCGAGGCCGATGGCGACGG
>JBDUED010000169.1:0-4997 GCA_040002595.1 Dokdonella sp. | reverse complement strand
GATGTCAATCGCGACAGTTCAATCGATCTCGAACGACTGCAGGTCGACTGGATTGCTGACGCTGATGTTGCCGACCATGCCAAATGATTGATGTGCCTCACAGTGGTAGCCGATGCTGCTGTGCGCCGCAGCTTGGGTCACGTTAATGGTTGCGGTCCACGCCGCTCCGCTGAGGTTGCCATTGCCGCCGGCGCCGTCGCACCCATTGGCGCAACGAAATGTGATGGGCGCGCCGCTATCGGAGGCCACATTGTGGGTGCCGCCGTCGTTGACGAAGGTCACCGTGTCGCCGACCAGTGCTTCAATGTTCGACGGGGTGAAAGTCAGTGTGGCGCCGCCGACATGTACGACATGATCGCTGGCAAAGGCGGGCGCTGCGCACAATGCGAGCGCGCTGGCGAGCAGGACAGGTGTCAGGGTCATAAATTCTCCGTTCTCAGGGTGGATCACGTGACCGGCATTCATTGTGAGCATTCGTGCGCTCGACTCGGCCGGGAGCGGATCTAGCGCGGCATTGCTTGAATCCAGATAGCGAGGTCGCGAATCGAATCATCATCGACGAGTGCCCGCGCGATGCCATTCATGATCTCGTCGTTGCTGGACAGGTGATTTTTTCCGTTGCGAAAGTCCTTCAGACGTTGCTCGACATAGGCGATCTGTTGCCCCCGCAAAACCGGATAGCTGCGGTATCGCGCATTTTGGCTAGCCAGCGGATGGCCGCTGGCGTCGACACCGTGGCAACCTTGGCAAGGTACGATGCCGCGCGCGGGATCGCCACGGCGAAACAGCTCGTGACCGTGATCACTGCGTGTCACTTCGCGGGTGGAACCCGGGACAACCGGCATGAGTTGCGCAAAGTAGGCGGAAAGGTTGCGCAGATCGACATCATTCAAGGTCGCGACTTGCGCGGTCATCGGTGAATCGGCGCGCGCAGCGCGCTTGAATTCGACCAGTTGCCAATAAAGGTAGTCGATCTTTTGCCCGGCCAGGTTGGGAAACGTCGGCACCGACGCGACGCCGGCCGATCCGTGACAGGCCATGCACACGGCTGCCTTCGCATGGCCCGCCGCGGCATCGCCATGGATTGGCACCGGCGCACGCAGGTCGATGAAGTCGGCCGCTCGCGCGGTGCATGCAATCGCCAGCGCCACCGGCAGGAAAACTCGCATGGTGTATGCCTTCATCATCGTTACAAGCGCACGTTGAGGAGCATGCCGATCAAGTTGGCGTTGTAGCCTTGCGGTCCGCCGTCGGTGTAGACGCGATGGTCGTAGACGCGGTTCAGATCGAAGCCGATGTAGTGCCAGTCGCTGATCCGCGCTCGTTCGTAGTAATCGAACAGACGCAGTGAAATTCGTTCGGCAAGCGGAATATTGACGCCGAACGTGAGCGAATTGACGCGATAGATCATCGGCGCGAAAGCGTTACCCGGAACGTCGGTCGCGTCGTCCGGATTGGCGAGCGCCAGCGGCGATGCGAATGTGTAACTGGTCCGGCCGCGCGAGTAGAGGGTGTTCCAGTTTGCATCCAGGCGAACGTGCCCGAACGCATGATCGACGGTTGCACCGACATTGTGGTTGCGTTGCTGGTCGTCTGCCCACCAGCGTGCGCTGTCAGGGTAGGTCGGACCGCCCAGCGTGGGATCGACACCGCTGTCGTTGACCTCGTTGACGTTGGCGAGGCGCAGCTTCGAGCGGTCGTAACCGTAGTAGGCGCTCGCCGTGGTCCGCGCGAAGGGCTGCCACTCCCATTGCACGGTGAAGCCGAGCGTTTCGTAGTTTTGGCGGCCGATCTGCGCACTGTAGTGGTTGAAATTGCCACGCAGCGATGCGCTGATCGTCATGTCGTCGCGGGGCATCAGGGTCGCCATCAGGTCGATCTTGTTTTCGTTGCGACTGGATAGATCGTACTTGCGCATCGCCTCGACCGTATGCGCCGGCACGCCGCCGGGCGGAGCGACAAAGCCGGGCAGGCCGATGGAATAAGTAAAGTCATACGGATCGTAGCGGTAACGGTCACCACTCTGCTTAAGATAGGTCACGTTCGCACGCAAAGTGAGCCAATTCAGCGCACGATCGGTCCAGCCGAGCTTGATGCTATTGGCATCGACGCGCTCGCGTTCGCGGTTGGACGGTTCGTAGCGATTGAACGTGTACGTTGTGAAGAGCGTGTCGTGAGGCCCGAGTTTCCAGTCCGTCCCCACGGTGCCTTCGATCGTCTGCATGTCGAGCGGCAGACTTTGCACGCGCGTGATGGACGAGGCGCCGGTGCGCGGATCGAAGATGCCCGATTCCCCCGGCACCACGCTGCCTTGCGCGCCATTCTCGCTTACGTAGCCGTACTGGCCGGTCAGAGGGTTGTAGGCGAGATAGACGTTGCGATAATCCTCGCGGTTGAAGCGAAGTCCACCGCGCACTGACAGATCCGGTGTCGGTTGCAAAACGATGCGCGCGTCGATCAATGTCGTGTCGATGTGCATGTCGGCGGATTTGCGCGACAGCGCAGCCGGCGTGTTCCAGTTCGCGCAGTTGTACAGGAATGGATTTTGTGGGCCAAGTTGCAGGCTGCCATTGAGGCCGATGCCAAACACGCCCTGGCAATCGATCGGCGCGATCAGAACATCGTTTTGCGACATGCGTCCGCTCGATGCCGTCAGCGACAGTTCGCCCTCAAGCGGCAGCTTGCGTGTGAATGCGGCTTTGAGGTTGTGATAGTCGTTGTCAGGTTCGGTCGCGAATTGGCCAGTGGTCAAGGGTGCCGACAGCGCGCCGGGCACGACTGGAGACAGGCCAAACGGCGTCTCGTAGGTGAACCGTGTATAGCGATCGCGGTAGAACGAGCCGCCGTAGCCAAGATCCATGCGCCAGACCGCACCCGCATAACGCAGACCGCCGTTGAGGTTGATGGTCGCGTCGTCGATCGGCTTGACCGTTTCGAGGATGCCGCCGTTGGCCGGGAATGGATAGTTGAAGAAAAAGGGTCCGCCAAACGCACGCGCACCGGTACGTTCCTCGTCGGTCAGGTTGGCATACGCGGTCCATTGCGGCGTCAGGTAGATACTGAAACCGGCGCCTTGTTTTGCACGTTTCACCGACAACGTGCGTGCCGGTGTCGCCGCCAACACGGCGCGCACATCGCCCGGGGTGCTGGCGCCGGCGACCAAGCTCGCGGGCAAGGTCAGTACATTGCCGCCGACACCGTTCCAGATGGGTTTGGCGTTGTTGGACAGCACGTTCGGCAGGTCGCGCAGAAACGCTTGCACTTTGTAGCTGCCGGCGCGGCCAAATACCGCTTGGTAGTACTGGTCGTCGTCGCTCAGCCGACTTGCACGCAGATTTGCGTAGCTGCCGTCGTCGGGTCGCTCGAAGCTCACGTCGAGCAGGCCGAGGATGAGGCCGCTGTCCCAGGCGACGTAGCGATTCCACATTGCGTTGTTGGCGTCGCCGCCCGTGCCGAGCAAACCGATTTGCAGCACGCCGTAGTTCTGCCAGTCGCCATGTTCGTCTGGCTGCGGCGACGTCGGCGGGCAAGTGTAAAGGTTGCCGGTTGGCGAACGGTGCTGGCCCGGTACGAGCCATGACGTGCCGCGCACGTCGCAGGGCCGGAGCGCGTTGCCCGCCGCAGGATCAAGTTTGTTTGCGCGCCACGTATCGACGCCGACGCCGCTATCCGCGTATCCAGGAAGTGCCGCGATCGCAAGCGCCAGCGCAGGCAGCAAAGGGAACAATCGGCACTTGTCCATGATCGTCGTGTGGCGTGCCTACTCGTGGAATTTTGCACCCGACGGCGCGTTGGAGCCGTGGATGTTCGCGTGACAGGTGATGCAGCCGCGTCCCATGATGCGTTCATCCGGATGCATACCAGTGCCCAGCTCCTGCGGCGTCTGCAAATCGTTCGGGTGACGCAGGTTGGTGTGGCATTGCTGGCACAGGAACGGAATCGGCGCGACCAGCAAGGTCGCCTGATTCGATCCGTGCGGCGTATGGCAGTTCAAACAATTCTCGCGCACCGGGGCGTGCTCGAACAGGAACGGTCCGCGCTTCTCGGCGTGGCACTGGTAGCAGGTCTCGTTGACCGTGTTGGTCTTGAGCAGCGGGCTGGTCAGCGAGCCGTGCGGATTGTGGCAGTCGTCGCAGCTCATCTGGCCTTCCGCCAGCGGCATGTGCGAGCGGCGATTGAACTGCAGGCGGATGTCCTGGTGGCATTGCGCACAGGTGTCGTTGATCGACGCCTTCGCAAGCAAGCCTTCGCTCGAGAACTTCGCCATCGGGTTGTGGCAGTCGCTGCACGAGAGGCCAATGCGCTGATGCACAGAACCCGTCCAGTGGTCGCGTGGGCCACCCTGGTGGCACGTGAGACAGGCGCCGGTCTGCACCGCGATCGGCGAGCCGGAATCCTTGGTGTACCCGATGATGAGACCTTTCGTGGTGGGGCTTTGTGCATGCGCGGAGCCTGCTCCGTGGCAGGTTTCGCACACTGGAACCGATGGATCGGACTTGTTTGCCGCATGCAGGCCAAGCGCATGCAGGGTGTGTGTGAAATGATCGCTCTCAAGCTGGTGGCATGCGATGCAGATCTTCTCGCCGACGGCGCTTGCATCCGGGGCGTTCGGATTGGCGGCGACCCTCGCATTGGCGAAACCGGGTGCGGCGAGCAGCGACTGCGTGCTTGCGCGCACGTCATCGTTGGAAAGATTCGATGCGGGCAATTGGCGTGCGAGATCCGCGCGGGTCTGCTGTGCCTGCGCGCGCGGCACGTTTGCCGCCAGCGCGAGTGCAGTCGCGAAAATGAAAAGCTCCGCTTTACGAAATTGCTTCACTCGCGATCCCCACGTCGAAGCAGCCATCCCGGTAGCAGACTGAGTATGCGCCTGAGGGCAAAAAGGTTGCGCGATCGACGAAAGGAAGATCAGTGGAGCGTCGCGAGGCGCGACGCCAGGCGATTACTGCCCGCCGATTTTTGCGCGATGCGCGATCTTGGCCTTGGCGATCGCGTCG
>JBDUED010000168.1:0-5013 GCA_040002595.1 Dokdonella sp. | reverse complement strand
TCAAGCGCAATCGCGATGCCCTTCGTGCCGACCTCAAGACGCGCAGCGACCAGGAACTGGACCGAAGCTGGCGCGAAATCAATGACGCCGTCGTCGAATTCGCGCGCGAGCAGGGGTTTGACCTGATCGTGCCGAGCCCGGTGATTTACGCCAGCCCAAAAGTCGACGTCACCGAACGCATCCTCGATCGCCTGCGCCATCAGCCTGCCGCCAGGAACCCTACTCCTTGAGCGCCTACACGCTAGGCGGACTGGCGACGCGCTTCGGCATCGAACTGCGCGGCGACGGCTCGCAGGAGATCCACGGTGTCGCGACACTCGCAACTGCTGCTGCCGACCAGATCGGCTTCCTCGCCAACCCGCGCTACCGCGCACAACTCGCCGACACCGGCGCCGCCGCCGTGGTGCTGCGTGCGAGCGATGCCGATGGGTGCGTTGGTGCCTGTCTGATTGCCGCCGATCCCTATGTAGCGTTCGCGAAAATCGCCGCCCTGTTCGAGCAACAGTCGGCCGCTACGCCTGGCGTGCATCCAAGCGCAATTGTGGCGCCCGGCGCCATGGTCGCTGCAGGCGCGAGCATCGGGCCTTTGTGCGTGATCGATGACGGCGCGACAATTGCTGACGGCGCGATCATCGGCCCGCACTGCACGATTGGCCGCGGCTGCAATGTGGGCGCCCAATCGCGTCTGGTCGCACGCGTTACCCTGGTGCAAGACGTGATTCTCGGCAAGCGCGTTTTGGTGCATCCGGGTGCGGTGATCGGCGCCGATGGCTTCGGTCTGGCGTTCGAACACGACCACTGGCTCAAGATGCCGCAATTGGGCAGAGTCGTCATCGGCGACGACTGCGAGATCGGCGCCAACACCACCATCGATCGCGGTGCGCTCGGCGACACCGTGCTGGAAGAAGACGTACGCCTCGACAACCAGATCCAGATCGCGCACAACGTAACCATTGGCGCCCACAGCGCGCTCGCCGGTTGCGCCGCCGTCGCTGGCAGCGCGAGTATTGGCCGCTACTGCCTGATCGGCGGTGGCGCTGGCATACTGGGCCACTTGAGTCTCGCCGACCACGTAACCGTCACCGCGATGAGCCTGGTCACCCACTCGATCCGCGAAGCCGGCGAGTATTCATCCGGCACACCGATTCAACCCAACCGGCAATGGCGACGCAATGCCGCGCGCTTCAAACATCTGGACGAGATCGCCCGGCGCGTAGGGGCCGTGGAAAAGGAAACCAAGTCATGAGCGAAATATCCGATCGCAGCACCTTCGTGAAAATGCCGATTGGCGTCGAGCAAATTGCAGCAATACTGCCGCATCGCTATCCATTCCTGCTGCTCGATCGGGTCGTTGCGTTTGAACACGGAACGCGTGTGACCGCGCTCAAGAATGTGACTTTCAACGAACCGTTTTTCCAGGGCCACTTTCCGGGACATCCGGTGATGCCCGGCGTGCTCATTGTCGAAGCGATGGCGCAGGCTGCCGGCGTGCTGGTCAAGTTGTCGACGCCGGAGCCGACACAGCCGGTCGTGTTTTATCTGGTCAAAATCGACAAGGCACGCTTCAATCGCGTGGTTGTGCCCGGCGATCAGTTGCGTCTGGAGGTCGAGCACAAACGCAAGATGCGCAACATGAGTTTGTTTCACGGGCGTGCATTCGTCGGCGACCAGATTGCCGCCGAAGCAGAGATTCTCTGCGCCGGAGTTGCGACCTGATGATCCATCCGACCGCGCTTGTCGATCCGGCTGCGCGGATCGGCGCCAATGTCAGCATCGGCGCATACAGTATTGTCGGGCCCGAGGTCGTCATCGGCGAGCGCACCACGATTGGCGCGCATGTGGTGATCGAAGGCGCGACTCGGATCGGCCGAGACAACAGGATCTTCCAGTTTGCCTCGCTCGGCGCGGAACCGCAGGACAAGAAATATCGCGGAGAACACAGCGAACTGCTAATCGGCGATCGCAACGTAATCCGCGAATTCGTCACCCTCAATCGTGGCACGGCGGAGGGTGGCGGCACCACGCGGATCGGCGATGACAACTGGATCATGGCCTACGTGCACGTCGCGCACGATTGTCAGGTCGGCAACCACATCGTGTTCGCCAACAATGCGACCCTCGCGGGTCATGTCGAAATCGGTGACCACGCGATCCTGGGCGGCTTTACCGGCGTTCACCAATTCTGCAAGATTGGCGCGCATGCGTTCACCGGCATGGGCAGCCTGATCAACGCCGACGTGCCACCGTTCGTGATCGTCGCAGGCTCGTACGCCAAGCCGCGCGGCATCAACAGCGAAGGATTGAAGCGGCGTGGCTTCGACGCGACACGCATCACCGCGATCAAGCGCGCCTACCGAACGGTCTACGTCGCCGGCAGTCCTCTCGCCGAGGCGCGCGACAAGCTGGCCGAACAAGCACGCGACAGCGCTGACGTCGCCGCACTGCTGGATTTCATCGAACGCAGCGAGCGCTCGCTGGTGCGGTGAGCAAGAAATCGGGAATCGGGAAAAGTCTTCATCCGCCTTCCCGCCCAAGCGGGAATCCCTTGCTTGCTCACGGCTGATAAAAAGCCGGAATCAAATCCTGCCAGATCAAGCGCATGCCTCTTCCAGTTCCCGATTCCCGATTCCCCATTCCCGACGTGAAACACTTCGTCGTCGTCGCCGGCGAAGCGTCCGGCGACCTGCTTGGCGCGGGTTTGATCGAGGCGTTACGCGAACATTTTCCCCATGCGCAATTTGCCGGAATCGGTGGGCCGCGCATGATCGAAGCGGGATTGCATGCATGGTATCCGGCCGAGAAATTGTCGGTGATGGGCGTGGTGGAGGTATTGCGTCATCTGCCGCAGTTGCTGGCTATTCGCCGCGACGTCGCAAAGCGCGCGCTTGCGCTGCGCCCTCACGCGTTTATCGGTATCGATGCGCCGGATTTCAATCTCGGTCTTGAGCGCACGCTGAAACGATCCGGCATTCCGACAGTGCATTACGTCAGCCCCTCGGTATGGGCCTGGCGCGAAAAGCGCGTTGCGAAAATCGGCCGCAGCGCCGATCGGGTGCTGTGCCTGTTTCCAATGGAGCCGTCGATCTATGCGCGCCACGGCGTCGATGCGCGTTTTGTCGGGCATCCACTGGCCGATGCTTTTGCCCTCGAACCCGATCGCGCGGCTGCACGTGCGGCTCTCGGCTTGCCGCCGGGCGCGCCCGTTCTCGCCATCCTGCCGGGCAGTCGTCTGGGCGAAATCGCCCGGCTCGGCGTGGATTTCATCGAAGCAGCGAAGCTGCTGTGCGCGCAGATTCCCGGCCTGTGTGTGATCGCGCCCATGGCCAATGCGCAGTGCCGCGATGCCTTCACAAGCCTGCTGGCAAAGGCGGGCGTCGGCATTGGAGAATCGGACATCGACAAAGTCGAGTTCGCGGGAACAGGCCCTGCGGTTGCCTGTTTCCGATTCGCCGTTCCTGTCGGTACCGCCCAGCAAGCGATGATCGCCGCCGACGCGGTCCTGCTTGCATCAGGCACCGCAGCACTGGAGGCGATGCTGGCGAAGCGCCCGATGGTCGTGGCCTATCGCCTCGCACGCATGACCTATCGCATCGTCAAGGGACTGGGTTTGCTGAAGGTCGAACACTACGCGCTGCCCAATGTGCTGGCTGGCCGCGAGCTGGTTCCCGAACTGATGCAGGACGCATGCACGCCGGACGCGCTTGCCACTGCGCTGGCGCCAAGCTTGCGCGCGCGTGCGATCGATCCTGCACTGCTGGCCGAGTACCGCCGCCTGCATCTGGAGTTGCGTCACGACGCGAATCGCAGTGCTGCGGCAGCAATCGCCGAAATGGTCGCGCATCCTGGCGTGACGGCGACTACGACCTCGGTCTGAATCCGCCGCACTGCGCATTGACGCGCCCCTCGCACTTGCGCACGATGCGCGCGATGACCACCGCCGCATGAAAGTCCTCTCGGTTTTCCGCCGCCATCGTGGCGCTGCACTGCGTCTGTTCGCAGGAGCAGCCTTTCTCGCACTGCTGGTGTTCGCTCCGCTGACCGAGCATACGTCCGGCGAAAAGACGTTCGCGTTGGTCCTGATCCTGCTTGCGCTGGTGATGACGTTGTTCGCCAGCGGCCGCGTTGCCTTCTCGCTGCTGCTGGTCAGCCTGTTTTTCGGTGCAATCGAGATTGCCGGCAATCTCAAGTTCATGTATTTGACCACGCCGCTGCTTGCGCCGGATCTGGAATACATGGTCAATCGTGAAACGATTGAAGTCATCACCCATTACCCGCTTTTGCTAGGCATCAGCATTGGAGCTCTGATTCTGACGCCGCTGTTGCTGGTGCTGTCGTTCCGCGGCGAGCGTCCAAACCTGTTCGCCACGCAGTCGCGCGCAAGGCGGATTGGCATTCGCGCGCTGGGTACGATTTCCGCTGCCTGCGTGCTTGTCGCCTGTGCAATGCCGCAAGGGCCGTTCAATGCGGTCTTCAACAAGCCGATGTGGATCACGGTCAACGACAAGAGCTTCATCACCGACTTCTTCACTTCGTTCAACGACACCGTGATTCTCGAACCGGTGAGTCCGCCCGATGTCGATCGCAGCATGGTGTGGAAGCTCGATCGGCCGTTGCGCGCACCGCCGACGCGCCCGGACATCGTCGCCGTGCTGGAGGAAAGCACGTTCGATCCGCGCATGCTCAAGCTGTGTACCGTGCCAGTGTGCACGCGGCGCATGTTCCAAGCCGACGCGATGACGCGTGCACACGGACCGATGAGCGTGCATACCTTCGGCGGCGGCACCTGGACCAGCGAGTTTTCGCTCTTGACCGGCCTGTCGCATACGCTGTTCGGCAATGCCGGCCTGTACGCCAATTACAACCTCGCACCGCGCGTCGTGTACACCCTGCCCAGAGCGCTCAAGCAGGCGGGTTATCGCGTGATCGCGATTTATTCGCCAAACGGCAATTTTCTCAATGCGCGCAATGCGTATGACGATTACGGTTTCGACGCGTTCTATGACGGCGCCGATT
>JBDUED010000167.1:0-5083 GCA_040002595.1 Dokdonella sp. | reverse complement strand
TAAGGAGACGAACCATGGCACGAGTAAAGCGTGGCGTCACCGCCCATCGTCGGCACAAGAAGCTCATTGGCAAAGCCAAGGGTTATTACAACGCGCGACGCAAGATTTATCGCGTTGCCAAGCAGGCGGTCACCAAGGCGCACCAGTACGCATACATTGGCCGCAAGCAGAAGAAGCGCAATTTCCGGGCGCTGTGGATCGTGCGCATCAATGCTGGCGCGCGCATGTTCGGGTTGTCCTACAGCCGCATGATGAATGGCCTGAAGATCGCCGGCATCACGCTTGACCGCAAAGTGCTGGCCGACATCGCCGTGCACGACATCAAGGCGTTTGGCGCGCTGGCGGAAAAGGCCAAGGCGAACCTGGCGGCTTGATCGTTCGGCGGGTTGCGCCGTTGCGATAGATAGTCAACGCGGGGAGGAGGCCAGGCTTCCTCCCCGTTTTTGTTGGTGGGCTGCCATGATGGTGGTGGCCGCAATTTCGGCGACAAGGTTCCGGATTTCCGAGATGGACGCAATTGAACAAATCAACCACTCGCTCGGCGACATCGCCGGGGCCGATACGCTCGATGCGCTCGATGCGCTGCGCGTAGCGTTGCTGGGCAAGAACGGTATCGTCACGACAGCGTTGAAGGCGCTGGGTGCGTTGCCGGCCGACGAGCGCAAGGCGCGAGGTGCCGAAGTCAACCGCGTGAAGGAGTGCGTCGCGCAGGCGATCGTGCTGCGCAAGAAAGAACTGGAGAAGATCGAACTCGATCGACGACTCGCGTCCGACGGTGTCGACGTGACCTTGCCTGGCCGGCGTGCCGAACGGGGTGGCCTGCATCCGATCACGCGCACGCTTGACCGCATCGTCGACATATTTGCCGCCCTTGGCTACGAACTGGTCGATGGACCCGAGATCGAGGACGACTGGCACAATTTCGAGGCGCTCAATTTTCCGCCGGACCATCCCGCGCGCACGATGCACGATACGTTCTGGTTTGCAGACGGTCGCCTGCTGCGCACGCACACGTCGCCGGTGCAGATCCGCGCGGCCATGAGCCGCACGCCGCCGATCCGCCTGATCTCGGTCGGCAAGGTCTACCGCAGCGATTCGGATCAAACCCATTCGCCGATGTTCCATCAGATCGAGGGTCTGCTGGTTGGGGAGGACGTAAGCTTCGCTGACCTCAAAGGCACCCTTGTCGAATTCGTGCGGGCATTCTTCGAACGTGATTTCGAGATGCGTTTTCGTCCGAGCTATTTTCCCTTCGTCGAGCCCGGCGCCGAAGTCGACATTCGCTGGGATCGCGAGGACGGAACGACGGCGTGGCTGGAAGTGCTCGGCTGCGGCATGGTGCATCCAAACGTGCTGCGTGCCTGCAATATCGACCCGGAGCGTTACACGGGTTTTGCGTTCGGCATGGGCGGCGAGCGTTTCGCCATGTTGCGTTATGGCGTAAGCGATTTGCGACAATTTTTCGAAAACGACTTGCGCTTTCTCAGGCAGTTTGCCTGAGGAACCGGAATCGGGAATGGGAATAGGGAATCCTGGAGCTACTTCGCGCTTCCCCGTCGCTTTTCCGATTCCCTGATTCCTGATTTCCCATTTCCGGCTCCAAAAATGAAATTCAGCGAAAACTGGCTGCGCGAACTCGTCGATATCCCGCTCGATCGCGATACCTTGATGCATCGGCTGACCATGGCCGGTCTCGAGGTGGAAGGGGTCGAACCTCTGGGTGCTGCGCTCGATCGCGTGGTCGTCGGCGAGATCATCGCCTGCGAGCCGCATCCGAATGCGGACAAGTTGCGCGTGTGCACGGTGGCAACGGGTAGCGGTGATCCGTTGACGATCGTCTGCGGCGCCCCCAACGCTCGCGTCGGTCTGAAGGCGCCGCTGGCGATGATTGGCGCGACCATGCCCAACGGCGTCCAGATCAAGAGAGCGGCTCTGCGCGGCGTCGAATCAAGCGGAATGCTGTGTTCGGCAAGGGAACTGGGCATCGACGCCGACGCGTCCGGATTGCTGGAACTGGCCAACGATGCACCCGTTGGGGCGCCACTCACCCAGCATCTGGGTTTGCCCGATGCGAGCATCGAAATCAAGCTGACCCCAAACCGCCCCGACTGCCTCAGCGTCAATGGACTGGCACGCGATACCGCAGCGCTGCTTGGCAGCGCGTTTCATCCGTTGCCGATCGATGTGGTCGACGTGAGCAGCCGCGCCGAGCGCGGCGTCAGCGTCGAAGCCGTTGCGGATTGTCCGCACTACATCGGGCGGGTCATCGAAGGCATCGATGCGAATGCGCTCTCGCCACTGTGGCTTGCCGATCGCCTGCGCCGCAGCGGGGTGCGACCGATCAATGCGATCGTCGACGTAACCAATTACGTGATGCTCGAACTGGGCCAGCCGCTGCATGCGTTCGACAACGATGCTTTGTCGGGCAGTGTGGTCGTGCGTCGCGCGCGCGCAGGCGAGACGCTGAAATTGCTGGATGGATGCGAAGCAACGCTCGATGCCGATTTTCTCGTAATCGCCGATGGCGTCCAACCGCTCGCGCTGGCCGGAGTGATGGGCGGCCACGTTTCGCGTGTGACCAATGCGACGCGTAACGTATTTCTCGAAAGCGCGCATTTCGCCCCGGCCGCGATCATGGGCCGCGCGCGCAAGCTCGGCCTGCATACGGATGCATCCCATCGCTTCGAGCGCGGGGTTGATCCAGCGCTTCCGCGCGCTGCTCTGGAACGCGCCACCGCATTGCTGCTTGCGATTGCTGGCGGCAACGCCGGCCCATTAGTCGAAGCAATCCGCACCGATGCGTTGCCGCTGGGCGCGCCGATTTCGCTGCGCCGCGAGCGCCTCGCCCGACTCCTCGATCTGGATATCGCCGACAATGAAGTCGAGCGCATCCTCGCTGCGCTCGGATTGCGCGTTGAGCGCGACGCGCAAGGCTGGCTCGCAACTCCGCCGAGCTGGCGCTTCGATCTTGCGATCGAAGAAGATCTGATCGAGGAAGTTGTGCGTGTGTACGGTTACGAGCGCGTGCCGACGCGTGCTCCACGCGGCAACTTGCGTGCGCCCGTGTTGCCCGAAGCGGTGCTTGGAATCGGCCGGCTGCGCGCGCACCTGGTGGCGCGCGATTATGTCGAGGCGGTCTGCTACGCGTTTGTCGCCCGCGAAACCTTGACCCAATGGCAGCTCGATTCCGGCGCGGTCGCGTTGGCCAATCCGCTGTCAGTCGATCTGGGTGTGATGCGTACCTCGCTGCTACCCGGTCTGGTTGCCGCGCTCGCTGCGAACCGCCGGCGCCAGCAGGAGCGGGTGCGCCTGTTCGAGGTCGGAAATGTCTTTCAAGGGCCGTCATCGATCAACGCGACCCGGGAATCGGAACCCACACCTGCGCCGGTCGAGACCTTGCGCATTGCCGGCGTTGCCTGCGGCGGTGCCTTTGCCGAGCAGTGGTCCGAAACGCGGCGCACGCTGGATTTCTTCGATATCAAGGGCGATGTCGAATCATTGCTCGCATTGACCCATGCATCGGCGCAATTCACCCATGTTCCAGCTTCGCAGGCGTGGGGCCATCCGGGACAAACCGCCCGGGTTTACCGCGACGGCGTACACGCAGGCTATGTCGCCGCGCTGCACCCGGATTTGCTCCGGGCGCTCGACATCGAGGGCGATGTTTTCGTGTTCGAATTGAACATCGGGACGATTGCCGCGCGCGAGCTGCCCAAAGCGTTGCCCGTATCGCGCTTTCCCTCGGTGCGTCGTGACCTTTCATTCGAAGTCGCCGATGAGGTGTCGTACGCCCGCATCGAGCGCACAATTCGCGATGCAGTGGGCGAAATGCTTGCGGATCTCGTGCTATTTGATCGCTATGCCGGAGAAAACCTCGGAACAGGTATCAAAAGTTTTGCTACAGGCTTGATTTTGCAGGACCGTTACCGCACGCTTACGGACCAGGACGCGGATCGTTGCGTGGCTCTCGCGGTCGGGGCTCTGGAGACGGGCTGCAAGGCAAAGTTGCGAGGGTAGGATGGCGCTGACGAAGGCGGAGATGGCTGAACGTCTGTTTCTGGACGTGGGGCTCAACAAGCGCGAAGCCAAGGAATTCGTTGACGCATTCTTTGAAGTCGTGCGCGATGCACTGGAAAAAGGGGAGCAGGTGAAGTTGTCGGGGTTTGGCAATTTCGATCTGCGTTTCAAGAATCAACGTCCCGGGCGCAACCCCAAGACTGGCGTGGAGATTCCAATCTCCGCGCGGCGGGTGGTGACGTTCCGTCCGGGACAGAAACTCAAGGTCCGGGTCGAAGCCTATGCTGGATCAGGGCAGTAACAGCGAACTTCCAGTCATCCCGGCGAAACGCTACTTCACCATCGGTGAGGTCAGCGAGCTGTGCGGCGTGAAGCCGCATGTATTGCGCTACTGGGAACAGGAATTCACCAACCTCAAGCCGGTCAAGCGCCGCGGCAACCGCCGTTATTACCAACGCCACGACGTGTTGGTGATTCGCCAGATCCGTTCGCTGCTGTATGACCAGGGATTCACGATAACCGGAGCGCGTCAGCGTCTGGACGGCGCGCAAGCGCGGGTCGAGTCGACGATCTCCAGCCAGATCGTGCGTCAGGTACGCCAGGAACTTGAGGAAGTGCTGCAGATCCTGCGCCGCTGAAGTCTCGTTTTTGCGTCCCGCGTGGACTTGCTTCAGTGCTGGGATCGGGCACCCGGGCATCGGTTGGTATCACGCGTCGATTGCGCCAATCCACTGATTCAATTACTATCCGCGCCCCTTTGCAGGCGCTTTCGCGCGTTGTGCGAAGGCCTTGCCTCACCGCGATGCGGGAGGCTGTCGAGGCGGAATCCTCTGCCCGATACCCACAAGGGAGTCAAGCATGCGTCACTACGAAGTCGTGTTCATGGTCCATCCGGACCAGAGCGAGCAGGTGCCCGCGATGATCGAGCGCTACAAGGCGCTGATCGAGGGCGAGAATGGCAAGATCCATCGACTTGAGGATTGGGGCCGCCGCCAGCTGGCGTATCCGATTCAGCATCTGGCCAAGGCGCATTACGTGCTGCTCAACATCGAATGCAACGCGGCCG
>JBDUED010000166.1:0-5142 GCA_040002595.1 Dokdonella sp. | reverse complement strand
GCCAGCACACCGCACAGCAACACACCGACCATCCAGCCGAGGCCGATGGCGACGGCGCGATCACAACGACGCCACGGCCAGCCGACCACCAGCGCATACAATCCACTACCGAGCAGCAGCGGCACGCACCAGGTCGTGAACATCGCCAGCACGCTCATGGCGTGGCCGCCGTGATCGCATAGATGCCCAGACCCGGCTGCTGCTCGATGGTGCGCACATGCAGCACAACACCACCAAATTGAAGCAGGCCATCCTGTGCATCGCCAGGACTGTCGTAACGCACCACGATCGTACCCGGCGGGGCTTGTTCAGCGTCCGCACCAGCAAGCACACCCACATTGAGCGGGGCGGCGTGATAGATCAGGCGCAACGCGTCGTACGGCGAGGGAGCGCTGATGAGAACTCGCGTCGAGCGCGGCAACTTCGCCAGCGTCTTCTTGATGTGCAAGGCCGTATCGCGGATCTGCGGGTCGGGAACGCGATCCTGGCGCAGCGCCAGCGGCGCATCGCCCCAGATATCGCGGTCGGTGGCGCGTTTGTAGGCCAGCTCACGTTGCCAGACCAGATCGCAGACGAGCCAAGCAATAGCGCCGCCGATCAGCAAAACGCGTCGCAGACGGCTGCCACGCAGGCGCAGGATGGCCCAACCGAAAACGCCAATCGGCAGCAGCGCCAGTGCCAGCACCAGCGGCAGGCGCGGCGCGTGTGGCGCCTTGTCGCCCGTTTCTGTCGGGCCGACGGCATTGACCGAAGTCAATTGCCACGGCCGTTGTTCGCACCAGGAACTCACCATCGCTGCCACCAATCCGCTCCAGGAACGCGATTCCAGTTGCGCACTGAGCAAAGTGAACGGCCGGAATCCCGCAGCCGGCGGCACCAGTTGTGCAGTCGGAAATTGCGCAAAGCCAAGCTCGATGACGGTACCTTTCCAGGCCGCAGTCCGCGAAAGATCGAAGGTGGATTCGCGCACATCCGGCCACGGCAGGAAAATCGTCTGCACGTCATCCGGATTCTCGGCGACACGAAATACCAGCGCCAACTCCAGCGTGCGCGGAAAATCCGCAAAGTGATAACGCAGGATCGGAAAATCGCTGGCCGCGAAATCCGCCAGCGCAGTTGACTGCAGGGCGGAAAAATCCTTGGCAGCTGCGGTGACGCGCAACTGTTGTCCCTGCGCATTCGCCGAACCAAACACGGCATGGAAACGGCTGCCCGGAAAAGAGCGCTCGGTCGCAGCGCCGAGCGGCGACCGTGGATCGATGTGCGCTGCCCACAACAACAGAGCCAACCAGCTCGCTGTCAGAGCGAGTGCAAATCCTGCGCGCTTCATGTGGACAATCCGCGGCCTTGGCCATCTGCGTTGGTTGCGTCACCGTGTGTGGTGACCTTTGTTGCAGAATCGCGAGCCGAAAGACCCGCGCCACCCGCCAATCGCGCAAGTTCCGCATGCGAAAATCCGGCGCGCAGGCGTGCCTCCGTGTTGAAGGGCCCGCGCAACCCGCCCGCCAACCGTGTTTCAAGCAGCGTATGAAACGTGTTCTGCGCATCGACGCCGTCGCGCGCGCAGCACCAGGCGAACCAGCGCGAACCCGCCGCGACATGGGCCACTTCCTCATCCAGGATCGTTTCGAGGATCGCAATCGTCGCCTCATCACCGACCCGGCGCAGGCGTTCGATCATCCCCGGAGTCACGTCCAGACCACGCGCCTCAAGAACGCGCGGCACCAACGCCATGCGTGCCAGACAGGAATCGGCGGTGCGCATCGCCATGTCCCACAAACCGTCGTGTGCGTCAAAATCACCGTAGCCAAAGCCGAGATCGCGCAGGCGCGCGTCGAGCAAGGCGAAATGACGGGCTTCGTCCGCGGCGACCTGGGCCCAGTCGCGGTAATACGCAAGCGGCATGTCGCGAAAGCGATACACCGCATCCCAGGCCAGGTTGATCGCGTTGAATTCGATATGCGCGATGGCATGGATCAGCGCCGCCCTGCCCGCGGGCGAACCCAATCCGCGTTGCGCAAGCTGGCGCGACGCGACGAGCAGCGGACGCGGTGGCCGGCCAGGCACACCGATCGGAGCCGCAGCCTCGGACGCTGCAACCGGCAATGCGTCCGCGCCGATGGCAGCCGCCACGGCATGCGTCAACGCAAGCTTGCGCGCCGGATCACTGCAGGAAATGCAGCGCTGCGCCGCGTCGAAGACGTTTTCCGTGGCGACATCGAACATGTCGTTGTGCAACTCCTGGCGGCTCGATCCGCATTATCCACAACCGCGAGCGCGACGGGTGCTATGAGACTGCGGAGTGCAGGCCCCGTGGATCCATCTGCGAGAGGCACAGCGCACGATTGAGCGGGCGCGAGCTGCGCAGCAGGCCCGAAGGACGAGCGCCTGGATGGCGGGAGCCACACGCGATGACTCGGATGCGCGCAACGACATCGCGGCTGCCGCCGCTCCTGCAACAACGCGGCCCACGAAACGCGGGTTGCGCCGCTCAGCCTGCCTGTCGGCGCTGCGACTTGGCATCGTCCGAGCGCGCAAATTCCAGGTCCGCCAGATAGGTAGGCTCGACGCCGGTCACGTATTCACCGGAGAAGCACGACGTATCGAAATGTTGCAGGTTTTCGTTGCCGTCCTTGACCGCCCAGATGAGATCGTCGAGATCCTGGTAGATCAATTTGTCGGCGCCGAGGATTTTCTCGATCTCCTCGACCGTGCGTCCGTGGGCGACAAGTTCCGCGGTGACCGGCATGTCGATGCCGTAGATGTTGGGATAGCGCACCGGCGGCGCGGCCGACGCGAAATACACTTTTTTTGCGCCCGCTTCGCGTGCCATCTGGATAATCTGCTTGGACGTTGTGCCGCGCACGATCGAGTCGTCGACCAGCAATACGTTCTTGTTGCGAAACTCGAGCGGAATCGGATTGAGTTTTCGGCGCACCGATTTCACGCGCTCGCTTTGTCCTGGCATGATGAAAGTGCGGCCGATGTAACGGTTCTTGACGAAACCTTCGCGCACTGGCACTCCGAGCGCTTGCGCGAGCGGACCGGCGGCCGTGCGCGAGGTGTCCGGAATCGGAATCACCGCGTCAATATCGTGGTCGGGAAACTCGCGCAGGATCTTCTCGCCAAGCTTCTCGCCCATGCGCAAACGTGCCTTGTACACCGATACGTCCTCGATCATCGAATCGGGGCGCGCAAGATACACGTACTCGAAGATGCACGGCGCATGCTGCGCAGGTTCGGCGCACTGGCGCGCGAACAGTTGACCGTCGCGCGTCATCAGCACCGCCTCGCCTGGTCGAACATCGCGCAGCAATTTGAACCCGAGGATGTCGAGCGCGACCGATTCGGAAGCCACGGCATATTCCTTGCCGCTGGCCGTATCACGCTCGCCGAGCACCAGCGGACGGATGCCGTGCGGATCGCGGAACGCGATCACCCCGTAGTCGAGCAGCATCGCGACCACCGCGTAACCGCCGATACAGCGCGCATGCGTGCCGGCCACCGCCTTGAAGATGTGATCAGGTGTCAGCGCGCGCCGATCCTGAATCTGCAATTCATGCGCGAGCACGTTGAGCAATACCTCGGAATCGGAGTCGGTGTTGACGTGACGGCGGTCATCCTCGAACACTTCGCGACGCAGTGCGGCGGTGTTGATCAGGTTGCCGTTGTGCGCCAGTGCGATGCCGTAAGGTGAATTGACGTACAGCGGTTGCGCTTCGGTCGAACCTTCCGAACCTGCGGTCGGGTAGCGGCAGTGCCCGATGCCGACGCTGCCGCGCAGACCAAGCATGCTGTCGTGATCGAACACATCGCGCACGAGGCCCGCGCCCTTGTGCAGACGCAGGCGATTGCCATCGATGGTCGCTATGCCAGCGGCGTCCTGACCACGATGCTGCAATACCGTTAAGGCGTCGTAGAGCGCAGAGGCGACTTCCGACTGGCCGACGATGCCGATGATTCCGCACATGTTCGCTACTTCAGGTTAGACGAGTGTTTCGGCGCCGCCTGGCGTGTATCGGGTGCTGGCGACAAGGGCTTGAGCAGGCTCGCAGCCGGCTCAAGGTAACGCGCCACTTCTGTCGGCAACTTCGCGCTGAGCCACTGCGCGCCGACCTCGAAATTCGGCAGCAGGCGCGATCCTTGCCACCACGGATCGCGCGATGCAGGAGTGAAGCCAAGCAGGAACACGACCAGCACGACCAGCGCCAATCCACGCACCAGCCCGAACACCATGCCGAGCAGGCGATCGGTGCCGGACAGCCCGCTGCCCTCGATCAGTTTGCGCATCAGGAAGGCGACGATCGCTCCGGCAATCAACACCGCAATGAAGCACAAGCCATACGCCAGCAAAACCCGCACCGACGGCGTCGATATGCTGGCAGAAAAACGATCTGCAAGAGGCGGTCCAAGCAACCACGCGACCCAGAACGCGCACGCCCACACCGCCAAGGCGAGCACTTCTCCGATCAAGCCGCGCCACAGCCCCATCAGTACCGACAAGCCGAGCACCCCGAGGATTGTGTAATCGGCCCAATTCATCGCAGAGCGGAAAAGTTGGCCGCAAAACACGGGTATGGAAAAATACCCATGCGGGAATGTGGATCGCTGTTCCGATTCTCCATGCCCGACTCCCTCCGCGGCTTCAAAGCGTGACGATGATGCCGTCAAGCTTGAGTTTTTCCTTGATCCCGGCCTTTACCTTTTCCGCCTCGTTGCGATCGACTTCGGGGCCGACGCGCACGCGCCACAACACCGAGCCGTTCGCATCGAGTTTGTCGACGAATGCGCTGAACCCACCGGCCTTCAGTCGATCGCGTAACTTGCTCGCATCTTCGGTTGTCTTCAACGCGCCGACCTGCACCGCCCAGCCACTGGCGCGCGTCGCTGGCAGGGCATTCGGCGGCGCATCGACTTTGGCATCGGTTGCAAGTTCGACGACGCTGCCCGGCACCGCCGGTTTGACCTGCTTGACGCGCAGGCGCGCGGCCTCGGCGGCGGCGCGATCCTCGAACGGTCCGACACGCACGCGCTTGGCCGGCTTCCCCTGATATTCGGTGGCTTCGGCATAGGCCGGAAAGCCTTGTTTCTTCAGCGCGGCAACCAGCTCGTCGGCATTTTTGATTGCGCTGTAGAGGCCAA
>JBDUED010000165.1:0-5175 GCA_040002595.1 Dokdonella sp. | reverse complement strand
TCACGCCTTCGACAATATCGTCGATGAAGGTGAAATCGCGCGTGTGCTTGCCGTGATTGAACACCTCGATCGGCTCGCCCGCGAGAATTTTCCGGGTGAACAAGAACAAGGCCATGTCGGGCCGGCCCCAGGGACCGTACACGGTGAAGAAGCGCAGGCCGGTCGTCGGCAACGCATACAGGTGGCTGTAGGTGTGCGCCATGAGTTCGTTGGCTTTCTTGGTCGCCGCATACAGGCTGACCGGATGATCGACCGAGTCGCGCACCGAAAACGGCAGCTTTTTGTTCGCGCCATAAACCGAACTGGACGAGGCGTACACCAGATGCTCGACCTTGCCGTGGCGACACGCTTCCAGCACGTTGATGAAGCCGACCAGGTTGCTCTCGATGTAGGCGTAGGGATTTTCGATTGAATAGCGCACGCCCGCTTGCGCGGCGAGATTAACCACGCGCTGTGGCTTGAACTGCGTGAAAGCATTCTCCAGTGCAGCGCGATCTTCAAGCGATGCGCGCACGAAACTGAAATTCGGCTGCGGCGTCAGTCGCGCCAGACGCGCTTCTTTCAGCGACGGATCGTAGTAATCGTTGAGATTGTCGTAACCGAGTACCTCATCGCCACGCGCGAGAAGTCGTTCGCTCAACGAAGAACCGATGAAGCCGGCAGCGCCGGTGACGAGGACACGCATTCCTTTCTCCTTGGCTTGGCGGGAACGCCGGAAGGCGCGATGCCTTGCGTGGCGAGCCGACCAAGCGCATTGCGCCTTGCGGTGCTCCCGCAACTACAAACGATCGTCAACCTTCTCGCGCGGCAGAACCTGTTTCACGTCGAACAGCACGCAGCCTGGTTTGCCCAGCGCGCGAATGCCGTCGGCGCCCAGCTCGATGAACTGGCGGTGCGCGACCGCGAGAATCATTGCGTCGTATTTTCCGGGAACGAGTTCGCTGACGAGCTCGAGGCCATATTCAAGTCGCGCGTCATCCGCGCTGACCCATGGATCATGGACGTCGACGTTTGCGTGATAGCTCTTGAATTCGCTTACCACATCGACCACACGCGTGTTGCGCAGGTCCGGACAGTTTTCCTTGAACGCGAGGCCGAGCACGAGCACGTTGGCGCCGGCGGCATGGATGCGCCGCTGCGTCATCAGCTTGATCACGCGCTGGGCGACATGACTACCCATGCCATCGTTGATGCGCCGGCCGGACAGGATCACTTCGGGGTGATAGCCGATCTGCTGCGCCTTGTGGGTGAGGTAATACGGATCGACGCCAATGCAGTGGCCGCCGACGAGACCCGGGCGAAATGGCAAGAAGTTCCATTTTGTACCGGCCGCCGCGAGCACATCTGTGGTATCGATGCCGAGTCGATGAAAGATCAACGCCAGTTCATTGATCAGCGCGATGTTGAGGTCGCGCTGGGTGTTTTCGATCACCTTGGCCGCCTCGGCAACGCGGATGCTGGATGCCTTGTGCGTGCCGGCGATGATGATCGTGCGATACAGCGCATCGACAAAATCAGCCGTTTGCGGCGTTGAACCCGACGTTACCTTCACAATGGTTTCGAGGCGATGCTGCTTGTCGCCCGGGTTGATGCGTTCCGGACTGTAGCCGGCATAAAAGTCGAGGTTGAATGCAAGACCCGATTCGCGTTCGATGATCGGCACGCACACTTCTTCGGTCGCGCCCGGGTACACGGTTGATTCGAAGATCACCACCGCACCGCGGCCAATCGCCTGGCCTACCGTGCGGCTGGCGGCTTCAAGCGGGCCCAGATCCGGCCGCTTGGCGCTGTCGATCGGCGTGGGTACGGTCACGATGAACACGTTGCATCCAGAGAGATCGGCAGCGTCGGCGCTGAAGCGAAGCTGGGTGCTCGATGCCAGTTCGTCCGCGGTCACTTCCAGCGTGTGGTCGCGGTGCGCGCGCAACTCCTCAATGCGCGCGCGATTGATGTCGAAACCCAGGGTCGGAAGTTTGCGACCGAAACCGGCGGCGAGCGGCAGTCCGACATAGCCCAGACCAATCACGGCGACACGCATTTCTTCGCGGTCGGGCAGGGTGGCAGCATCCATTGGCAGATCCGCTAAGGAGGCCGCAAGTCTAGCAAGACATGCGCAGCAGGCGGACTGCCGCGTCGGCTCCCCCCGCTATTTTTTCTTCGGCCGTGTCCAGCCCGGTATCGTCGTCTGGCGCGCACGCGCGAGTGTAAGTTCGCCTGGCGGGACTTCCTTGCCGATGGTCGAACCGGCGCCAATCGTCGCGTTCTTGCCGATGCGCAGCGGCGCAATCAGCGCGCTGTTCGAGCCGATGAAGGCGCCGTCCTCGATCGTCGTGACGTGTTTGCTCGCTCCATCGTAATTGCAGGTGATGGTGCCGGCGCCGATGTTTACCTCCGCGCCGATTTCCGCATCGCCGAGATAGCTCAGATGATTGGCCTTGGCGTTGTCGCCCAGATGCGCTTTCTTGGTCTCGACGAAATTGCCGATCTGCACGCCGCTGCCAAGCACGGTACCTGGGCGCAGGCGTGCGAAGGGGCCGATGCTGCACGGACCCTGCGTCACCACGCCGTCGAGGTTGCAATGCGAATGAACCCGTGTGCCGGCGGCGAGGGTCGAGTTGCGCACGCGGCAGTACGGGCCGATGCGCACGTCGTCGCCCAGTTCAACCAGACCCTCGAGGATCACGTCGATATCGATCTCGACGTCGCGGCCGACGCGCACGTCGCCGCGTACGTCAAACCGCACCGGATCGGCAAAACGCACCCCGGCGGCAGCCAAGGTCGTCGCGCGAAGACGCTGGTACAGACGTTCGAGCGCGGCTAGTTGCCACGCATCGTTCGCGCCGAAGACTTCTTGCGGATTGAGGCACGAACTCGCCTCGGCCGGTTCGCCGTCTTCGCTGGCCAGCGAGAACACGTCAGTGAGGTAGTACTCACCCTGCGAATTGGCATTGGTCAGGTTACTGAGCCAAGCGCGCAGTCGCTGCGCATCGGCAGCGAGGATGCCACTGTTGACCAAGGTGATCGCGCGCTGTTCGGGCGTGCAGTCTTTTTCCTCGACGATAGCGCGCACGCGACCGATGCCATCACGCACCACGCGCCCGTAGCCGTACGGATTGTCGAGGTGGGTCACCAGTGCGGTGAGTGGCGATTTCAGCTCGAGCAGGCGGCGCAGCGTATCGTCGTGGATCAAAGGCACGTCACCATAGAGCACCAGTACGCGGGCGCCATCAGGCACGCCTGGCATGGCGAGCTTGACCGCATGTCCGGTGCCGCGTTGTTCGGCTTGCTGCACCCAGGTCAGATCACCCAGATCGGTCAGCACCGCGCGCACCTGATCGCCCAGATGGCCGTGGACGACGTGAATGCGCGCCGGATGCAGCGCCCGCGCGGTGTCGAGCACATGCGCCAGCAGCGGGCGTCCTGCGAGCGGCATCAGGACCTTTGGTTTGGCGGACTTCATCCGCTTGCCCTCGCCGGCGGCGAGAACGATCACATGCAAGGGGGTGCCCGTCACATCGATTCCCAGGGTGGCGTCGGACGCCCATTCTAGAGGGGTCGGCCCTTTATCGCGCACCGTATTTCCGCCCGACGACGACGCTGGTACACCCGCACCGGAATTGCTGGGCAGGGGCGGGTTGCCAACAGCTTGCCCAGTTTGCAAAATCATGCGCTGCGCACACGCCTGCTACGATTGCCGGCTGCGTCCGGATCTGCATGCATGTCCACCCTTCTTCGCTCCATTGCCGAGAGTGCCATCGTCCTTGCCGGGCTCGCGGCGTGCGCAGAACGCACGCCGCTGGCCGCAGGGATGCAGCCATGACCCTGCTCAAACAAAGTCGCCGCTTCGCCATGATCGGAGTGGCGCAATGGTTGATCGATTGGGGCGTGATGGTGGGACTGAGCCACATGGGCGTTCCCGTCGCGCTGGCCAATATTGCCGGTCGCATCAGCGGCGCCACGCTTGGCTTCTGGTTGAATGGCAGCATCACCTTTGCGCGCGATGGTCGCGGACCGGGCTGGCGCCAGTTCTGGCGTTATTCAGTGCTATGGATCGTGTCGACAGTGATCAGCACCGGTGCGGTATCCGCGATCGATCGGGCATTCGGACTAGGCTGGGCCTGGCTCGCCAAACCGCTGATCGACGGCGTGTTGTCGATCGGCAGTTTCGTATTGTCGCGCCACTGGATTTATCGCTGAGCCATGCAAACACGAACGCCGGCTCTCGCCGGCGTTCGTTGTGCGGTTCAAGGGAGTCGGCACAAGAGTATCGGAACTGCGTCCCCGCCCATCAGACTCCGTGCTGTGACCGCGGGAAATACCCGATCAGTGCTTGTGTGCACGGCGCAGGCGATCGAGTGCCTGCAACTGCGCGAGCGCTTGCGCGAGCTGCGCCTGGGCTTGCGCGACTTCGAGCGCATCCGTTCGGTTGGCCAGCACGCGCTCGGCTTCCTCCTTGGCGTTGCGCGCGGCCGCCTCATCCAGATCCTTGGCGCGGATCGCGGTGTCGGCAAGGATGGTGACAACGCTCGGCTGCACTTCGAGAATTCCGCCAGACACGTAGAAGAACTGCTCCTCGCCGTTCTCCAGTTGCACGCGCACCTGACCGGGCTTCAGGCGTGTGATCAGCGGGGCATGCCGCGGCGCGATGCCAAGCTCGCCCATTTCGCCGGTGGCGATAACCATTTGCGCATTGCCGTGGAAGATTTCCTCCTCGGCGCTGACGATGTCGCAACGGATTGTGCTCATGTTGCTCTCACTTCGTTCGATCAACGGGAATCGTGCATGGGGAATCGGGAATGATTGGAGCAGGGCGGCGCAAGCGTTCGCTTTTGACGATTCCCGATTTCCTGTTCTCGATTCCCCGCGGCCGCAGAGCGGTCGCTCAGGCGGCCTTCTTCTCCATCGCCTTGGCCTTCTCGAACGCCTCGTCAATGCCGCCGACCATGTAGAAGGCCTGTTCCGGCAGGTGATCGCACTCGCCGTCACAGATCATCTTGAAGCCACGGATGGTTTCTTTCAGCGACACGTACTTGCCGGGCGCGCCGGTAAATACCTGCGCGACAGTGAACGGCTGCGAGAAGAAGCGTTCGATCTTGCGCGCACGCGTGACCGACTGTTTATCTTCTTCGCTCAGCTCGTCCATGCCGAGAATCGCGATGATGTCCTTCAATTCCT
>JBDUED010000164.1:0-5202 GCA_040002595.1 Dokdonella sp. | reverse complement strand
ACCGGCAGCAGGCCGATCACAAAGGTCGCCACCACCAGGCTCTTGGCCAGAGGCAGTTCGAAGCCGAACAGTGGCAGCACTACCAACAGGAAGATCGCGGTGAACGCGGTATTGATCGCCGAGATCTTGACTTGCGCAAATACGATGTCGTGGAACGCGCTGACCAAAGTCGTGCAGCGCGCGATCAGGGCTTCGACCAACGGGCCGCCACGCCCGAGCGGGCAGGCGCTGGCGAGCGCGATCATGGCGCCGAGGATCACGCCAATGAGCAGATGCACGACCACGCGCACGGCGGCCTTGCCGGCCAGTTGCAACGATGCGGCATGCAGCCGCAACCAATCAATTGCCGCAGTACGAAAATCGTCAATGCTGTCAGGCAGATGATCGACGATTACTTGCGGCAATTGCGCGCGGGCGCGGTCGATCAGCGGCATGACCTTTTCGAAGACCAGACTCGGATTGCCAATCTCGCTGCGCAGAAACGCGACCGCCCCGATGATCGCGAGCGTCAGCAAGCCGACCACGACGATGCTGAGCAAGGCGACGATGAGGACGTGCGCGCGCGCGCCGGACAGATGTCGTTGAAGTGGCGGCGCCAGCGCATTGATCAGCGTGTACACGAGGAGTCCGGCAAGCAGCGCGGGCAACAGGTGCAGTTTGATGATCAGCAGCAGTCCGAGTGCGACGAGCAGATAGGTCGCGCACGTGAGGCGCGAGTACGAAGGCATATCCATGAGCATCCGTTCCAATCGGGGCGAGCGCATCGTAAGGCCAAAACCATCCGCCCCCACGCGAGTGTCTGGCATAAACTCGGACGACTCTCGCTTGCTGCCTCCTCGGGTTCAGGAATCTGCCATGCCGAAACGTGTGCTGTCCCCTGTTTTCGCAGCCATGCTGCTGGCCGCCTGCGCCACGACGCAGCGTCCGATGACGACGATGCCGCCCGCGCCACCGACCACCGTAGCGGCGTCGACCGAGCCGGACGCGAACGACAACCTCAACTCGGTTGTGTGGGCGCAGACCGCGATTGAGCACGATCTGATCTTTCGCGAGATCTATCGCCACGCGGGCGAGCAATTGCTCAAGGCGCTTGCCGACCCGGATTGGGATGCGTTGCCGCGCGAGGAACGCAAGACCGCGCTGCGTGGGCTCAAGCCTGCGGTCATCGTCGACATCGATGAAACCGTGCTCGACAACTCGCCGTATCAGGCGCGCCTGGTGCGCGACGGTGGCGATTACAGCGAGGCGACGTGGGTTGCATGGTGTCGGGAAAGGAAAGCCACTGCGTTGCCGGGGGCCTTGGCGTTTGCGCAGTCGGCGGCGAAGCAAGGCGTCATCGTGTTTTATCTGTCCAATCGCGCGCAGGATCTTTCGCAGGCGACTGTGGATAATTTGCGCGCCGATGGATTTCCGCTTGCGCTGGGTGAGCGCTCGTTCCTCGGGCTGGGCCTCGCTGTGGCCGGATGCGAACAACTCGGTACCGGGAAAACCTGTCGGCGCGAGTTTATCGGGCGCAGCTACCGAGTGCTGCTGCAGATTGGCGATCAAGTCGGCGATTTTGTCGGCGTACGCGCCAATACGCCAGACGGCCGCAGCGCCGCGATCGCGCCGTATCAACACTGGATCGGCGAGCGCTGGTTCGTGCTGCCCAATCCGACCTACGGCGCTTGGGAGCCTGCCTTGTTCAACAATGACTGGTCTCTCCCGCTGACCGAGCGGCGGCGACTCAAGCGAGCGGCACTAAGCGACCAGAGGTAGATTTTTCCTTCAATAAACATTTATAAATCAGACGGTTGTATTAATATATCTAAGGTATTGCTTTAACTGTTCATCATCGCTATATTGAGAGCCGAATTAGGGCCAGGCGCAACTCACCCCACACCCCGCACAGAACGATGTCCAGTTTCCTCCTCCGGCGTTGCCGGATTGCGCCCGGAAGGCTTGCCCTCCGGGTTTCTTTTTTTCGCGACCTGCCGTTTCGGCGCAAGCGCCCGGACAGGCCCAAGTCGGCAGTAGTCGCCCCATCGACCCGCTGCTAAAGTGCGCGGCCTGCCTATCGCTTTGGGGATTCCCATGTTGAAGACCGTGCTTCGCGCCGCGCTTGCCGCGTCGCTGATCGTTGGCGTTGCCGCATGCAACAAACCCGGCGAACCGGGTGCAGTGGCTGTCTCCACGGTGGCCAACACCCCGGATGCGACCATCCGCCGTTCGGCCGAATTGCTCAAGCAGGGTGACATCGCGGGGATGATGCAGAATTCGATGCCGCCGGCCGAATTCGCCAAGGTGAAAGCGGACTGGATGAAGGACACCAATGAAAAGCCGATTACCGACGAAGACCGCAAGAAATTTGCCGAGACGATGGGCAAACTGACCGCCCCGGATGCCGAGCAGAAGCTCTACGCCGAAATGGAACCGCAGCTCAAGGCGTTCGATACGCAATACCAGTCACAGATTCCCATGTATGTCGCAATGGGTTCGAGCTGGCTGCAAGGCATGGTGCAGCAGAACAAGGACATGTCGGACGCAGAGAAGACTCAGGCGGTCGCCGCCATCAACGCGGTCGCGACGTGGGTGCAGAAGACCCATTTCACCGATCCCGAGTCGATCAAGAAAGTGCTCGCGATCGCCAGCAAGACGGCGCGCGACATCAATTTGAAAACCCTCGACGAAGCGCGCGCGCTGAACTTTGACCAGTCGATGCAGAAGGCGCGCGTGGCGTTTTTGGGTTTGAAGGACGCTCTCAACGTTTACGGCTTTTCGCTCGACAAGACGCTAGGCTCGGTCACCCCCGCAGTCGTCTCCAACGACGGCAAGACGGCTAAGGTCAAGGTGGCCTACACATTGTTCGATGCGCCGCTCACCGTCGAGACCGACATGCTCAATCTCGATGGCCGCTGGTATGGCAAGCATGCGATTGAAAAACTCAACGAGAAATCCGCCGATGATGCTGCCGCGATAGCGGCGAAGCCAGCCGCGGCGACCGCGGCTCCTGCGTCGGCGCCGCCGCAGAACTGAAATGTCGCGTTGGCGCGGCTTGCATGGACAAGCCGTTGCCGCGCCACTCGATTTCCGGCATGAACGATTCGCGATCGGCTCCACGCGTTGTTGACGCACGGGCTGCGCCGGCCTCGCTCGACGCACTAAGTGCGTTGTTGCGTCCGTGGATTCGCATCCATCGCACGCCGGCGGACGTGCGTGCGCTGCTGCCGGACGATCCACGTCCGACCGTCTACGTGATCGAGCGCTACGGTCTGTCCGACACACTTATCCTCGAGGCGGCGTGCGAAGAAGCGGGGCTGCCCTCGCCGTATGCGGCCGCCGATCGTTTGCCGATCAAGCGCCGACGCGCGGTGATCGCCTTGTCGCGCCGACCGCGACTGTTCGGCCGAAGTCCGCACCGGACGCGTTCGGAAACCCTGAGCCGGCTTGCGGATGTGGTGCGCGCCGATCCCGAAAAGGATGTGCGGCTGGTGCCGGTGTCGATCTTTGTCGGGCGCGCGCCGGATCGCGAGTCGGGTTGGTTCAGCGTGCTGTTCTCGGAAAACTGGGTTGTGGTCGGGCGCTTCCGCCGTCTGCTCGCCCTTATCCTCAACGGCCGCGACACCCACGTGCAGTTCGCAGCGCCGGTGAGCTTGCGCGGCGTCATTGCCGACCAGAGTGACCCGGAACGCGGCGTGCGCAAGTTGCAGCGCATCCTGCGCGTGCATTTCCAGCGCATCCGCGCGACCGTGATCGGCCCCGACCTTTCGCACCGGCGCACGCTGATCGGCGGCGTGATCAATGCCTCGCCAGTGCGCAACGCGATCGCCGCCACAGCCAGCAAGGAAAACATTGATGCTGAAGCAGTGTCTGCGCGAGCGCGCGATTACGCTTGGGAAATCGCCGCCGATCAGTCGCCGCTGGTGGTGCGTTCGGCGTCGTTCCTGCTGACCGGCCTGTGGGACAGGATCTACAACGGCGTGCGCATGCACCACTTCGACAAGTTGCGGGCAATCGCGCCGGGCCATGAAATCATTTACGTGCCCTGTCACCGCAGCACGATCGACGATCTGCTGTTGCCTTACCTGCTCTATCGCAACGGCCTGCCCGCGCCGCATATCGCGGCAGGCGTGAACCTCAATCTGCCGGTCATGGGTTCGCTGCTGCGCCGCGGCGGCGCATTTTTCCTGCGCCGCAGTTTCAATGATTCGTTGTATTCAACGGTGTTTCGCGAATATCTCAGCCAGTTGTTTGCGCGCGGCGTATCGCTTGAATATTTCATCGAGGGCGGTCGCTCACGCACGGGCCGTACGTTGAGCCCGCGCGGCGGATTGTTGTCGATGACGTTGCGCAGCTTTCTGCGCGATTCGCATCGCCCGGTCGTGTTCCAGCCGGTGTACATCGGCTACGAGAAAATAATCGAGGGTGATTCCTACATTGGCGAACTGTCCGGCAAGCCGAAGAAAAAGGAATCCTGGCTTGGCCTGTTTCGCAGTCTCGGCGCGCTGCGACAAAATTATGGCTCGGTGGCAGTGAATTTCGGCGAGCCGCTGTTTTTGACCGCCCTGCTCGATGAGGTCGCGCCGGATTGGCGCGCGGCAACCCTCGATCCGGACGTCAAGCCGACATGGCTCAAAGGTGCCGTGGACACCTTGGCCGATCGAATCCTGGTCAATATCAACCGCGCGGCCGACGTCAATCCCATCAATCTCCTTGCCGTCGCGTTGCTGGCAACACCCAAACACGCGATGGCTGAGGTCGATTTGATCGCCCAGCTGGAGTTGTGCAAGACGCTGCTCGGTACTCTCGCGTACTCCGACCGCGTCACGATCACCTCGCTCGGTGCGCAGGAAATCATCGCCTACGGCGAAACGATGCAGTGGATCCATCGCGTAGCGCACCCGCTGGGCGACGTGCTCACGGTCGACGAGAAGCAGGGCGTGCTGCTCAGCTATTTCCGCAACAACGTCGTTCACCTGTTCGCGACGGCGGCATGGACTGCTTGTTGCTTCCTCAACAATCGTCGAATCGCGCGGGCATCGATCTTGCGCCTCGGCCGTCTGGTCTATCCGTTCCTGCAAACTGAATTGTTCCTGCCATGGACCGAGGACGAGTTCGGTGAACGCATCCAGGCGACGCTCGATTTCCTTGTCGCCCAAAATCTGCTAACAGCGGACGCGGACGGTCGCATCATGGAGCGCGGACCCGGCCAGAGTAACGCGG
>JBDUED010000163.1:0-5289 GCA_040002595.1 Dokdonella sp. | reverse complement strand
CGTGCTGTACGCGCCCTTGCGGTGCAGGTGCTCGATCAAGGATCGAAGCCGTTCGCGAAAATCGAATCGCCCAACTCCCACGCACCGATGTCGATGGCCGGGCCGACGACCCGCTGGGCACCGTCGAGATCGACGGGAAGGCCTGTGGCAAGAGCCGTATTGCCGGCATCACGCACCGGCGAGTCGTTGCGCGGGTGGTAATTGCCGGCACCCACAAACTTGGGATCCGCCTGGACCGTGCCCGGTCCGGGGGTCAGGGCGTTCGAGCCATTGCCGAAGATGAGATTGGATTGGTTGGAGAATCCGGCGGCAGCCGTGACACCGATGATGACGCCTTGATTTGCGTTGTTGGCCACCAGTGTATTCGCCAGCACGCCACTCAGGGTTGCGCCTGAGGCGACGCTCGCGATGAAACCGGTGGCGTTCCCGGCGAGCGTATTGTTCACTACGGTGGCCTGCAGGCTACCTGCATTGGCCAGCAACGAAATCGCGCCCGGCTGTGGTCCGGTGTAGTCGATGGTCCCAGTCACCAGATTGTTGAGAATGTGTGCGGTCATGGTGCCGCTGGCGCCGTCCTGGCTCAGCAGGATGCCCCCGTTGTAGCCGCTCGCCTCAAGCCGGTTGTAGCGCAGATCGAAATCGGCCGCGCCGGCGCCGTTATGGATCCTGATCGCGCTGAGCGTGCTCGAGGGACCGCCACTCACAACCGTATTGCCCATGATCAGGCCGGTGGTCTGGCCGGGCAAATCGTCGATGCCGATGGCGGAGATGTCGTCGCCACCGAGGAACCCGAGGCCGATGTGGTTGCTGGAGATGACAAGATTCACCGACCCGGTGGGGGCGGCGCCAAACGTGCCTATCTTGATGGCAGTGAGATTCCCGCCGAGTCCATCGGCTTCAATGATGTTGTTCTGAATCTGCACGCTGAAGGCGCCGCTGCCCCCTTGGTAAGCACCGATGAAGCCGCCGCGCACGGTCATCCCTTCGATTGTGACCGCTACTGCGGTGTCGGCGCCAAAAGCCTCGATTGCGTCGAGTGAGGGCCCGTTCTGGAACACCGGTGAAAAACCGAGGGCTGCTCGCAACGTCAAGCTCTTGTGGAAGATTTCGACCGATTCCGCGATCGGACCATTGCTCGCTACGTTCACGATGTCGCCAGCCGCGGCGGCGGAAATGCAAGCTTGCAGCGTCGTGTTGCACGGCGACGCTCCGGGCCAGGTCAGGACGCTCGCGGCAGCAGGGATCGCCGCCGCCAGTGCAATGGGCAGTGCCAGCAGCCGCCCGCGACGTAAACTCGAATGTGCTACACCGCTCATGCCGCAACTCCCGCAGAAAAGGTCGTTTTCTATAACGACATCCTGCGCAAGACTTGGACATTGTGCGGTCGGCACGATGCGTGGACGGTTCAGCGATAAGGCGCGTGCCCGCGGCGACCTTCTTCGTGCAGGCTGCCCTTGATGCGCCCACCGTGATCTACAGCAATATTGGGCGAAAAAAAATCGCACAGGTGCTGCGGGGCACGACTCGACACGTTCAATAAAGATCGACCGGATCGACATCGATCGACCAGCGCACCCGGCGCGCAGCGGGCAACGCGCGCACATCATCGAGCCAGCCGGGAAGGAATGCCTGCATGGCGGCGCGCTCGGCGCCTTCAATCAGGACCTGGCCGCGGCACAACCCCGCGCGCAGCGGCATGGGCGCGGCCAGCGGTCCGTGGGCGAGGATCGATGGATTCTTGGCGGCCCGCACGGCGGCGAGCAGAAATGCTTCGAGCGCGGTTTTGTCCTTGGCTTCCGCGCGCAACAACGCCAGTTGTGCAAACGGCGGCAAACTCGCTGCGCGGCGATCGTCAAGCAATTGCATCGCCAAGGCGCGATACCCGCCGTTGAGCAGCACGTTGAGCAACGGATGCGCCGGATCATGAGTCTGCAGGATTACGCTACCGGCGCGCTCCGCGCGGCCCGCGCGACCGGCCACTTGCACGACCAATTGTCCAAGCCGCTCGCTGGCGCGAAAATCGACGCTGTAGAGTCCCTCGTCGACCCCAAGTACCACGACCAGGGTCAGGTGCGGCAAGTCGTGACCCTTGGCCAGCATCTGGGTGCCGATCAGGATGCGCGCGCCGACATCGGGCAGGCTGTCGAACAAGGCATCGCGGGCGCGTCGCCCGCGCGTGGTGTCGCGATCGACGCGCACGATCGGTGCATCGGGGAACTGCGCGGCGAGAGTTTCCGCGATACGCTCGGTGCCTTCGCCGACCGGATGCAAAGCGAGGCTGCCGCAGTCCGGACACGCGCGTGGAACCCGCTGCTCGAAGCCGCAATGATGGCAACGCAAGCGCGCCTCCCTGCGGTGCCAGGTCAGCGCGCGTTCGCACTGCGGACATTGCGCACTCCAGCCGCAGTCGTGACACAGCAGCACCGGCGCGTAACCGCGGCGATTCCTGAAAATCAGCGCTTGTTCGCCGCGTGCGAGGCAGGCGCCGATTGCCTCCAGCGTTGGCGCCGCAAAACCCTGGCTCAAGCGCTGCCGGCGCAGATCAACGACATGCAATGCCGGCGGTTGCGCCATGCCGGCGCGATGGTTGAGGCGCAGCGACCGATAACGCTGCGCAGCGACGTTGGCGAGACTTTCCAGTGACGGGGTCGCCGAACCCAACACGACCGGAATGTCGAGCGCCTTGGCACGCATCACGGCCAGATCGCGCGCGTGGTAGCGAAACCCTTCCTGCTGCTTGTAGGAGGCATCGTGTTCTTCGTCGACGATGATCACGCCGGGTTTCGGCAGCGGCACAAAGATTGCCGAGCGCGTGCCGAGAACGACTGCCGCTTCGCCGCGCGCCGCCGCCAGCCACGCGCGGGCGCGTTCGCTTTCCCCGAGTCCCGAATGCAGTGCCGCAATCTCGACCCCGAGGCGTTCGCGGAAGCGGCGCAATGCCTGCGGTGTCAGCGCAATCTCCGGTACCAGTACCAGCGCCTGACGTCCCTGCGCGAGACACTCGCGGATGATCGCGAGGTACACCTCGGTCTTGCCGCTGCCGGTGACGCCATCGAGGAGGAACGCCGCAAAGCTGGCGCCGGCGGCAATCACCGCATCGGCGCCTGCGCGTTGCTCGTCGTTGAGACGTGGTCCGTCGAGCGCAACTGTCGCGACTGCATCCGGCGCAACGTGCACGCGTTCGATCCAGCCGTGCTTCAAGGCCGTGCGGGCAGGTGCCGCGGAACCGACCAGCGCGGCGAGCGCCGCACTGCTCATCGGCCCGCTGGTCAACGCATCGAGCAAGCTATCGATGCGCGAGCTGCGACGGCGCGCCGGATCGGTGCGTGCCGCGACTCCGGCCGCGGTCAGATGGAAGCCGGAGATACCGGTTTGCGGCAGCGCGCGAGCGCTGCGCAACGCGACCGGCAAAGCCGACTGCAACACGTCCCCAATCGGGTGCTGGTAGTAGCGCGCGCCCCAGCGCAAGGTCGCCATCAATTCAGCGGTCAGCAGCGGTGCCACGTCGAGCGCCTGTTCTATCTGCTTGAGCTGCTCGTCGCGCAACTGCGATGTTGCAGCGTGCTCGACGACGACGCCGACGACCTGCCGCTGCCCGAACGGCACGAGCACGCGGCAGCCGATCGCTATGGCGGTATCGCTGCGGTAATCGAACAATACATTCAGCGGAACCGGCAGGGCGATGCGCAGGATCGAAGTCATGGGCTCGGCGATATCGAGGGCATGCGCAGGACCTTGAGGGCGTCGACTTAAGACGATGGTTCGCGTTTGGCGTTGACCAGTATGCCCAAATCCACGCCGCTTCCAGTGTAGCCGGCAGCCACGCCAACGACTTGTGTCAGTTGCAGGTGGTTTCTAAGGAAACCATCAAGAGGGTGGGTTAACTATCGAGCTGCGCTGCGAATTTTCCGTTATCCACAACGATTGTGGATAACTCTGTGGATCAATCGTTTCCGACTGCGCTGGGAAGCGCATGGCGGCGCACTGCCACTCTTGTTGGCGAATATTTAATCAATCTTTAATGCGTTTTATTTTCAGGCACTTGCACACCGATTCAAGCCGCAGTACAGAAATTATTTTGCAATTGCAGCACGTCGGGTCGGGCACGCCGCGATTGTGCACAACCGTGCACAACCGCTTGACATCGGCGATTGAACTTGTTCCGTGAGGCGTGGCGCGGCCATCGCGTCAACCGTTGCCGCGCTGCCGCGTTTATGGCGTGGTGAAAGCTCCGCGAAAGGCGCCTCAAGAATGCTTGCCGATTCCTGTTTCATGAGCGTCCCCGAACGCATGTGCGCAGCAACTGCCACAGGCACAGAGGCGACGCGGACGGTCGAACGTTTTCTGCGGGATACGGAGCGGCGTGCGCTGCGCATGGCTGAATTGGCGACCGGCAATCGCGACGAAGCGCTTGATCTGGTCCAGGACGCGATGTTCGGTTTTGTGCGCCACTACAGCGCGCGCGAGCCGGGCGAATGGGCGCCGTTGTTCTGGCGGGTGCTGGACAGCCGCATCCATGACTGGCGTCGCCGCCAGCGGGTACGTGGACGCTGGCTCGGCTGGTTTGAGCGCGACGCCGACGCGGACGAGGATCCCATCGCTGCGGCGCCGGACCCGTACGAACCGGGGCCGCTGGCCCGCCTCGCTGACCGCGAAGCGTCCAGAGCACTGGAGTCGGCTCTGCGCGCCCTGCCTCTGCGCCAACGCCAGGCGTTCCTGCTGCGCCTGTGGGAAGGCCTCGATGTCGCCGCGACCGCCACCGCGATGCGCTGCAGCGAGGGCAGTGTGAAAACTCATTTGTTTCGTGCGCTGGGTAACCTGCGTACGTATCTGGAGGCGCACCGATGAACGCTCCGCGCAACCAACCCTGGGTCGAGCGCGCGCTTGAACTGCTCGATCAATCGGCCGCATCGCTCGATGCAGCGACCTTGTCGCGGCTCAATCGCACGCGTCAGGCCGCACTGGTCCAGCGCCGGCGCAACGCGGGGTTGGGTTGGCTGATTGGCGCAGGCTTGGCCGGCGCCACACTGGCGCTGCTGCTGGCGTTCGGAATCACGCACCATCACGCACTTTCGCCGGCGGTGGCGCCGCTTGCGCTTGAACAAGGCGCCGAAGTCGATGTCGTTGTTGCGGAGGACAACCTCGAATTGTATGAAAACCTCGATTTCTACGCCTGGCTCGATGCCGAGCAGCAGGACGGCGATGGCTGATTTTTCGATTGGACGGGACACCCCCTTGTGCCGCGGCCGAAGCGTTCGCGCCCTTGCGCGCGCCCGCTCGGGTTTGCTG
>JBDUED010000162.1:0-5313 GCA_040002595.1 Dokdonella sp. | reverse complement strand
CTGCCGGCAGCAAGATCCGCGCCGGCAAACACGAAACCCAGGTGCCATAGCGCCGAGGGTTCAAAGGCGTGGTTGATGAAGCACTCGTCTGGCCATTCCGGCGTGACCGTGTAGCGGTCCTCGAACCATCGTACCGTGGCGGGCAGGAGTCGTTGTGCATCCGGCAGAGCCAGCACGTCGGCAAAGGTGTACACGCGCGGGATCGCATCCGGCGCGATGATCAGGCGGCCACGCGCCAGCGGCTCGTCGAGGAACAAGCCTTGTCCGGCGCCCGTGATCTGCGACGGGGCGATGTGATAGCGGGGGAGGATCATGCGGGTCGTGGCCGCCCTTCGGCGGACGCGGAGTTTACCACGCCTGCCCGCAAGGCTGTGCAGGGCTTCATTCACACTGGGGATTGCGCTCAGCGCTGCCGGGTGGGCGCTGCTTTGCTTTCCTCGGCGACGATCACGATGGCGGCGCGATTCGCATCCAGCGTTTTTGCACCAACGCCGTGCACGCGGACCAGTTCATCGACACTCTTGAACGGCCCGTGCGCGCTGCGGTACGCGATGATTGCCTCGGCCCTGACCAGCCCAATGCCAACCAGACCTTCCGCAAGTGTTCGCGCGTCCGCGTGGTTGATGTCGACCTGGGCCCACGCGAAATTTGGCAGGGCCAAGCCGAGGAAAAGCAGGAGCAGGAAAATTCGTCGTAACGCTGGCATGACAGATCCGGACTCGTGATGCGAAGGCCGCGCATGCTGCGCTTGCAAGGATCGCGCAAGCAGCGTAGCCATTGCGACAGAGTGTAGGGGCAGTGTCGGGTGGCGACGTGTGTCGTGCGTCACGCCCGCGTGCAGGATCGCGCCGCGCAGTGGTGTAGGAAATCTCGCACGTCGTCGTGTCGCGCCGCATGCGCGTTAGAATTGCCCTCTTTGCACGAGGACGACACAGATGGACTCCAAGGCACTGAGCGATTTCGTCGGCGGTCTGTGGGACGGAGAAATCGTTCCGCAATTGACCGAGTACATCAAGATCCCGAACAAGTCGCCGATGTTTGATGCCCAGTGGGCCGAGCATGGCTACATGGATCAGGCGGTCGCGCTGATGCAGGCATGGGCGAAAGCGCAACCGATTGCGGGCATGCAACTGGAAGTCGTGCGTTTACCCAAGCGCACGCCGCTGATCTTCATCGAGATTCCCGGCACCGACACGGCGAATGCCGACACCGTGCTGCTTTACGGCCATCTCGACAAGCAGCCGGAAATGACGGGCTGGTCCGCGCATCTGGGGCCGTGGAAGCCTGTTCTCGAAGGCGACAAGTTGTATGGACGCGGCGGCGCTGACGATGGCTACGCGATCTTCGGCTCACTTGCCGCGATCATGGCACTGCAGGCTCAAGGCATCGCGCACGCGCGCTGCGTCGTCATGATCGAGGCGTGCGAGGAATCGGGTAGCTACGATCTGCCGTATTACGTCGATCATCTGGCGGCGCGCATCGGCAAGCCGTCCTTGATCGTGTGCCTCGATTCTGGCTGCGGCAATTACGAACAACTTTGGCTGACCACCTCCTTGCGCGGTCTCACCGGCGGCAACCTCGTCGTCACCGTGCTCGAAGAAGGCGTGCACTCGGGCGATGCATCGGGTGTGGTCGCATCGAGTTTCCGTATTCTGCGCCAGGTGCTGTCGCGCCTCGAAGACGAAGTCAGCGGACGCATCCTGCCGCAGGAATTGCACGTCCAGATTCCAGCGCAACGCGTGGCGCAGGCCAAACGCACCGCGGAAATTCTCGGCACCGATGTCTACGCGAAATTCCCGCTGGTCGAAGGCATGCAGCCGATGAATGCTGACCTCACCGAACTGGTGCTCAATCGCACCTGGCGCCCTGCATTGTCGATAACAGGTGTTGGCGGGATGCCCGCACTCGATTCCGCCGGCAATGTGTTGCGCCCCTACACGGCCGTAAAGCTTTCGTTGCGCGTGCCGCCCACATTGAATGCGACCAAGGGCGGTGATTTTCTCAAACGTTTGCTTGAATCCAATCCGCCGTATGGCGCCAAGGTCACGTTCGATGTTGAAAAGGCCGGCAGCGGCTGGGACGCGCCTGTGTTGGCGTCGTGGCTCGAACACTCAGTCGATTCGGCATCGAAGGCATTTTTCGGCGCCCCCGTCGCCTACAACGGCGAGGGCGGCTCGATCCCGTTCATGGGCATGCTGGGCGAGAAATTTCCCGGTGCGCAGTTTCTCATTACCGGCGTGCTCGGCCCGCATTCCAACGCGCATGGCCCGAACGAATTCCTGCATATCCCCACCGGCAAACGCATGTCGATGTGCGTCGCACAGGTAGTTGCGGATCACTACGTCGCAAGCCGCAGCGGGCTCACCCGCACGCAAACTGATTGAGTGCCCCCTGGCATGACGCCAACGGCAGCCCGCTGATGGTTTTCCCCTGCACGGATTAAGGGATTCACCGGATCGTCACGAACCCCACGCTGACCTAGTCTGTTGTCCACGCAACACGCCGATGCAGGCCTGTGCGCAGCCGCAGCTTTTTGCCAGAGCTGCATGAGAGATGACGAGCGGTGCGAGTCGGAAAGCTTGCCGCCGCAAGACGGGGGAATATCATGCGTCGTTTACCGCTTTACGTTGGCGGCGTGCTGAGCACGCTGGTTGTCAGTGCCACAGCGTTCGCTGCCGGCGGTCTCGTCATGCCTTGGGTGAGCACCGCGACAAAGGCACTGGCCCCGGTCAGTTCCATTATCCGCAATCCGGTCGATGCAAACATGCCGCTGCATGTGATCGTCAGCTTGCAGATGCGCAACAAGGAAAGTCTCGAGACATTCCTTCACAACCAGCACACGCCGGGCAATCCGCAGTACGGCACCGTGCTGGATACGCAGCAGTTTCTGGCTACCTATGCGCCGACGGCCGCTCAGGTGCAATCCGTGCGCGACTACTTCGTGCAATCGGGATTCAGCAATATCAGCATCGCTTCCAACCGCATGCTGATGAGCGCAGACACCACCGCGGCCGCTGCGCAGGCGGCGTTCAATACCCAGCTCGTGCAGTTCCAGATCAACGGCAAGACCGTCTTCTCCAACGTCAGCGACGCGCAGGTTCCACTCGCGCTCGGTGGTACGGTTCTGGCCGTTCTGGGGTTGCAGAACGTGGTGCAGGCTACCACCCATCGAAGCGTCGCTCAGCGCGTGGACTTGCCGGTGCCGTACTCCGCAACGGCGCCTGTGCCCAGCTCGATCACCAACGGCGACCCAACGACGGCCACCCTCACGGCATCGTTTACCGCCGCCGATTTCCGCCGCGCCTACGATGCGGACGCGGCACCCGACGGATCGAATACGACCGTCGCGATCATCAGCGGCGGAACCGATCTCGTGCAGGTGCGCGCGGATCTTCAGCAGGCCGAACACGATGCGGGTCTGCCCTTTATCCCGACCACAGTCATTCAGACCGAACCGGTGCCGCAAACGCAGGCCACCGCAAATGATGGTGAATGGGATCTGGACAGCCAATCCTCAAGCGGCATTGCCTACAACGTCAAACGGATCATTTTCTACAACGGCGACAGCCTCGATACCAGCATCACGCTTGGCGCGAACCAGTTCGCCGCCGACAATGTCGCCAAGGCGTTGAACATCTCGATTGGCGGCTGCGAGAGTCTCACGGCATTGCTCGGCGGTTTGGCCACCGATGATCAGGCGTTCATGCAAGCAGTTGCGCAGGGGCAAACCGTATTCGTCTCATCCGGCGATGCCGGCGCTGCGTGCGCCGTTGCAATCAACCTGGCGACACCGCAGAGCGGCCTCCCGCAGCAGGTGGAATATCCTGCATCGTCGCCCTATGTGGTCGCCGTTGGCGGTACGTCGTTATTCCTGGACGCGAACCGCAACTACGCGCTAGAAACCACGTGGAACGGAACCGGCGGCGGCAACAGTCTGTTTGAACCGGCGCCCGATTGGCAGGTCAGCTCCGGTGCGGTTCCGGGGGCCACCGCCATGCTGCGTGGTCTGCCCGATGTGGCGATGAACGCCGGCTTCAACCTCACTCCGGCCGCGGCGTTCTATTCAATGGCAGACACGGTCGTTGCCGGACGCCACGAAGGCGTGATCGGCACGAGTTTGTCCTCGCCCTTGTCCATGGGCGTCTGGGCGCGTTTTCAGACCGCCCACTGCAACAGTTACGGCTTCGCCGCGCCGATGTATTACGCGCTCGATACCGCAGGTGGCCCGCTTTCCGTCGCGGCCGGATTCAATGACACAATCCTGGGCAGCAACGGCGGCTATGTGGCCACGCCCGGATGGGACTACACGACCGGGTTTGGCTCGTTTGACGTCAAGGCCGTCAACGACGCCCTGCCGCCGGTCGCCTGCGCTGCGAATCTGCCACCGACGGCCGTAGTCTCCGCTTCGACGACATCCGGGGCGGCGCCGCTTGCGATCGCGTTCGATGCGTCCAGCTCCACTGATTCAGATGGCGACGCGCTGGAGTGGTACGTGATGGATTTCGGCGACGGCTCGCCGGTGCTGTTCTCGCAAAGCGCCGCGATTCCGGCGCACACCTACACCGCGCCAGGTAGCTATACCGCGAGCTTGACAGTGCGCGACGCTCGCGGCGCCACGAGCGTTGTGGCGACGCAACCGATTACGATCAGCGGCACGCCACTGTCGTGCACGGCGCCTGGCGTGCTTGCGATCACCGACACGGCAGCTCCCAGCCTGGAAGGCGTCGATCCGCAGCAGGGCAACGGCAGCGACGACCTTCAATTCGTGTGGATCGGTGAACCTGCCGATCACCTCAACAAGCTGGTGTTCACAATGAAGGTCGCCTCCTTGGGCACTGTGCCCGCGGGATACCGCTGGGTTACTTACTTCACGGCGGCCGATGGCACGCTGTACTACGCCTCGATGACAACGAACGATGGACCGACGCCGGCGTTTACCTATGGCATTCACGGCTTCGATCCCGCTGCCGGGGCGTCGACATTCCAGCAACTCGGCACGCTTGACCCTGCTAGCAACTTTTCACCCGACGGGACAATCACGCTGGTGCTCGACAAGTCGGCGGCGGGGCTGACAGTTCCGCTGCACGCAGGCGATCGGCTGACGGAGATCAGCGCCAGCGTTCGAGTTGCGACGGCAGATGATTCCAGCGGCAGCGCGGGGGCTGGTCCAGGACTGACCGTCGACAGCGCCGGCGATCCGAACCCGTATGTCGTGATCGACAACGCAAGCTGCGATCGCCTCTTTGGTAATGGCTTCGAGTGATCACTCAAGACGAGGGCGGGAGCAATAACTTCCCGCTCTCGCCTCGCCAT
>JBDUED010000161.1:0-5382 GCA_040002595.1 Dokdonella sp. | reverse complement strand
CCACGGCCGTAAAGACGGCCATCGCGAATGGTCGGTGAAAACGGAGGACTCGTCCACGCGTCGGCGGGTCCGCTCGGAACCACATCGGTGTGGCCGAGCAGGACCAGAACCGGTCCGCCGCTGCCGTGCGTCGCCCACAGATTGTCGACGTCGCCAAAGCGCATGCGCTCGATCGAAAACCCGGCGCGCGCAAGACGTTCGGCGATCACGGCCTGGCAACCGGCGTCGTCCGGCGTCAGCGAGGGTCGATGGATCAGTTCGCAGGCGAGATCGAAAACAATCGATGTCATGGTGAAATTCCGGGAAAGCGGACGTCTTGCAAACGCCTGGGTTTACGTAAACAGTCGCGCGAACAGCTTGTCGGTAAATCCCTGCTGCACGCGGCCATCATCAAACACGATCAATGGGCGGCGGATCACCGCCGGGTATTCCTTGATCAGCAAAGTCCATTCCGCTGCGCTGCCAGGCGTCTTGCGCGCGTCCAGCAAACCGCGCCACGTTGTCGACGCACGGTTGACCAGCTTGTCCCAACCGCCAAGCGCCGACGCCCATTCCTTCAGCGTCGCCGGAGCAATCGGGTACGCACGATAGTCGATGAATTGGTAATCGATTTTCTTGCGATCGAGCCAGTTGCGCGCCTTCTTGCAGGTATCGCACTTGTCGAGGCCGTAGATTTTCGTCGTCATGCGATCTTACGTCCTCAGCAATTCGTTGATGCCGGTCTTGGCGCGCGTTTTCGCGTCGACACGCTTGACGATGACGGCGGCGTAGAGGCCATGGCTGCCGTCGGCAGCGGGTAGCGAACCGGCAACCACTACGCTGCCGGCGGGAACACGCCCGTAGCTGACTGCAGCCGTCGCGCGGTCGTAAATCCTGGTCGACTGGCCGAGGAATACACCCATGCCAATCACGCTGCCGCGCTCGACAATCACGCCCTCGACGACTTCCGAACGCGCACCGATGAAACAGTTGTCCTCGATGATGGTGGGATTCGCCTGCAACGGCTCCAGCACGCCGCCGATGCCGACACCGCCGGATAGATGCACGTTGGCGCCGATCTGCGCGCACGAACCCACCGTGGCCCAGGTGTCGATCATCGAGCCTGCACCTACATGCGCGCCGATGTTGAGGTAGCTCGGCATCAATACGGCGTCCTTGCCCACAAACGCGCCGCGACGCACCAACGCGCCAGGCGCCACGCGTGCGCCCAAGGCAACGAAACCGGCGGCATCGGCGTTCGCGAATCGCAACGGTACCTTGTCGAACGCCGCCATCGGACCACCATTCATGACGTGGTTCGCACTGATGCGAAAATACAGCAGGACGGCTTTTTTGAGCCACTGATGCGTGCGCCAACCGCCGCTTCCGTCGGGTTCGGCGACACGCAAGCTACCGCGTTCCAGCGCATCGAGGACGCCTTCTATCGCAGGACGCAAGCTCGTCGAAATTTCGTGGTCGTCGAGCGTGTCGCGACGCTGCCAGGCGTCCTCAATCAGTATTTCAAGTGGCTGCATGGGGAATCCTGTGGGTGGACTGCACGGTGCCGAGATTTTTCAGCAATATCGCGCGCAACGTGGCCTGTGCCGATTCGTCCAGCGCGGCATTATCTTCGTCGCTGACGATGAAGAAGTCTTCCGCGCGCTCGCCGAAGGTCGCAATGCGCGCGTCGTGAACGCGCACGTGTGCTTCACGAAAAGCCTGTGCGACATGCGCGAGCAGCCCGGGGCGATCGCTGCACACCAGGGCAAGCCGCGTGGCCGAACCCGCGATCGAAAATTCAATTTGCGGCACACGCTGGAAGTGGCGCAGGCGCCGCGGCATGCCTCGTCGCACGAGTCGCGGCGCAAGATCGCGCGCGCCGAGCACCCGGCACAATTCGCTTTCCAGCCTTGCAGCACGCTCCTCGCCAATCGCGGCGAGCGCACCGGCATCAAGCAGCTCGAACGTATCGAACACGCGTCTGTCCGCGGCTACCAGCAAGCGGGCAGCGACGACGTTGAGACCCAGGCGGTCGAGGGTCGCGGTAATCGCGGCAAACACGCCGTCGCGGTCTGGCGCGCAAACGAACAACTCGCTGCTGCCACGCAACGACTGCGCCAGAACTGCGACGACAATCGTGTCTGCGGCGCGTTCGAGCGTGCGTGCCTGCCAGGCGATTTGTTGGGGTCGATGGCGCAGAAAGCTCGCTTGCGGAAATCGTTCGAGGCAGGCTTCGGCGCCTGCGCGGTCGGAGCCGTCGGCGACGAGCAACTCAAGCGCGCGCGCGCGGCATTCGGCGGCACGCACTTCCGCTTGCAGTGGCTGATCGAGACCACCGTGCAGCGCATGGCGCGCGGCCACGTACAGATCGGCGAGCAGGCGCGCTTTCCAGGCGTTCCACAGTTTCGGATTGGTGCCGGCAATGTCCGCGATGGTGAGCAGATACAGATGATCGAGGCGTTCGCGGCCATCGACCACGCTTGCAAACCGATGCACGACATCCGGATCGGTGATGTCCTGGCGCTGTGCCGTCACGCTCAGCAACAGGTGCCAGCGCACCAGCCACGCAACGAGATCGATGTCTGCTTGCGCAAGCTGCAGCTTCGCGCAGAACGTGCGCGCTTCTTCCTCGCCAAGGACGCAATGATCGCCGCCGCGGCCCTTTGTGATGTCGTGAAACAACGCGGCAAGCAGCAGCAATTCCGGTTTGTCTATCGTCGCGAATGTCTCGTATGCCATCGGAAATTCGGCGCGCGCATCCGCATCGGCGAAGCGCGCGACGTTGCGCAGCACGCGCAGCGTGTGCTCATCGACCGTGTATACGTGGAACAGGTCGTATTGCATGCGCCCGACGACGCGTCGAAACGCAGGCACGATCGCGGCCAGCACGCCATGCCGATTCATTTGCGCCAGCGCATCGATGGCGACAGTGCCGCGCCGCAACAACCCAAGGAAAGCCGCCAGCACTTGCGCGTCATCGGCGAACGCATCGCCGCGTTCGGCCAGTGCCCGCTGCAGCAGACGCATCGTTTCGGCCGACAGTCCACGCAGCTCGGGATGGTCGAGCTGCACCGCGAACACATCGACAATCGCGCGCGGACTGCGTTCGAACAGGTCGGCGGTACGCGGCTCAATGCGCGGACCGACGCCGAGAAAATCACGGTCGAGTTCACGCGCCGGCGCATCGCTCGCTTCAAGCAGTTCGGTACAGCGCTCTTTCCATTGCACGCCGAGACGTTCGACGATGGTCGCGGCGCGGTAATAGCCCTGCATGAACTGCTCGACACCGAGGTTCGTCGCATGTTCGTCCGCATAACCCAGATCGGTCGCGAGCTGACGCTGGTAATCGAACAGCAGGCGTTCCTCGGGACGGTCTGCAACAAGATGTAGCGCGAAGCGATACCGCGACAGCGTCGCCTCCGATTTTTCCAGGGCCGCACGTTCGCTCGCATCGAGCAGCCCGTTCGCGACCATCGCCGCAAAATCGGCAGCCTTGGCGATGCGCAGGCCGAGCCAGCGCATGAGATCGAGCGTGCGCAGTCCGCCGGGGCCTTCTTTCAGGTTGGGTTCGAGGTTGTATGCGGTGTCGTTGTAGCGCGCGTGCCGCGCCGCCTGCTCGGCGCTCTTGGCGGCGAGAAAGGAGGCTGCCGGCCACAGCGAGCCGTCGTCGACGACGCGCGCCAGGGCGGTGGCGAGAGGCGCACTTCCGGCGAGCAAACGCGCGTCGAGCAATGCTGTGAACACGCTGACATTCTCCGCGGCGAGCGCGCGACAATCGTGTGACGTGCGCACGGCGTGTCCCGGTTTCAGACCCAGATCCCACAGGCATGCGAAAAACGCTTCGAACGCGCGTGCCTGCCGCTGCGCCGCGGCAGGGTCGACCAATACGAGCAGGTCGATATCGGACTGCGGAAACAACACGCCCCGGCCAAAACCGCCAACCGCGAACAACGCACAATCGACTGCTTCCCCGACACACGCTTGCCACACATGCGTGACAACGCTCTCGACTGCACGCGCACGCGCGCGCACCAATTCGCGCGCGTCGGCGCCTGCGCGGAATGCACCCGACAGGGTGCGCTCGACGTCGCCCAACACCTGGCGCAGCGCGAGCCGCGCCTCGACCGACACGCCACTGCGCGGAAGTGCAGCAGGCAGGCGCGGCAGCTTGGGCAGTGACGTTGCGCTAGTCGGGTGTATCGCCATGAAAAATGCAGGAAGCGGCAAATGAGCGTTGCAGCCCACTAGCGGTTTGCGGCTGCCGCCTCCGGCCATGCCGTCAGGATTTCATGACCGTCATCAGTGACCGCGAGGGTGTGCTCCCACTGCGCCGACAGCGAATGATCCTTGGTGACCACGGTCCAGCCGTCGGGCAGCACGCGTGTGTAGGGTTTGCCGGCGTTGACCATCGGCTCGATGGTGAAAGTCATGCCTTTGACCAGTTTCATGCCAGCGCCCGCATGGCCGTAGTGCAGAACTTGCGGATCCTCGTGATAAATCTGGCCGATGCCGTGGCCGCAGTATTCGCGCACCACCGAATAACCCTGCGCTTCGACGTGGTTCTGGATCGCATGACCGATATCGCCGAGGGTCGCGCCGGGACGCACCTGGGCAATGCCGAGCAGCATCGCTTCGAGCGTCGTGTCGACCAGACGTCTGGCCAGCACCGACGGGGTACCCGCGAAATACATGCGGCTGGTGTCGCCATGCCAGCCATCCTTGATCACGGTCACGTCGATATTGACGATATCGCCGTCCTTGAGCAGCTTGCCGGGACTGGGGATGCCGTGGCAGATCACATGGTTGACCGACGTACACAGGGTTTTCGGAAAGCCCTTGTAGCCGACGTTCGCCGGTACTGCCTGCTGCACGTTGACAATGTGTTCGTAGGCGAGACGATCGAGTTCATCGGTGCTGACGCCGGGTTTGACGTGCGCGACCAGCATCTGCAGCACGTCGGCGGCAAGGCGGCCGGCAACGCGCATCTTCTCGATCTGGTCCGGGGTTTTGACGGTGACGGGCATGGGTCCTCTATTGACTTGGAGTCGCTTGTGGCAGGGTCGCCAGGCAGGCTATACTTTCATGGTTTCGCCGCATGGCTACGCAAGCCCTTGTAGCGAGACACATTGCGGCCACGCCTGCAACCTTCAATCGATCGCAAGGCGCAAGGCCGCTAACGGCAAAATGCCGAATCCGCACACGTATCGTCACCGCGTTCGGGGTGCTCCGCAAGGAGTCGCACGCGGCGGATACGTGGAGGTCTCAACCCCGGGCTGCACCGCGCGAACGAAAAAGTCGCGATGCGCTCATATACGTGGAGTTTCACCATGCCTCAAGTCACCATGCGTCAGATGCTCGAAGCTGGCGTGCATTTCGGTCATCAGACCCGTTACTGGAATCCCC
>JBDUED010000160.1:0-5488 GCA_040002595.1 Dokdonella sp. | reverse complement strand
GCGCGGCGCGTGCCCGACACCGACTGGCATGTCGCGCGCCTGTATGCGTTTGCGCGCGAACTGGGCGCGTCGATGATCGTGCCTCTGTATTCGCGTTATGTGGTCGACCTCAATCGCCCATCGGACAATGCGTCGCTGTATCCCGGACAGAACACGACCGGTCTTTGCCCGGTATTGCAGTTCAGTGGCGAGCCGATTTATCAGGCTGGTGAGGAGCCGCACCGAGACGAAATCGCGCAGCGCATCGAATCGTATTGGCAGCCCTATCATGAAGCCTTGACGAACGAGATTGCGCGGCTGCGGGCGACGCATGGGCGTGTCGTGGTCTGGGAAGGTCACTCGATCCGCAGCGTCGTGCCATTCCTGTTCGAGGGCCAACTGCCGGATTTCAATCTCGGCACGGCGGGCGGCGCGAGCTGCTCGGCGGCTTTGCAGGACAAACTCATTGAAGTGCTTGCGGCGCAACGTGACTGCACGCATATCGCCAATGGCCGTTTCAAGGGTGGCTACATTACGCGGCACTATGGACGCCCTGACCAGGGTGTCGATGCCATCCAGCTTGAACTCGCCCAGTGCAACTATATGGACGAGGATACGTTCGAGTATTCACCCAAACGCGCACAATCCACGCAGGTTGTCATTCGCCACTTGCTGCAAAACTGCCTGTAATCATGCAAGCGCGGTGCGGCGCGGCTTCTCCAGCGCCGGCAGGAACCACGCAAGCAATCCGAGCGCGGGCAGATAGGCGCAGATTCCGTACATCGCTTCGATGCCGATATGGTCGGCAAGTTGCCCGAGCAGCGCCGCGCCGAGGCCACCCATTCCGAACGCGAAGCCGTAGAAAATGCCTGAAATAACCCCGGTGCGACCGGGCACAAGTTCTTGAGCATAGACGATGATCGCGGGGAACGCCGATGCGAGGATCATGCCGATTGCAATCGTCAGCAGCGTCGTCCAGAACAAATCCGCGTGCGGCAGCAACAGGGTGAACGGCAGCACGCCAAGAATCGATGTCCAGATCACGACCCGGCGACCGATGCGATCACCGATAGGTCCGCCGGCAATCGTGCCTACCGCAACGGCGGCAAGGAAGATGAACAAATGAATCTGGGCGCTTTGCGCGCTTAAATGGAATTTTTCCATCAGGTAAAAGGTGTAATAACTGCTGAGGCTGGCCAGATAGAAATATTTCGAGAAGATCAACGCACCGAGTATCAGCATGGTGAGGAGGATCGTGCGCCGCGGCAACGCATCGTTCGTATCGGAATCGCGCGCTGCGCGATGTGCCGGCACGTGCGCGCGATACCAGGTGCCGACGCGCGTCAGCAGCATCATGGCGCTGAGGGCCGCCAGCGCGAACCATTCCACGCTGGCCTGTCCACGCGGCATCACGATGAATGCGGCCAGCAAGGGTCCGATCGCGGAACCCACATTTCCGCCGACCTGGAACATCGACTGAGCAAGCCCATGTCGGCCCCCCGATGCCATCCGCGCGACGCGCGAGGATTCCGGATGGAACACCGACGATCCAGAGCCGATCATTGCGGCGGCAATCAGCACGATCGTGAAATTTGGCGCATGCGCCAGCAACAGCAATCCCGCCAGCGTGAAAGCCATGCCGACAGGCAGCGAAAAGGGCAGTGGACGTCTATCCGTATAGATGCCCACCAGCGGCTGCAGCATTGACGCGGTGAGCTGGAAGGTCAACGTGATCAGGCCAACCTGTCCGAAATCCAGCGCGAAATTGCGCTGCAGCAACGGATAGATCGACGGCAGCAACGACTGCATCATGTCGTTGAGCAGGTGACACACACCGAGCATCACGAGAATCGGGAAGACCGTCTGTGTCGCGGACGACGGCTGCGCCGCAGCCAGATCAATCGGCATGATCGGCGCGTCGGCAGCCGGTGAATCGGGAACGGCGGTATCGGCCATGGCGTTTTAGGGGAGCGGGGAGGCGATTATCCGGCAATGACGTGGCGCGTGTGAGCGCGCCATTGTTCGCTGTGGAGCCCCTGGCCTGGACAACGTGTTCGCTAGTTTGACAGCCGCATTGCAGCCAGACCTTCAAACCTCCAGCGAGGCCAGATCGCCTTTGGTCTCCAGCCATTCCTTGCGGTCGGAGGCGCGTTTCTTCGACAGCAGCATATCCATGATCCTGCTGGTGCCATCGTCGCTGCCATCGTCGGCAATTTCCACCGTGAGCTGGACCAGTCGCCGCGTGTCGGGGTGGATCGTCGATTCGCGCAACTGTGGCGGATTCATTTCGCCGAGGCCCTTGAAACGCGTGGTGCTGACCGCGCCTTTCATTTTTTCGCGCGCAATTTTCTCCAGCATTGAGTCGCGTTCGGCTTCGTCGAGGCAATAAAAAACCTGCTTGCCCACGTCGACACGAAACAGCGGCGGCATCGCGACGAACACATGACCCTCGCGCACCAGGCGCGGGAAGTGCTTGAGAAACAATGCCGACAACAAGGTCGCGATATGCAGACCGTCGGAGTCGGCGTCGGCGAGGATGACGACCTTGCCGTAACGCAGGCCGGAAATGTCGTCTTTGCCCGGATCACACCCAATCGCAACTGCGAGATCGTGTACTTCCTGCGAAGCGAGCACGGAACCCGATTCGACTTCCCATGTATTCAAGATTTTCCCGCGCAGTGGCAGGATTGCCTGGAAATCCTTGTCGCGCGCCTGCCGCGCGGAGCCACCGGCTGAATCTCCTTCAACCAGGAACAGTTCGGTGCGCGACAAATCGCTAGAGGCGCAATCGGCAAGCTTGCCGGGCAGGGCCGGTCCCTGCGTAATTTTCTTGCGGATGATCTGCTTCTCGGCTTTGAGTCGCAGCGCCGCACGCTCGATCGCAAGTTGTGCGATCTTCTGGCCAAGTTCGACGTGCTGATTGAGATACAGCGAAAAACCATCGTGTACCGCGTTTTCGACTACGCCGGCTGCGTCGCGTGAGGAGAGTCGCTCCTTGGTCTGACCGGAAAACTGCGGGTCCATCATCTTCAGTGACAACACGAAGCTGAGGCGATCCCAGACGTCCTCGGGCGCGAGCTTGACGCCGCGCGGCAGCAGGTTGCGGAACTCGCAAAATTCACGCAGCGCTGCCGTCAATCCCGAGCGCAGGCCGTTGGCATGCGTGCCGTGTTGCACGGTGGGAATAAGGTTGACGTAGCTTTCCTGCGTCAGTTCGCCTTCGGGCAGCCACGCGAGCGCGAATTCAATCGCGCCGTTGTCACGCTGCAGATGCCCGACGTAGAGATCGGGCGGCAGGCGTTCGCCGTCGCCGAGCATCGAGCGCAGGTAATCGCGCAGACCATCTTCGTAATGCCATTCGATCTTTTCTCCGCTGGCCTCATCAGTCAATCGCACGGTCAGGTCCGCGCAAAGCACTGCCTTCGCGCGCAACACATGTTTCAGTTTGGACAGCAGGAATTTGGGTGTGTCGAAATATTTTGGATCGGGCCAGAAGCGCAGCGTCGTACCGGTCTGCTTCTTCGGCACGCTGCCGACGATGCTGAGATTGCTGGCGCGCTCGCCGTCCCTGAAGTTCATCCGATAAATCTGACCCTCGCGGCGAATCGCAACTTCGACCCGCGTCGACAACGCATTGACCACCGATACGCCGACGCCGTGCAGGCCACCGGAGAACTGATAGTTGCGATTGGAGAACTTGCCGCCGGCGTGCAGGCGCGTGAGGATCAGTTCGACCCCGGGAATGCCTTCGTCCGGATGGATGTCGACCGGCATACCGCGGCCGTCGTCGCTGACCTCGACCGAGCCATCGGCGTGCAGGATTACCTCGATGGTTTTCGCGTATCCGGCGAGCGCCTCGTCAACCGAGTTGTCGATCACTTCCTGGGCCAGGTGATTTGGCCGCGAGGTATCGGTGTACATGCCGGGGCGACGTTTGACCGGATCCAGACCGGACAGGACTTCAATGTCGGCGGCGTTGTAACGGGTGCTCATTCTTCGGAAAGTCTCGGCGGGAATTATGGGAGCGCTGGAGGGCGCGATGCAGTCATGGGAGCGCGCCAGGACGCGATGCTCTTTCCAGCCCTGCCATAAGGCATCGCCCCTTTCGTGTCCCCCACATCGAACGTTGTCGCAAGCGGGCGCGAGAATGGCGACCGTAGCGACGCGGGTCAAGCGCTTTGCTGCGTGAAGGCCGTTCGTTGTTGCGACAAGAGGCTCATTGAAATGGGACGAGACCCTGCCTCAAACAAGGTTCAATCGCATGGGACGCTCGGTTGTGGTGCATGAACGCTGATTCAGCGCAGGTTTTATCGCTCATCCTAGGCTGCCGGAGCCGAAAAGGGGCGGCACTCGCTCGCAAAAAAGAGGACATTACCAATGCGCAAGATAATCATCACCACACTCATTTCCTCGGCGTTCGCCCTTCCAGCCGTTGTATTTGCCGCCGGAGGCTCCGGCCACGGGGCTGCGGTTTCCCAAGCCGCAGCCAGTGCGCGTGCAGGCGGCGTGAATGTCGGCACCAGCGTTCGCGCGGTTGCGCGTGGAAACTCGCAGGGACCAGTCCATGCCAGCCAGAATGCGATTCTGCATGTCAATGGCGCGCACGGTCGTGCCGGGGCGAATTCGGTTCTCGGAACCGGCGTTTCGACAAACCCGGGCGTGCGTTTGCGCGGCCACTCCGGCCACTGATCCAGGCGGCAGCCGCTGCCGCTAATCCTGTCATAGCCAGACGGCGCCCGGGGTTCTCGAGGCCGGGCGCCGTTTGTTTTTGCAACAGAAAAATCGCGCTGTTTCAGCACCAACAGCCTGATGCAGCTAGCGTCCCATCCATAATCGAGCTCGCGGTAACCGATAGAATCTGTAAAATGCGGTTTTCCAGCGGAAGCTGCAGTCCATGACTCCCCTGATTTTCGTGACCGGCGGCGTGGTGTCCTCGCTAGGCAAGGGCATTGCCGCTGCGTCGCTGGCCGCCATCCTCGAAGCGCGCGGCCTGCGCGTGACGATGATGAAGCTGGACCCCTACATCAACGTCGACCCGGGCACGATGAGCCCGTTCCAGCACGGCGAGGTCTACGTCACCGACGACGGTGCCGAAACCGATCTCGACCTCGGTCACTACGAACGCTTCATCCACACGCGTTTGACGGGGAAGAACTCCGTCACCACGGGCAAGATCTACGAGAGCGTGATCGCGAAGGAACGCCGCGGCGACTACCTCGGCGCGACCGTGCAGGTGATTCCGCACATCACCGACGAGATCAAGCACCGCATCTACGAAGCGACGCAGGGTTACGACGTCGCGCTGGTCGAAGTCGGCGGCACCGTCGGCGACATCGAATCGCTGCCATTCCTTGAGGCGATCCGCCAGATCCGCATCGAGCACGGCGCCGAGCAGGCGATCTTCATGCATCTCACGCTGGTGCCCTACATAAAGGCCGCCGGCGAGATCAAGACCAAGCCGACCCAGCACTCGGTCAAGGAATTGCGCTCGATCGGTATCCAGCCCGAT
>JBDUED010000159.1:0-5511 GCA_040002595.1 Dokdonella sp. | reverse complement strand
AGCGCTCGATGCGGTAATTGATACCGGCGCGATTTCCCGTCGTCGCGTTTTGGGCTTCGAAATTCCAGTGCTTGTTGAACAGGTATTTGAGGCTGACCACTTCGCCCGGTGTGAAGAGTCCGACGCCATAGCTCAAATATAATTTTGGAGAAAGATACTTGCCCACCGTGAACGCGGCGCCGCCGAGCGCGCTCGAATTGGAAACGCCGGTGTCGAGTCCGGTGCGCGCGCCGATGCCTTTGGCGAGCAGATCGCCACTGGCGCTGCCCAACGCGCGCGCGGCGGTGCCAAGCATGTCGCCTTCGCCGCTGTTCAGTCCGGACAGTGGCTTGCCGGTGACAAGGTAGGACAGCGATTCCGATTGCTCCATTGAAGGGTTGGAGAACACGGTCAGTATCGGCACCAGCGCGGTTCCTCGAATCTGCAGGCCGGCGGTAATCGAATCGTCGAACTGGCCTTGCGATGGGCCGGAAATGTTGCGAACCGCACGAATGTCCAGACCCGGGTTGTCGAGCGCCGTGCCCGCAAACAACAGGTGCCCGCTTTCGATCCTGAGATTCTGGCCATAGGCGCGGTAGGTGCCTGTGACGTTGAGCGTGCCCGTGCCCGTGGCGAGCCTGCCGGGCCGCTGGTCGACGCGCAATTGGCCGGCAATGCTGCCATCAAGGCCGAGTCCGGCCAGCTTCACGTCATCGCCGAGATTGACCATGACCGCGACGATGACCGGCAGTGGTTTGCCCGGCGCAGGTTGCTCCGCATCGGTAACGACGACGTCCGGGGAACGTTTGTTGACACCGCCGCCGGGCAGCTTGGCCAGGTCGACGTTGGCTTTTGGAATTGCAATGCTGCCACTGACGCTGATGTTCGCAGCGCTGCGCTCGATGCGAAGGTCGGGCGAGATCACCACGTGCGCCGCGGGGATGTCGGCGGCGAGGAAGTTCTCGCCCTTGATGCTTGCCGTGAACGGCGCTGTCGTCCCGATACCGCCGCTGCCGGACACCGTCACGCTGCCGTCGCCTGATTTAAGCGTGCCGGCGAGAGTGAAATGATCGGCATCGGTCGCGCGCACCACGATCTGGCCATCATGCAGCTTGAGTCCGGCGGACGGCAGCTCGGTGGCGAAATCCTTCAAGGTCAGCGCGCCGTTCAATTGGGGTGCGGCTGGAGTGCCGGCGATTGTGTAATTCGCGGTGAGCCGCCCTTTGGTGTTGGCCACGTCCGGCGTCAGCAGTTCGACAAAGGCGAGGTTTTGCAGGTCGAGATTGATGTGGCCCGATAGCGCCTGCGTCGCGCCGGGCGCGCCACTCAGGGTGACCGCGCCGTCGAGCTTGCCGTCGTGATCCAGCGCCGCTTGCAAGGTCGCATGCGTTGAATGCGGCGACAGGTTGGCATCGAATGCGAGGCTGCTGTAGGTGAGCAACGGTTGCTGCGGATGATCGGAAGACGCGATGTTGCCGTGATCGGAGTGAAGGGTTGCACCGCCCATCCACGCGCCATTCGCGGCGCGCGTGATGTCGCCAGCCCCGGCGATCGAACCTGCGAACGCGAACGGTGCATCGGGCGACACGAGTTGCGCGATCAGCGCAAGCGGCACCTGGTCGATGCGGTACTGCGCTGCCAGCGCGCCGTCGGCGCTGCCATTGCCGGCCACGCAGAGCCTGGGCCCGTTGCCGTTGAGACATGTTTCGCCGATGCTCCATCGCTTGCCGTCCCACGCAAGTGGCGCGGCGTGCTCAAGCGCAAGCGGCGGCGCATTCCTGACTGCAACAGCGAGCATTTTCAGCGTGCCGTTCCAGCGCCCGTCATCGCTGGCGCTGCCAGACAGCGCGAGTTTGAAGTCAAGCGGCGTGCCGTGTGCATCGAGGTTGAGCTGATGCGCCTGGCGGTTGCCGCTCGCATCGAGGTTCAAGGTATCGAATGCCAGATTTCCGCGGCTCAACTGCGCGGCCTTCAGATGCAGCGTGCCTTGTGGCGGCTGCAGGCTCGCGAAATCAGCGGTGAGGTCGAGCGAGCCGATTTGCGTACCGCCGCTGGTGATCTTCGCGCCGTGTGCGTGACCGCTAAACCCCAGTTTCGGCCATGCACCCTGCACGCGAAATTGGCCGTCCAGACGGCCAGCGGCATTGGGTAGCCAGTCATCCAGCGAAGCGATTGCGAACTTGATCGTTGCATCGGTTTGATTGCCGCCACGGCCGCTCACGTCGATGCGGCTGTTGCCGGAGGCAAGGTTGAGCGTGCCCTCGACAATGTAGTCGGGCTTGATGCGCAGATTCGCCGCGCCGGACACAGCGCGTTTGCGCAGGGTGCCACGCAGCTGGTCGAGGGTGATGGTGGCGTCGGGTCCCTTGTCAGTCAGCGTGCCTGCGGTCACGAGCTCGAAATTGAGCGCGCCGGGCCATGCCGCCGCAAAGGCGCCAGGGTCGAACCGGTTTGCCTTTGCGCTGAGCTGCCAGCCAAACGCAGGTTTCAGCGTGAGCGTACCCTGTGCATCGAGGCCGCCTCTGGGTTGCTGCAGTGCGAGCTGCTTCAGCACAATCGTATCCGGTGTGCCATCGAGGGCCAGCGCGATATCTGCAGGATTGCCGGGCGGTCCGATCGACAGTGTGCCGTCGGCATGGAACTTCTGCGTACTGCCGCTCGCGGCGATTTTGCCATGCGTTGACAGCACTTGACCCGCCAGATCGGCGGGCAGTTCAACGTCGCTCCAGTCCAGGGCAAGGTTCGCCGACATCGGTTTCGCGTCGAGCTGCACCTTCCCGCTTGCATGCAATTCGCCGGTCGCTTGCGGCGACTTCAGCGTCAGCGCGTCGATCGTCAAACGCGGGCCGTCGAGCGTGAAGCGCAAGGGTTCGAGCTGCACGCGGTGATCATTGATCGTGACGTCGCCATGGACCCCACCGTGCGTGCGGTCACCCGAGCCTGTGAGATCGAGTGCAAGAGACGCAAGGCCCGAATCCTTCTGCACGCGTTTCGGGTCGAAGCGCGGGACCTTGAGGTTCGCAGTCCACGGAAATTCGCGCGATGGGGTCAGGGAAGTCGCCAGCGTCGCGACCATCGGTTCGCTCAATGCAAGGTCCAGTTGGGCCTGCTTGCCGTCACCATGCGCGATCAGCGCGCCCACATAGCGGACACCGCCGATGTTCCAATGGAAGTGGAGCTCGCCCTCGCCGGGATAGCCGGCCAGCGCAGACACCGCGCCGTGCAACTCGACCTCGCCATCCGGCGAGCGCAAGGCGAGTGAGGTCAACGCGACACCGTCACGCGTCCAGCGCCCGACCATGTCGAGCGTGTCGATCGCGAACAGCGGTTGTGCGTCGCGGGTGACCGTTGCTTGCGTCACGACAAGTTGGTCGAGAATCACATCCAGCGGCGCCGCGAGCGAGAGCGCACTCGATTTTTGCTGCGCTGGTTGCGCAGGCGCGCTGCTCAGCGCCACGACGAGGCCGTCCAGTTGCAGGCGGCTGACGTGCAGGCGCAAGGACAGCAGTTCCAGCGGAGCGAGCGCTATCGTCACATGGCGTGCGTGCACGTCGATGCCCGCAGCCGCATCCTCATAGCGTAACCCTTCAAGGGTCGCGCGACCGGCGAGGCTGCCGCCGGACTTGTCGATCATTAGCTTGCCATCGGTCGCACCGATGGCGCGCGCCAATACGAAGTGCAGCCCGGATTCGGTGCGCAGCAACCAGAACGAAAGCGTGCCGACCAGTATCAACACGGTCGCGAGCACGATGCCGATGCGCATGAGCAGGCGTGGCAATGCAAGCCCCGCCATGGTGCGCCCGCAACACCCCACGGGATCGAGGCGCCCGCTCACAAATCCGGCCCGATCACGATATGCAGTTCGACGCCGCTCGCGCTCTTGTCGTGAATCGGAAAGCCCAGATCCACGCGCACCATCCCAACCGGCGAACGCCAGCGCACGCCGAAGCCGGCGCCGAGCCTCTGCTTGTAGTCGGCAAAGGTGGAAAACGCGTCGCCGGTGTCGAGGAAGGTCGCCACGCCCCAGTTTGGCTTGAAGTAGTATTCGTATTCGGCGCTCGCAACGACCAGGTTCTTGCCGCCGATGACCAGCGCCTGACAGGTCGATTTTGGACGCGACGCGCAGCGCGCGCGAGCGGCCGGAATATCCGCTTCCGGTAGCGGTGGGCCGACAGTCTGGAACGGATAGCCGCGGATCGAGCGATCGCCGCCGGCAAAGAAGCGCAGCTCCGGTGGCAGCTTGTTGAAGTCGCTGGTTTTTGTCGCACCGAGCGAACCCCGAGCGATAAAACGCGAATTGTCGGTGAGTCCATGGATCCATTTCGCGTCCGCGCTCGCCTGCGCAAAGCTGGCATCGGAGAGAACTCCTTTCTGCGCGACGCGACCAGCGAATGTCAGCGACCAGCCGTCGCGCACGAACAATGGGTTGTCGGCGTGTTTGCGTGCGAAGGATATTTCCGGATAGAGCACCGTCGTGCTGCCCTGGATATTGGCGACCTCGAAATTGCCAGTCAGGAATTTCAAGCCAAGGGTGCGCGTCCAGGCGTGCCACAGGCGCGAGTCAGTGGCTGCAAGGGTGAGTGTTTTCGACGTGCTGGTATCGGTATTTTCGTCGCGATAGCGGGTGCCAAGATTGAAACTGTGATTGTCCGTGCCCGGCAACGGGATCTGGTACAGCGCAGACACGGTTTTCAGGCGCGTCGCGACAATCGCCTCGGCTTTCAACTTGTGCCCGCGCAAGTTGGTCCAGCGTCGCTCGACACCGCCGCGCAATCCTGGCCCGGTGTCGGTGCCAATGAAAACGCCGGCGGTGTAGATCGTGCGCTTGGCTGGCGCGAGCATGATGCTGATCGGCACCACGCCATCGTGCGCGTGATCGGAGTCCGGCTGCACCTGCGCGATCGAAAAATAATCAGCATCGATCAGGCGCTGCTGGAATCCGAGCAACTGATCTTGCGAATAGAAATCACCCTCGTGCCACGGGATGTAGCGTTGCATGAAGGTGTCCGGAAACTGGCCGCCCTCGAACGAGGTGGCACCGAATCGGTAACGCGGTCCGACCTTCCACGCCAGATGCACCTCCGCTGCGTTCGCCGACCGCGTGACGTCGACCTGGTGCGTGACCAGTTCCGCATCGAGATAGCCGCTGCCGGACAAGGCCGCCTGCACCACCGCCTTGCTCTTTTCGTAAGCGGCATGATCGAGCGGTTCACCTTTTGCGGGTCGGAACGCGGCGACTGCTTTTTTCACAGAACGCTGGCCGTCGGCGTCGCCATCGAGACGAATATCCAGCGTCGTCACCCTGACCGGCTCGCCAGGTTTGACGTGCAGCACGGCGAGGTAGTTGTCGCCCTGAAGCGCGAGATTGCCGCTGACCTGCGCGTTGTAATAACCGTATGGTTCGAGCGCCGCGCGTGCTTGTGCCGCAGCGTGCTCATACAGGCGCCGAGCTTGTGTCGCGGTGACGTCGCGCGCGCCGTACTGGGCGACTTCGATGGCGGCCATGACGGCTATCTTGAGCGGCCCATCGAC
>JBDUED010000158.1:0-5537 GCA_040002595.1 Dokdonella sp. | reverse complement strand
GCCATTGCGTCTGCATCGACAGCGAATCCTTGCCGACCGGAATCGAGATGCCGAGTGCGGGACACAATTGCATGCCGACCGCGTACACCGCGTCGTACAGCGCGGCGTCCTCGCCCTCATGGCCGACGGCAGCCATCCAGTTTGCCGACAGGCGCACTTCGTCGAGTTTCACCGGCGCCGCAGCGAGATTGGTCAGCGCTTCACCCACTGCCATGCGCGCGCTCGCGGCGGGGTCGATCAGCGCCAGCGGCGTGCGTTCGCCCATCGCCATCGCCTCGCCCGCGTAGCCTTGGAAATCGGCGAGCGTGACGGCGCAATCGGCCACCGGCACCTGCCATGGCCCAACCATCGGATCGCGCGAACACAGGCCGCCGACGCTGCGATCGCCGATCGTGACCAGGAAAGCCTTGCTGCCGACGCTGGGAATGCGCAAAACGCGCTCGATCGCGCGGTCAAGCGTGATGCTGCCGACATCAGGCACCAGATCGATTTTCGCCTTGTGCCGTCGCGCATCGCGCTGCATGCGCGGCGGCTTGCCGAAGACCACGTCGAGCGGAAGATCAATGGGCTGGAAATCGGGCGTAGGGAATCGGGAATCGGAAAGGACCAGGCGACGTTCGCTTGTCGCATGGCCGACGACGGCGAAGGGACAGCGTTCGCGGGCGCAAATCGCTTCGAACAGCGGCACGTCGTGTGGACGCAAACCGATCACGTAGCGCTCCTGCGCTTCGTTGCACCAGATCTGCATGGGCGACAAGCGCGGGTCGTCGCTCGGAATCGCGCGCAGCTCGATCTGTCCGCCGACGCGCGAATCGTTGAGAATTTCGGGGATGGCGTTGGACAGGCCGCCAGCGCCGACATCGTGGATCGACACGATCGGATTGTGCGCGCCGCGCGCCCAGCAAGCGTCGATGACTTCCTGGCACCGCCGCTCCATTTCCGGGTTGTCGCGCTGTACTGAAGCGAAATCCAGTTGTGCCGAACTTGCGCCCGCCGCCATCGACGAAGCGGCGCCGCCGCCAAGGCCGATCAGCATGGCCGGTCCACCGAGCACGATGATTGCATCCCCGTCGCGCAGCGTGCCCTTGTCGACATCGCTCGCGCGCAGGTTTGCAATACCGCCGGCAATCATGATGGGCTTGTCGTAGCCATAACGAAGATTGCCCGTGCTGCCGCTTTGCTCGAACGCGCGGAAATACCCGCCGAGGCAGGGACGACCAAATTCGTTGTTGAACGCGGCTCCGCCGAGCGGGCCGTCGCGCATGATCTGGAATGCACTGGCAAAACGTGGCGGCAGTGGACGATCGTGCTCCCACGGTCGCGGCAGGCCCGGAATGCGCAGGTGCGAAACCGTGAAGCCGACAAGACCGGCCTTCGGCTTGCCGCCGCGGCCGGTCGCGCCTTCGTCACGGATTTCGCCGCCCGAACCGGTCGCAGCCCCGGCATAGGGCGAGATGGCGGTTGGATGATTGTGCGTCTCGACCTTGATCGCGTAGTGCGTTTGTTCGGCGTGCGCGCGAAAGGTGCCGTCGGTTGCATCGGCAAAGAAACGCGCGGCGCAGTTGCCAGCGACGACCGCCGCATTGTCGTGATACGCCGACAAGGTGTGTGCCGGAGAAACTTCGTGCGTGTGCTTGATCATCGCGAACAGCGAGCGCGGCTGCGCAACGCCATCGACGCTGAACGATGCGTTGAACACCTTGTGCCGGCAATGCTCGGAGTTCGCCTGCGCGAACATCATCAGTTCGGCGTCGGACGGATCGCGTGCCAGTTCGCGAAAACATTCGGCCAGATAGGCAATCTCGTCGGCGGCAAGGGCAAGCCCAAGGCGCGCATTCGCAGCGTCGAGGGCAGCGAGCGGTTCGCTGCCCAGTGCAATGCGATCAAGTGGCGCGGGTGCGCAGGCATGAAACAGACGCGTGCTTTCTTCGAGCGATCCGACCACCGATTGAGTCATCGGATCGTGCAGCACCTGCAGCAGCTGTGCATACGCCACGCTGCCAGGCGCAGGCATGCTGTCGATGTCGAGTGCGAGGCCGCGCTCGATTCGACGCACCGCAAAACCGCAACCGAGAAGGATGTCGGTTGCCTTGCTCGACCACGGCGAACGTGTGCCGAGGCGCGGCACGACCCACAGCGTCGCCGCTCGCGCAGGACCGCTTTGAGCCTCGATCACATTGCATAGATGCGGCAGGTCGAGCGCCGCGTCGGAAACCGCATCGACAAAATACACATGGCGCGCCGCACGCAGAGCCGTGCCCGGCGCGAGCTGCGCCAGTTCGACATTGAGACGCTCGATACGGAAAGGAGAAAGCGCGGGCTGGCCGTCGAGGGCGATCATGGCGCGGGCGGCGGTTAGGGCAGCCTTTTATGATAGCTGATAAGGCTCTGCACGTTCGCGCAAATCTGCCGAACGCACCCGCGCACGTCCGGCTGCATGGTCCTCCGATCAGTTGGCGGCGAGCGTGGCCTTGCCGAGATTTTCAAGCTTGCTCAGCAACTGGTCGGGCGGCAGATAGCCGCCGAGTTTGGTGCCATCCGGCGCGAAGATCGTCGGCGTGCCATCCACGCCAACCTGCGAGCCAAGAGCGAATTCCTCGGCCACCGGGTTGGCGCATTTGAGAGGTGCCGGATCGACGCCGGCCTTGGCCGCCGTGAACGCAGCGTTGCGGTCCTTGGCGCACCATACCGACACTGCCTTGTCGTACGACGGCGAACCGATGCCGGTGCGCGGGAAGAACAGGTAATCGACTTCGATGCCGAGTTTGTTGTACCCGGCCATCTCCGAATGCAGCTTGCGGCAGTAGCCGCAATCAAGATCGGTGAATACCGTGACAACAAATTTCGGCTTGCCCGACGGCGCAAACACAATGCGTTTGGCGAGCGGCACCGCGTCGACCTTGCGCTTGCTTTCGACCGCAAGACGCGCGGCGGTCAGATCGCGATGAGTCTGCGTGTCGAGCAACGCACCTTGCAGCAGATATTTGCCGTCGTCGCTGATATAGACCATCTGGCCGCCGACGATGACCTGCCGGTAGCCGGCCAGCGGCGCCGGTTCGACCGCCTCGATTTTAGCCTTCGGCACAAGCTCGAGCAGCGCCTTTCGCGCAGCGGTATCGGCCGGCGTGGATTCAGCCGCCAGGCCCAGGACGGGGACGAGCGCAACCAGTGCGAAGGGAAACATAACGCGAAAATGCATGGGAATATCCTCAGTTCTTGGCGGCACTGGCCGCGGCCAGGCGGTCGAGCTCGGCAGCTAGCTGGTCCGGCGACATCGCGATCTGCGCTGCAATCTGGGTGCCGTCTTCAGCCAGCATCGTCGGCGTGCCGCTGATACCGAGTTTTTGCGCCAGTGCGGTCAGTTCCGGCACCGGATTTGCGCAGGTTGCATGGCCGGGATCCTTGCCGGACATCGCCGCCGTGAACGCGTTGGGGCGGTCTTTCGAACACCACACCGCTTCGGCTTTCTTGTCCGCGCCCGGATGGATTGACAGCGGATAAAAAAGATAATCGACAGCGATGCCCTGTGCATTGTATTGAGCGATCTGCTCATGCAGGTGGCGACAGAATGGACAATCGACATCGGTGAATACCGTCACCGTGTGCTTGGTGGCGATCGGCGGTTGCGGCGAAAACACGATGCGCTTGTCCGGACCGACTTTGTCGAGCGCGATCTTGCGCGCACGAGCGCGCGAAGACGTGGTCAAGTCGCGCTTGTTCGCCACATCGTAGGCACTGCCGTTGACAATGTAGCGACCGTCCTTGCTGACGTAGACGAATTCGCCCCCCGCGATGGCTTCGTAGAAGCCAGGAAGCACCGAGTCCTGCACCACATCGATCTTGACGTTTGGCGCAAGCGTGGCCATCGCCTTGGTGACCGTCTCTTGCGGCGTGGCAGCCAGCACTGGAGCGGCCAGCAGCAGACCGAGAACGGACAGGAAAATGCGCATGACAACCTCGAATGTAAAAGAGTGAAGCGGACATCAGGACCGGTCGGAAACGGCAAACCTTGCACTGCATCGACCGGCGCAAGACAGCTTGGACCGTGACGGCCAGCCTTCGTTCCCTTGCGGGTGGCGGGAGATGCGCAATTCTCGCACGTACGGGACGAAGGCAAAAGCGATTGCGATCCCACTGGCAGGATGAATTTGACCGTTTGTCCTTGCAATCACTTCCGTTGCGCATTCAGCAAGTCCGGCAATGGTGCAGACGCGATCCATTCCGTGGTGACCGCGTTCGCTGCGCGCGCGGACGCTGTTGCCAAGTACTGCCGTCCGGGCCTTACCAAGCAACCCGGCCCTGCGCATCCTGCTGCGGGCGTTCATCAGCGCAACCGATGCCCGATGGCATCGGCTAATCGCGCCGCATGCGCTCGCTGCGCGCGCGGACGCTGTTGCTAAGTTCGGCCTTCCCGGCCTCACTAAGCAACCCGGCCCTGCGCATCCTGCTGCGGGCGTTCGGCACCACACGAGATGCCTGATGGCATCGCGTAAACGTGGCGCCTCACCCCCTTGGATGATGTTTTTGATGCAGGCGCTTGAGGCCTTCTTTCGCGACCAGCGTGTAGATTTGCGTGGTCGATAACGAACTGTGGCCCAGCATCATCTGCAAGGCGCGCAAGTCAGCGCCGTGATTGAGCAAATGTGTCGCAAACGAGTGGCGCAAGGCATGCGGAGAAATGCGGCTGGCGGCGATGCCGGCGACCGCCGCATGCTTCTTGACCAGAAACCAGAACATCTGGCGCGTCATTGCCGCGCGGCGGTTGCTCACGAACAAGGCCTCGCTGTTGGTGCCTTTCAGCAGTTGAGCGCGTGCGTCCGCGACGTAACGCGAGAGCCAGTGAGCTGCTTCGTCGCCGAGAGGCACCAGACGCTCCTTGCCGCCCTTCCCGATCACCCGCAGAACGCCCTGGCGCAGATTCACCTGCGCCGCAGCGATGCCGACCAGTTCGCTGACGCGCAGGCCGGTCGCATACATCAATTCGAGCATCGCGCGATCACGCAGACCCATCGGCGTTGCGGGCGGCGCGTTCAGCAGGTTCTCGATTTCGCGCTCGGACAGCGCCTTGGGCAGGCTGCGCGGCAACGTCGGCGCATCCAGCAGCAGGCTCGGGTCGGCATCCAGATGTCCGGTGCGAACCAGTACGCGATAGAAATGGCGCAGGCACGAGAGCAGACGCGCGTTCGAACGTGCCGCGTAGCCTTTGCCGCTGGCCCCGCCGCTGGCGCTGCGTTCGCCGAGATACCGCTGCATGACCTGCCGATCGCAATCGACCAGTGATCGCGACTGCGCGGCCAACCAGCGCGAGAAGCTTTCCAGATCGAGGCGGTAGCTGGCCAGCGTGTTGTCCGCCAGCCCGAGTTCCGACCATGCGCGTTCGAGAAAAAACGCAATCGCCCGCGCATCCCCTTCGGCGATGTGCGCTGGCGCGGTATCAGAAACATCCGCAGCCACTTGCATCCGCGCAACAACGGCGGACCGAGTCGGCGCACGCCGCGCCTTTGCTGGAGCCGGAACCTTCATTTGCGTGAGCGTCC
>JBDUED010000157.1:0-5640 GCA_040002595.1 Dokdonella sp. | reverse complement strand
TATCGAGCGCCGAATGCGCGTCCAGCCAAGCGTCCTCAAGCGACGCAATCTCATGCGCGAGCCGCCCCTGGCGCACGACCAACGCGGCGATAGTCTCGCTGCGCCCGTTTGCATAAAGCGCTGGATCGGCAAGCTCGGACTGCATGCGGATGCGATCCGCCTCCAGTGCCGCGATGTCCTTCTCGATCCGACTGATCTCGCTTCTCAGCGGCGCCAAACGCGCGCGCTGCTCGGCACGATCGCGGCGTCCTTCGCGGCGCGAATCGGAGCCCACCTCTGCAGCGACGCTGGTTACGTTCGCGCCGCGAAGCACAAGACGCGCGTAGTCGTCCAGATCGCCATCGAACGGTTGCACGGAGTGCTCGCGTACGAGCAGATAGTCGTCGCAGACCGCCCGCAGCAGACCGCGATCGTGCGCGACCAGCACCACCGCACCTGGAAAATCCTGCAGCGCCTCGGCCAACGCCTCACGCGTGTCGATATCCAGATGATTGGTCGGTTCGTCGAGAAGCAACAGGTTGGGGCGCTCGAACACAATCAGGGCGAGGGCGAGTCGCGCCTTCTCGCCGCCGGAAAACCCCCGCACAGAGGCTAGTGCGCGCTCCCCGGCAAAGCCGAACGTACCAAGAAAATCACGCGCGGCCTGTTCGCCAAATGCCGGCTGCATGCGCAATATGTGCTGCACCGCAGTCGCATCGTTGTCGAGTTGTTCGACCTGGTGCTGGGCGAAATAGCCGATCGCGATACCCTTGTTGGCCAAACGCGAACCTGATAACGGCGACAACACGCCGGCAATCGTCTTGATCAGGGTCGACTTGCCAGCGCCGTTTGCACCGAGCAATCCGATGCGGTCGCCAGGACGCAACGACAAGCGTACTTTGTCCACAATGCGGCTTTCGCCATAACCGATTGATGCGTCGTCGAGGGTGAGCAACGGGTCGGGCAGGGCAGCGGGCGTCATGAATTCGAACTCGATACCCGATTCGGCTCGCACCGCGGCAATCTCGGTCATGCGTTCGAGTGCCTTGACCCGGCTTTGCGCCTGGCGCGCCTTGGTTGCCTGCGCCTTGAAGCGATCGACGAAACGCTGCAACCGCGCGCGCTCGATCTGCTGGCGCTCATGCGCGACCTGCTGTTGCGCGATCCGCTCGGCACGCTTGCGTTCAAACGCGCTGACGCTGCCTGTGAACAGCTCGGCCTGTGCATCTGCGATGTGCAGCACATGCGAAACCACCTGATCGAGAAATTCCCGATCATGCGAGACGACGATCAAGCTGCCCGGATATCGGCGCAGCCATTGCTCCAGCCACAGCACCGCATCCAGATCGAGATGATTGGTCGGTTCGTCAAGCAAGAGCAGATCCGACCGGCACATCAAGGCCTGAGCAAGATTGAGGCGCATGCGCCAGCCACCGGAAAATTCTGCAACCCGGCGCGATTCGTCGCCAGCGGCAAAACCCAGTCCAAACAACAACTCGCCTGCACGTGCGCGCGCAGCGTAACCACTGATGGCGTGCAGGGAATCGTGCAATTCGGCTTGACGCGCGGCATCGTGAGCGGCTTCGGCAATGCCAAGCGCGTGCTCGAGCCTGCGATATTCGACATCGCCATCGAGTACGTGGTCGAGCGCAGATCGATCGGAAGTCCCGGTTTGCTGGCGCACGTGCGCCAGCGTCCACTCACGCGGGCGGTTGAAATTGCCGCTGTCGGGGGCCAACTCGCCGCCAATCAAGGCGAGCAGGCTGCTTTTGCCGCTGCCATTGCGCCCGGTCAGGCCGACGTGCCAGCCCGGATGAACGAGAAAATTCGCGCCGTTCAGCAAGAGTCGGGAACCCCGGCGCAGATTAAGGCTCTCAAAGCTCAGCATCGGGGAAGTTTAGCGTGCCGCACGACCTCGTTTGCCAACGCCCTGCGCGCCGTACACAATACGCGGCCCCGTACAACGGTCGGACGCACGCTTCATTGCGGCCCCGTCGGGCAAGCAGTCCGGCAAGACAATCCGTAAACCTTCAGGAGTAGACATGACGCGTTTCGTGCAGAAGACCCTTGTTGCCGCGCTTGCGGCCAGTTTTGCGTTCGGCAGCGCGATTGCTGCGGAGCCGGAGATGAAAGCCGCGCCGATGGCACCGGGCATGGCGCCGGCACCGGTCAAGACGCCCGTTGCGATCGACAAGAACAAGGTCAGCACCATGGTCGGCATGGACATCGGTCGCGGCCTTACCCAGATCAAGGACGACATTGATATCAAGGTTGTCGAGCAGGCGTTGGAAGCGACGCTCAAAGGCGAAAAGACTTCGCTCACCACTGAGGAAGCGCTGGCGGTTCGTCAATCCTTCATGCAGCAGATGCAGACAAAGCGTGTCGCAGAACAGAAGGTCGAGGCGGACAAGAACAAGACCGAAGGGGCCGAGTTCCTGGCCAAGAACAAGTCCGCCAAGGGCGTGAAGACAACCGCGTCGGGCTTGCAGTACTTGGTCGAGAAGGAAGGCACCGGCCCGAAGCCGAAGGCCACCGACACGGTCAAGGTCAATTATCTGGGCACCAAGATCGACGGCACCAAATTTGACAGTTCCTACGATCGCGGCCAACCGGCGACGTTCCCGCTTAACGGCGTGATCAAAGGCTGGAGCGAAGGCCTGCAATTGATGCCGGTCGGATCCAAGTACAAGCTGTTTGTGCCGGCTGACCTTGCTTATCGTGAAAACGCGCCGGGCCCGATCGGTCCGAACGCAACGCTGATATTCGAGGTTGAATTGCTCGGCATCGAGAACCCGGCCGAGAAGCCGGCTGCCAAGGCCGCTGATGGCAAAGCCATGCCGGCCAAGCCGGTGCCGGCAGCCAAGCCCGCCAAGAAGTAAAGCGCAAACGATACCTGCCAGAGGCGCGCCGCGAACCGGCGCGCCTTTGGTGTTTCAGCGGGCTAGAATTCCCGTTCTCGTCGAGTTTGTTGCCCAGGGAATGCCTGCATGCGCGTGACGATTTTTGGAACCGGTTATGTCGGCCTGGTTACCGGCACGTGTCTGGCCGAAGTCGGCAACAACGTCGTTTGCGTCGATGTGGATGCGCACAAGATTGCCCGGCTCGAGCTGGGCGAGGTGCCCATTTACGAGCCCGGTCTGGAAGCGCTGGTGCGCGCCAACCGTGCCAATGGCAGGCTTGCGTTCACTACTGATGCTTCCATTGCGATCGAACACGCGCAGGTCATTTTCATCGCGGTCGGTACTCCGCCGGACGAGGATGGCAGCGCCGATCTTTCGCATGTGCTGACCGTCGCGCGCACGATCGGCGCAGCGCTCTCGCGGTATGTGGTGGTGGTCAACAAATCAACGGTCCCGGTCGGCACTGCGGACGCGGTGAAAGCGGCGATTGCTGGGCAGTTGGCCGAACGCGGCAGCCCAATCGAGTTTGACGTGGTTTCCAATCCGGAATTTCTCAAAGAAGGCGATGCGGTGCAGGACTGCCTGCGCCCGGATCGAATCGTGGTCGGCGCAGACAGCGTGCGTGCGGTCGATCTGCTGAAGATGTTGTATGCGCCGTTCAACCGCAATCACGAACGCATCGTGCTGATGGATGTGCGCTCGGCCGAGCTGACCAAGTACGCAGCGAATGCGATGCTGGCGACCAAGATCAGTTTCATGAACGAGATTGCGAACATTGCCGAACAGGTAGGCGCCGACATCGAGCAAGTGCGCCGCGGCATTGGTTCGGATCCGCGCATCGGTTATCACTTCATTTATCCCGGTGCCGGATATGGTGGTTCGTGTTTTCCCAAGGATGTCAAGGCGCTCGAGCATGCGGCGCGCGCGCACGCATACGAGCCGCGCCTGCTGAGCGCCGTCGAAGCGGTCAATGCGGCGCAGAAGAAAAAGCTTTTCACGATGCTCGAACGGCATTTCGGTGGCGCCCTTGCTGGCCGCACGATCGCGTTGTGGGGGCTGGCATTCAAGCCCAATACCGACGATATGCGCGAGGCACCGAGCCGCACCCTGCTTGAGCAGCTTTGGGCGGCTGATGTGCATGTGCGCGCTTACGATCCGGAGGCAGCATCGGAAACCGCACGTCTGTATGGCGAGCGAACGGACCTGACCGTATGCGAGGAGGCGTACGCTGCGCTTGAGGGCGCCGATGCGCTGGTCATCGTGACCGAATGGAAAGCGTTTCGCAGTCCGGATCTGGAGCGCGTGCGCGCTACGCTGAAATCGCCAGTGATCTTCGATGGCCGCAATATTTTCGAGCCTGCCACGGTGGAAGCCGCAGGTCTGGCCTATTACGGCATTGGTCGTGGCCGCAGCATCGCAAGGGGTTTGAACTAGCGTGTTTCGCAGCGCGGCTGGACGATTGCTGTACCTTGACGACTGCCATCGCTACCATCGCTTTCCTCGCAAACGACGTCACGGTACAAGGACAGAACGCAGATGGATGCCAAACGTGCATTGATTACCGGCGTCACCGGCCAGGATGGAGCCTATCTGGCCGAGTTGTTGTTGGCCAAGGGCTACGAAGTTCACGGTCTCAAGCGCCGCGCGTCGTCGTTCAACAGCGAACGCATCGATCACCTGTACCACGAGCTTGATGAAGGTCAACGCGGCGTTCGTCTGCACTATGGTGACCTCACCGATTCGTTGAGCCTGCTGCGCGTGATCCAGCAGGTGAAGCCGGACGAAATCTACAACCTTGCCGCACAGAGTCATGTCGCGGTGTCATTCGAGGAACCCGAGTACACCGCTAACGCGGATGGCCTGGGTGCTCTACGCGTGCTGGAGGCGATGCGCAGCCTCGGCCTCGGCGACCGCTGCCGTTTTTACCAGGCGTCCACTTCCGAACTCTATGGTCTTGTGCGCGAGACGCCGCAGCGCGAAACCACACCGTTCCATCCGCGTTCGCCGTACGGCGTGGCCAAGCTGTATGCGTACTGGATCACCGTCAACTACCGCGAGGCCTACGGTTTTTACGCCTGCAACGGCATCCTGTTCAATCACGAGTCGCCGATTCGCGGCGAGACGTTCGTCACGCGCAAGATCACGCGCGGCCTGGCGCGCGCCTTCTGCGGCCTGCAGCATTGCCTGTATCTGGGCAATCTCGATGCGAAACGCGATTGGGGCCATGCGCGGGATTTTGTAGAGGCGCAGTACCTGATCCTGCAGCAGGACGAGGCGACCGACTACGTGATCGCGACCGGCATCCAGCATTCGGTGCGCGAGTTCGTGGTGCTGTCCGCGCGCGAGATGGGCGTGGAACTTGAATTTCGTGGCAGCGGCGCGGATGAATACGCGGTCGTCGCCAAGGTCACCCGCGCCGACGCGACGATCAAGGAAGGCGATGTCGTCGTGCGCATTCATCCGCAATATTACCGTCCGGCCGAAGTGGAAACGCTGCTGGGCGACCCGACCTTCGCGCGCGAGCGCCTGGGCTGGACACCAAAAACCAGTTTTGCCGAACTTGTGCGTGAAATGGCGGCAGCCGATTTCGCGCTTGCCCAGCGAGAGGCCGCCGGCGCGATCGGGGCGCGACATGGCCGGCACCTGATAGAAAAATTGCCTGGTTGCGCGTGATGTCGATTTCGCTGGAAGATCGCCTGACCGAACTTGAAACGCGCATCGCCTTCGTGGATGACACGATGGGCAGCTTGAACGATGCTGT
>JBDUED010000156.1:0-5680 GCA_040002595.1 Dokdonella sp. | reverse complement strand
TGGGACGGCAGGATTCGAACCTGCGAATGCCGGGATCAAAACCCGGTGCCTTACCACTTGGCGACGTCCCACCGCTAACTTTCATGCCTGTGCCGCGCGCCACTCGCGCAAGCGAGCAGACAACGGCGACTGCGCGACGCCGCGAACCACGAATCCGCGCATCCCGGCCGGACACGCCGCCGCGATCGAAGAACCCGCCTCGCGCGACGAAACCGCCGCGAATATGCAACCGCCGGAGCCGCTAAGCCGCGCCGGCGAGTAACCGTTAAGCCAATCAAGCGCACGCGCCACGGACGCAAACCGCTCGCGCACGACCGGTTCGAACACGTTGAAGGTCGCGGCGCCTGAAGCAAAGAGCGGAATTGTCAGATGCGCGGCGTTGCGTGTCAAATCCGCCACGCCGAACAGCTCAGCGGTCGGCACGCTGACGCCGGGGTCGATGATCACATACCACTGCGGCGGCAGATCGATCGAAGTCAGGCGTTCGCCAACCCCTTCCGCCCATGCGCTGTGACCGCGCACGAAGACCGGCACGTCGGCGCCAAGCTGCAACCCGATCGCGGCCAGGGCCTGGGTGTCGAGCCCGGTGTTCCACAAGGCATTCAACGCGCTCAACACCGTCGCCGCATCGGAACTGCCGCCGCCGAGGCCGCCGCCGAGCGGAATACGCTTGTCGATCGCAATGTCGGCTCCGCGCCGGCAGGCAGTCGCCGAACGCAATGCATGCGCCGCGCGCATGGCGAGATCCTCAGTGGCATCGACGGCTGGCAACGGATTGATGCGGCAGATCGAATCATCGTTGCGAACACGAATGCGTACCGTGTCGCCCCAATCGAGCAACTGGAACACGGTCTGCAGCAGGTGATAGCCATCAGCACGGCGGCCGACGACGTGCAGGAACAGGTTGAGCTTGGCCGGCGCCGGCCAATCACTCCAACCCGCAGCGTCTGCCGGCGCCATCGATGCCGCTTGCATCGCGCTCACTCCAGCGTCCACGCATGGATCGCCAAACGCACTGTGTAGTTTCCCTTGCTCGCGAACACCTTGCTCGGCAGCGGTGGATTGCGGCTCTGATCGTAATCGAGATATTCGACCTTCCAACCCTCTTGCTCGATCTGTGCCGGCAACCCGTCAGCTCTAAAATGGATGTCGGCCACGCCCGGCGCGCGCAACCCGCGCACCCAATCGACGAGCTTGGCGACCGGCACATGCCAACCCAGCTCGCGCTCGAGCAACGACGCGGCATCATCGCCTTCGACGGGCAGGTCATGCAGACCTTCAAGCACGGCATGCGAACGATTGCCGGAAAGCATCCACGTCTTGCCGGTCACCGGCGCATGCAGGGTGAAGCGGAACGCGTCTGCGCGCTGCGACCATTCGAGTGAACCGCTGCCGCTGTCGTGGCCATCGGAAACGCCAAGGCGGCCACGCACCGTCCAATCCTGATGCGCGCCGAGCGCCTTTTCGCGCGCATCCTGCTGCGCCAGCGAGCGCGCATCGGCCTGCAGCGGCTTGACGCGCGGGCCGGCGCAGGCTGCAAATGCCAGCACGATCACGCCCAGCACGATGATGCGCGCGCCACCCGCACTGAATCGCACGCTCATGTTGTCAACCGCTTGATTGCTTCGAGCAGCGCCTTGTTTTTTTCATCTTTCTTGCGGCCCTGGTCCCAGATTCGGCGCGCTTCGTCGTGCTCGCCCTTGACCCAGAGCACTTCACCCAGGTGCGCGGCAATATCCGCGTCCGGCTGCTTTGCGTACGCCCGACGCAGATCCTTGAGCGATGCATCCAGATCGCCCATGCGATAACGCACCCAACCCATGCTGTCGATGATGGCCGGTTCGTCGGGCTTCAATTTCAATGCGCGCTGGATGAAGTCGAGCGCTGCATGCTGCTGCGGATCGCCTACGTGGCTGCGATCAGCCAACGTGTACCCCAGAGCATTCAACGCTTCGGCATTATCGGGCTGGAGTTCGATCACGCGGCGCAGATCGCGTTCACCTGCCGCGCTATCGCCTTGATCGATTGCAAGCAGCGCGCGCGCATAAAGCAGACGCAAATCGTCGGGCGAGATGTCAAGCGCGCGCGTGTACGTCGCCAGCGCGTCACGCGGGCGATCCTTTCGCGACAGCATGTCCGCCTCGAGCAGATACGCGCTGCCGAGCTGTTCGCTGTCATCGGCGCTGTGTATCTGGAGCGCATGCAGAAAATTCAACGCCTCGCTGGTGCGCCCGGTTTGATCCAGCACGACCGCTTCGCGCAGCTGTGCGTCGAACCAGTGTTCGCCTTGCTCGGACACGGCGCGATACCAGGCAAGCGCGTCTTCGTTCTTGTCGATCAGCTCGGCTACTTGCCCAAGCAGATACAGCCGCTTGTCACTGCGTACCGAATCACGGTCGGCGTCAAGTTCACGGTACAGCGCGTGCAAAGCTGCCTTGTCGTCCGCGCGCGCCGCGTAGGCTGCGCGAGCCGCGTAGGTGATGTCGTTCTGCGGCCCCAGGCCGAGCGCACGCGCGGCGGCGGCGTTGTCGCCGCTGTCTGCAAGCAAGGCGGCGTAGCCGCTGCGCAGGCGCAGACTCTTCGGATCTCGTTGCAGCGCCTCGACGTACGTCGCGCGAGCCACAACCTTGTCGCCGCGCTCGATCGCCAGACGCGCACTCCAGGCGTAAGCATCGACGCCGTGAAACCGAGCCACCGCCGTATCGGACAAACGCTGCGCCAGCGCCTTGTCGCCAAGCTTGAACGCTAGCTGGCTTATCGCGATCCAATTGGCCTCCTTGGCCGCCAGATGTGCAGGCGTGGCCAGACGTTCGAGCACGTGCGAAGCAGCTGACTTGTCGTCGGCGCTCAATAACGTCTGCGCGATCGATCGCCACGCCTGATCGTCGCCACGCACGGCCATTGCATCAAGATCGACATAGGCATCGTCGGGGCGCTTTTCGCCCAATGCGAGCCACGCACGCGACTGCACAACGCCGGGATCCTTTGGTGCCAGTTGCTGCCAACGCGTGAGCGCATGACGTGCGAGCGGCCAGTCCTTGATCGCCAACGCAAGGCGAGTCGCCTCATCCGCCAGCGTCGCATCGGTGGACAGATCTGCCGCTTCGGTGAACCCTTTCGCCCCGGCGCGGAGGTCATTGCGCTGCAAGGCAAATTGCGCCGCGAGCAATTTCAACAACACATCGTTTCCCGCAGCGACCGGGGCCACTACCGGATGTTCGACGCGGTTTGCCGCCGCCCGGGGTTTCACGTTCGCACATGCACCGAGCCCGCTGCACAAAAAAAGCGCCGCAACCACCGCGAGAAGGGCCGAGCCGATGTTTTCTTGATCGCGGAAAAAGCCTGAAAAATGCATGCAAAACCTTGTCTTGCTTGATATCGCGGACTCGCGCCCGCACAATTCGCCGCAGTTTGCGCCGACTATGCCGTCCATTGGGGATGTGCTGCGACTAGCTTATCCGATCCCGTACGCCGCCACGGCTGACCCCGAGGCAACGCCCGGATCGCCCAGCGAAGCGTTCGGTCATCCGTACATGGCGCCTGCTTCATATGGCCCTCATCGCCCTCGGACTCAACCACCTGACTGCTCCGCTGGGCTTGCGCGAAAGAGTTGCATTCCCGGCGGAAACGACCGCACCCGCGCTGGCCGAATTGACGGCCGAAGCGGGTGTGCGCGAAGCGGCGATTCTGTCCACCTGCAACCGCACCGAGCTCTACTGCACCGTCGACGAAGGCGCCGAAGGCGTGCCGGCGACCTGGTTGCACCGTCATCAGGACTTGACCCACGCTCGCATCGACGAGTTCCTCTATCGTCACTACGAAGGCGACGCGGTACGCCATCTATTTCGCGTCGCCACCGGACTGGAATCGATGGTGCTTGGCGAGCCGCAAATTCTGGGTCAGGTCAAGGACGCGTACGCCCTGGCGCGCCAGGCGCAGACGCTCAAGGCGCCGCTTGAACGCTTGTTCCAGAATACATTCGCGGTCGCCAAACGAGTGCGCTCGGATACCCGCATAGGCGCCAACCCGGTGTCGGTCGCATTCACCGCGGTGCGCCTGGCCGAACGCGTGTTTGCCGATCTGCGCGAGGCCTGCGTATTGCTGATCGGTGCCGGGGAGACGATCGAACTTGCCGCGCGTCACCTCACGGACGCCAAGGTGCGCCGACTGATCGTCGCCAACCGCACGCTCGAAAACGGCCAGGCTCTGGCCACCCGTTTCGGCGGATACGCGATCTCCCTCGCGGATCTGCCCAGGCATCTGGCCGAAGCCGACATCGTGATCACCTCGACGGCAAGCCGCGAACCGGTGCTCACGCGCGAACAGGTCGCCTTCGCGATCGCGGCGCGGCGGCGGCGACCGATGTTTCTGGTCGACATTGCGGTGCCGCGCGACATTGAGCCTGCGGTCGCCGACCTCGACGACGTTTATCTGTACACCATCGACGACCTGCGCCACGTCATCGACGACAACCTGCGTTCGCGCCGTGAAGCGGCACACGAAGCGGAGGCGATGATCGAGCTTTCGGTCGAGCATTTCATGGGCTGGTGGCGCGCGGTCGGCCTGCACAATCCGGTTGTCGACCTGCGTCGCGTTGCACAAATCAACCGCGACGAGACGCTGGCCAAGGCGCACGCGCTGCTTGCGCGCGGCAAGTCGCCGCAGGAAGCACTGGACTTCCTCGCCAACACCCTGACCAACAAGTTGCTGCACACCCCGAGCGCAAACCTGCGCGCGGCTGCGCTGCGCGGAGACGAGGAACTTCTGCGCGCGGCGCAGCGGCTGTTCGACACCGGTCCAGACGACGAACACAAACCCTAGCGACGAAGAAGGGCGAGGGGTGAGTGCCGGAAGGCAGAAAGCAAAAAGCAAAATGCTTCGGCTCCTCAACCCTCCGCCCTCCGCACTCCGCCCTCGAATTCTCCCATGCAAGCGCGCATCCGCCACAAGCTCGAACAACTCGCCGAACGCCACGAGGAACTGGAGCACATGCTGGCCAGTCCCGAAGTGCTGGCCGACGTCAAGCGCATGCGTGACGTTTCGCGCGAACACGCGCACTTGACTCCGTTGACGGAAGCGCTGCGTGCCTACGATGAAGCCGGCAGCGCACTCGAATCGGCGCAGGCGATGCTGCGAGATCCGGAGATGAAGGCGCTGGCGACCGAGGAAATCACCGCACTCGAAACGGAACGTGCGACGCTCGAAGGCAACCTCAATCGACTGCTGATTCCGAACGATCCACGCGACGAAGGCAACCTGTTCCTCGAAATCCGCGCCGGCACCGGCGGCGACGAAGCGGCAATTTTTGCCGGCGACCTCATGCGCATGTACTTGCGCTATGCGGAACGACGACACTGGAATGTCGAGATTCTCTCGGCCAGCGAAGGCGAACACGGCGGCTACAAGGAAGTCATCGCGCGCGTCGAAGGTGCCGCTGCGTTCTCGCGTCTCAAGTACGAATCGGGCACGCACCGGGTGCAGCGCGTGCCTGCAACCGAGGCGCAAGGGCGCATCCACACCTCCGCCGCGACCGTCGCGATCCTGCCGGAACTCGATGACATCGACGAAATCGAGATCAATCCGGCCGACCTCAAGACCGACACCTTCCGCGCGTCGGGCGCCGGCGGCCAGCACGTCAACAAGACCGACTCGGCCATCCGCATCACGCATCTGCCGAGCG